>CACYSI010000041.1 GCA_902776975.1 uncultured Ruminococcus sp.
ACCGCCGACAAGCTCTATTTTGAGCCCCTCACTCCCGAGGACGTCATGGCGATCATCGACTTTGAACAGCCCGAGGGCGTTATCGCTTCACTGGGCGGTCAGACCGCGATCAACCTCGCTCAACCCCTCATGGACAGAGGCGTAAAGATCATCGGAACCGACTGTGCCGCGATCGAGAGAGCCGAGAACCGCGACAGCTTCAACGCGATCATCAAGGAGCTCGGTATCCCGCAGCCCGCGGGTCACGCGGTCACTTCGATCGAAGAGGGCGTAGCGGCAGCCGCCGAGATCGGCTATCCTGTGCTTGTCCGTCCGTCCTTCGTGCTCGGAGGCAGAGCGATGCAGATTGTTTCTAAGGAAGAAGATTTACGCCACTATCTGAAAACCGCGGTTGAGATCGACGAGGACAAGCCTGTACTTGTAGATAAATACATCATGGGCAAGGAGGTCGAGGTCGACGCGATCTGCGACGGCGTAGACGTATTCGTGCCCGGTATCATGGAACTGGTAGAGAGAACGGGTGTTCACTCCGGCGACTCTATCTCCGTTTATCCGTCCTTCTCTATCTCAGATAAGGTCAAGGGTATCATACTGCAATATGCGAAGAAGCTCGGTAAAGCCATCGGCATTATCGGTCTGTACAATATCCAGTTCATTGTAGACGAAAACGACGATGTATACATAATAGAAGTCAACCCGAGATCATCGAGAACCGTTCCGTTCCTCAGTAAATCCACAGGCTACTCCCTCGCGGATATCGCGACTGAGGTCATCCTCGGTAAGTCGCTCAAAGAGCAGGGCATCTTCTGTCTCTATCCCGAAGAAAAACAGAGATACTATGTCAAGGTGCCGGTATTCTCCTTCCAGAAGATCAAGGGTCTGGACGCTTATCTCTCTCCCGAGATGAAGAGTACAGGCGAGGCTATCGGATATGATAAGAAGCTGTCGCGTGCGATGTACAAGGCGCTCGTAGCGGCAGGCACAAAGGTGCAGAACTACGGAACCGTAATCGTCACCCTCGCCGACGAGGACAAGGAAGAGGCTATCCCGCTGGTACGCCGCTTCTACAATCTCGGCTTCAACATCGAGGCGACCGATCTGACAGCCAAGGTCATGCGTGAGAACGGTATCCGTACAAGGACGCTCAAAAAGCTCTCTGAGGGCTCTACACAGATACTCGACGCTATCCGCGCGGGCTATGTCAGCTACGTCATCAACACCAGAGCGATAATGTCGGGCGTGCACTATGAGGACGGCACCGCGATCCGTCAGACGGCTGTCGAGAACGGCGTGACTATCTTCACATCACTGGATACAGTCCGTGTTCTGCTCGATGTACTCGAGGAGACCACACTGACTATATCGACTATAGACGCTTAATAGTTAGGAATCAGGAGTTAGGAATCAGGAGTTAGGAATCAGGTATTAAGGGCGGGACGCCCGCACCCGATTTGTATTTTTGGTGAAATCATGCTTGACACATTATTTACCGTTTCGCAAAACAAAAGAATAGCTAAGGATGTATATAAAATGATCCTCAGCGGCGATACCTCGGGGATAAAGAACCCCGGAGAGTTCGTGAATATTAAACTCGACGGGCTTTATCTGCGTCGTCCGATATCCGTGTGCGATGTTGAGGGCGATAAGCTGACCCTCATCTATAAGGTCATTGGCAAGGGCACCGAGGCTATGAGCGAGATGTCCGAGGGGACAGAGCTGATGATACTCACCGGACTCGGCAACGGCTATGACCTGACACCCGCGGGTGACTCTCCGCTGCTGGTGGGCGGAGGAGTAGGCGTACCGCCTATGTATCTGCTCGCTAAAAGACTGCTGGCTCAGGGTAAAAGGGTGAGCGTCGTCCTGGGCTTCAATACCGAGGACGAGGTCTTTTATGAAGACGAGTTCAAGGCTCTCGGCTGTGATGTGGCTGTCACTACCGTCGACGGCTCACACGGCATTAAGGGCTTTGTAACAGACGCTCTGCCCGACGGATACTCATACTTCTACACCTGTGGTCCGATGCCGATGTTCAGAGCGCTGAACAAGGCGGTCAAGACCTCGGGGCAGTTCAGCTTTGAGGAGCGTATGGGCTGCGGCTTCGGAGCCTGTATGGGCTGCTCGTGCAAAACACTCACGGGATATAAGCGGATATGCAAGGACGGACCCGTGCTGAAAAGGGAGGAGATACTATGGGCAGACTGAGTGTGAATCTGTGCGGTATCGAGCTTGATAACCCCGTTATCCCCGCTTCGGGCACCTTCGGGTACGGATATGAGTTCGCAGAGCTGTATGACATAAATATCCTCGGTACCTTTTCGTTCAAGGGCACAACAAAGGATCCGCGCTTCGGAAATCCTACTCCGCGTATCGCCGAGTGTACGGCTGGTATGATAAACGCTGTAGGCTTGCAGAATCCGGGAGTGGAAAAGGTGATCGCAGAGGAGCTGCCGAAGCTGAAAAAATGCTTTGATAAGCCTGTCATGGCTAACGTGAGCGGCTTTTCGGTAGATGACTACGCCTATACCTGTGAAAAGCTCGATAAAGAGCCTCAGGTGGGCTGGCTGGAGGTCAACGTGAGTTGTCCCAATGTTCACGGCGGCGGCATGAGCTTCGGTACAAGTCCCGATGCGGCGGCCGAGGTGACGAGAGCCGTGAAGGCAGTCACAAAAAAGCCCGTCATCATCAAGCTCTCGCCTAACGTGACAGATATAGTGAGTATAGCAAAGGCGTGTGAAGCGGCGGGAGCCGACGGTATCAGCCTGATAAATACTCTGCTCGGCATGAGGATAGATCTCAAGACCCGTAAGCCCGTTATAGCTAATGTTATGGGCGGCTTTTCGGGACCTGCTATCCTGCCTGTAGCGCTGAGGATGGTCTATCAGGTGTCTCACGCCGTAGACATCCCCGTAGTTGGTATGGGAGGCGTGAGCTGTGCCGAGGATGTGCTCGAGATGCTCATGGCAGGCGCGACTGCCGTAGAGATCGGCGCGCAGAATCTGGTGGATCCCATGGCTTGCAAAGATATCATAGACGCTCTGCCCGCGGTCATGGATAAATATAAAATAGAGAATCTTAAAGATTTACAGGAGGCTAAGTAATGGGTAAGGATGTGATCGTAGCCTGCGATTTCAGCTCAGCCGAGGCTACCTTTGACTTTTTGAGCAAATTTGAGAATGAAAAACGTAAGCCCTTTGTCAAGATAGGCATGGAGCTGTACTACGCGGAGGGTCCCTCGATAGTGCGCGAGATAAAGCGCAGAGGACACAAGATCTTTCTCGATCTCAAGCTCCACGATATCCCCAATACCGTTATGAAGGCTATGCGAGTGCTCTCACAGCTCGACGTGGATATCACCAACCTTCACGCGGGCGGTACAAAGGCAATGATGAGAGCGGCGCTGGAGGGCTTGACCCGTCCCGACGGTACCCGTCCGATGCTGATAGCCGTTACTCAGCTTACCTCTACCGACCAGCAGGCTATGGAAGAAGATCTGCTGATAAAGGAGCCTATAGATAAGGTCGTTATGCACTATGCCAAGTGCGCGGAGGAGAGCGGTCTCGACGGCGTCGTATGCTCGCCGCTGGAGGCTGCTAAGGTGCATGAGACCTGCGGACACGCTTTCATCACCGTTACTCCGGGCGTAAGGTTCGCTGACGGAGATATCGGCGACCAGAAGAGAGTCATGACGCCTAAGGCGGCTAAGGAGATAGGCTCGGATTATATAGTAGTGGGCAGACCTATCACCCAGGCTGCCGACCCCGTAGCGGCTTACAGAAGATGTGTTGAAGAGTTTATCGGCTGACGCCGGTGAATAGGGAATAATGAATGGTAAATAGTTAAGGGCGGGCTTTGCCCGCGCCCGATTCCTGATTCATTACACTAAGTGTTTTTTCGATATTATTATCTGTTGTGTGAAAAGGAGATATTATGGATCTGAAAATCAAAATCGCTAAGGATTTATTGAAAATAAAGGCGGTATTCTTCCGCCCCGAGGAGCCGTTCACCTGGGCGAGCGGTATAAAAAGCCCTGTTTACTGCGACAACAGGCTGACCTTATCCGATAAGGACGTCCGTACGGATGTTGAGGAGGGTCTGGCTGAGCTTATCACAGAGAATTATCCCGATGTCGAGGTGCTTATGGGCACATCGACGGCAGGTATAGCTCACGCCGCTATAACGGCGCATATCATGGGGCTGCCCATGGGCTATGTGCGCTCGGGTCATAAGGATCACGGCAGACAGAACCAGATCGAGGGCAGACTCGAAAAGGGTCAGAAGGTCGTAGTTGTAGAGGATCTTATCTCTACGGGCGGCTCTGTGCTCGAGGTAGTGGACGTTCTGCGTGAGGCGGGCGCCGAGGTGCTGGGCATCGTGTCGATCTTCACCTACGGTATGCAGAAGGGTCTCGACCGTCTCGCTGCCGCTGACGTAAAGAATATATCGCTGACCGACTTTGACGTCATCGCGGATGTTGCCGCCGAGGACGGTTATATCAAGGCTGCCGATGTTGAAAGACTGATAAAATTCCGCAACAATCCTTCTGACGAGAGTTGGATAGGAGGTCAGGCATGAGGTCTGTGCTCGATATAGTAGACCTGAGCGTCGAAGAGCTCGAAGAACTGATGCAGACCGCCTGCGACATCATAGATAACCCCGAGAAGTATCAGGAGGTATGCAGGCACAAGAAGCTCGCGACCCTGTTCTTTGAGCCGTCCACGCGCACAAGGCTCAGCTTTGAGGCGGCTATGTATGAGCTGGGCGGCAACGTCATCTCGGTATCCTCGGCGGGAGCGAGCTCCGCGGCTAAGGGCGAGAGCGTAGCCGATACCGCCAAGACAGTATCCTGCTACGCCGACATCATCGCTATGCGTCATCCTAAAGAGGGCGCGGCTCTGGTAGCTTCCCGCGCGGCGACTATCCCGGTCATCAACGCGGGCGACGGCGGTCATAACCACCCGACCCAGACCCTCGCCGATCTGCTGACCATATATCGTGAAAAAGGCCGTATGGACAGCATGACTATCGGTCTGTGCGGCGATCTGAAATTCGGCAGGACGGTACACTCGCTCATCAACGCTATGTCGAGATATGAGAATATACGCTTTGTGCTTATTTCTCCTGAAGAATTAAAAGTGCCGAGCTATGTAAAGAAAGACGTTTTGCAGAGAAAGGGTATACCCTATTTGCAGACGACCGATCTTGAGACCGCTATGCCCGAGCTGGATATCCTGTATATGACACGCGTCCAGCGCGAGCGCTTCTTCAACGAAGAGGACTATGTAAGACTCAAGGACAGCTATATACTCACCCCTCAGAAGCTCGAAAACGCCAAAAAGGATCTGGCGATCATGCATCCGCTGCCCAGAGTCAACGAGATCAGCGTAGCTATAGACGACGATCCCCGCGCGTGCTACTTTAAGCAGGTAGCTAACGGCAAGTATATGAGAATGGCTTTGATACTCAAGCTGTTGAAGGAGGCGGGCACCATATGAAAATAGATTCGATACAGAACGGCATAGTCATAGATCACATCACCGCCGGCAGAGGCATGAGACTGTATGAGCTGTTGAAGCTCGACGATCTCGACTGTTCGGTGGCTATCATAAAAAATGTCGTTTCGAAAAAAATGGGTAAGAAGGATATCATCAAGATAGATTCATCGACCCATATAGATATGGATGTTATCGGCTTTGTGGATCCTCAGGCTACCGTCAACATCATCCGTGACGGAGAGCTCATACGCAAGCGCTGTATCGATATGCCGCACGAGCTGACCAACGTCATAAAGTGTATGAATCCCCGATGCATCACAACTACGGAGCAGGAGCTCGACCATGTGTTCAGACTCACTGATCCCGAAAATAAAATCTATCGCTGTATCTACTGCGAGACAAAGGCTGAAAGGAAATACTGATAATGGCAACTTTTATAAACGAACCTGCGCATACCTTCAACGAATATCTGTTGATACCGGGCTACTCGTCGAGCGAGTGTGTGCCCGCTAACGTATCTCTCAAAACTCCCCTTGTAAAGTACAAAAAGGGAGAAGAGAGCGCTATCACCATGAATATCCCGCTCGTATCCGCTATCATGCAGGCGGTATCGGGCGATAAGCTCGCCGTAGCTCTGGCTACTCAGGGCGGTGTGAGCTTCATCTACGGCTCACAGAGTGTAGAGGACGAGGCGGCTATGGTACGCCGCGCTAAGAGCTATAAGGCGGGCTTTGTACAGAGCGACTCAAACATCCGCCCCGACGCTACCCTTGCCGACGTCATCGAGCTTACGGAGCGTACGGGTCACAGCACCCTTGCCGTGACCGAGGGAGGCGCTCCCGACGGCAAGCTGCTCGGCGTTGTCACCAGCCGCGACTATCGTATCAGCCGTATGGACAGATCGGAGAAGGTCGAGAGCTTCATGACTCCGTTCGACAAGCTCATCTATGCTTATGAGGGAGCGACTCTGTCTGAGTGCAACGATATCATCTGGGATCATAAGCTCAACTCTCTGCCCGTCATCTCAAAAGACGGCAGAATGAGATACTTTGTATTCCGTAAGGATTATGACAGCCACAAGCAGAACCCCAACGAGCTGCTCGACGAGCATAAGAGATATGTCGTCGGCGCGGGTATCAATACAAGAGACTATGCCGAGCGCGTACCTGCTTTGATCGAAGCAGGCGCGGATGTGCTGTGCATAGACTCATCCGAGGGCTTTTCCGAGTGGCAGAAGCTGACTATTGACTGGATCCGCGAGCGTTACGGCGACAGCGTGAAGGTCGGCGCGGGCAACGTAGTAGACGCTGAGGGCTTTCGCTATCTCGCGGACTGCGGCGCTGACTTCATCAAGGTCGGCATCGGCGGCGGTTCGATCTGCATCACCCGCGAGACCAAGGGTATCGGACGCGGTCAGGCTACCGCTCTGATCGAGGTCTGCGCCGAGAGAGATAAGTACTTTGAGGAGACGGGCGTGTACATCCCCGTTTGCTCAGACGGCGGTATCGTCTACGATCATCACATAACCTTAGCTCTGGCTATGGGCGCCGACTTCATCATGTTAGGCAGATACTTCGCCCGCTTTGACGAGAGTCCGTCCAACAAGGTCAGCATCAACGGTACATATTATAAGGAATACTGGGGCGAGGGCTCACAGCGCGCCCGCAACTGGCAGCGCTATGACCTCGGCGGCGATAAGAAGCTCAGCTTTGAGGAGGGCGTAGACTCGCTCGTTCCTTATGCCGGTCCCCTTAAGGATAATGTGGCTCTGTCGCTGTCTAAGGTCAAATCCACCATGTGCAACTGCGGCGCTCTGAATATCCGCGAGCTGCAGCAGAAGGCTAAGCTGACTCTGGTATCGGCTACATCCATAGTAGAGGGCGGCGCGCACGACGTAATCCAGAAGGATAAGAGTTCGGCAATGAAGTGATTGCAGTTAGGAATTAGTAGTTAGGAGTTAGGAGTTAGGGATTAATGGCGGGCGCTGCCCGCACCCATTTATAGTGTGTTATACAACGTACTATTCATTCAAAACGCGTCAGCGTTTCCCTTAACTCCTCACTCCTCACTTCTCACTCCTGACTTAAACCGGTTGGAGGTATATGATAATGAAAAAAGTCGGTATTATCATGGGCTCGGATAGCGATCTGCCCATTGTAAAAAAAGCCACCGATATGTTGAAGAGCCTTGACATACCCTTTGAGGTCCATGTGTATTCGGCTCACCGTACGCCTGTTGAGGCGCGTGACTTCGCCTTGAACGCCCGCGATAACGGCTTCGGCGTTATCATAGCGGCGGCAGGTATGGCGGCGCATCTGGCGGGAGCAATAGCCGCCAACACTACGCTGCCTGTCATCGGTATCCCCTGCAAAGGCGGTATGATGGACGGTCTGGACGCTCTGCTGTCTACCGTGCAGATGCCTACGGGCATCCCCGTAGCTACGGTAGCGCTCAACGGCGCCGCTAACGCGGCTCTGCTCGCGGCTCAGATAATCGCCGTAGATGATAAAGAACTCGCCGATAAGCTGGACGCTAAGCGCAGGGCTGACGCGGCTGTGGTTTTGGAGAAGGATAAAGGTATATCCGAGAGACTTTAGTTGAGTTAGGAATTAGGAATTAGGAGTTAGGAATTGATGGCGGGCGCTGCCCGCACCCATTTATAATCGGTTTGCGCCTACATATAAATCTAAAACGCGAATCGCGTTTCCCTTAACTCCTCACTCCTCACTAAAAAGGAGGTAAATATGGGAGGCTTTTTTGGAATAACATCTACGGAAGACTGTATGATGGATGTTTTCTTCGGCGTTGACTATCACTCCCATCTCGGCACAAGGCGCGGAGGACTTGCCGCTTACGATCCCGAGATAGGCTTACAGCGCAAGATACACAATATTGAGAACGCTCCCTTCAGAACGAAGTTTGAGCATATCTTAGATGAGATGTCGGGCACATCGGCTATCGGCGTTATTTCGGATACCGATCCCCAGCCGCTGCTCATACGCTCGCATCTCGGCACCTACGCTATCTGCAACGTAGGTATCATAAACAACTATGAGGAGCTCATAGATAAGCACCTCAAGCACTCTTACGGACATTTTGACTCTATGACGGGCGGCAGAGTCAATACTACGGAGCTGCTCGCCGCGCTGATAGATACTCAGTCGAGCTTTGCCGAGGGCATCAAGTTCGCGCAGAGCATCATCGACGGCACGCAGAATATCCTGATACTCTGCGAGGACGGCTCGCTTATCGCCGCGCGTGACAAGGTGGGCAGGCTGCCTGTGTGTATAGGCAAGAGCGAGTTTGGCTATGCCGTGTCTTTTGAGAGCTACGCTTATCAGAAGCTCGGCTATGACGACGAGTGTGAGCTCGGCCCCGGAGAGATCGTCAGACTTACTCCCGACAGCATGAAACAGCTTCAAAAGCCCGGTAAGAAGAAGCGTATCTGCTCCTTTTTGTGGAGCTACTACGGATATCCGACCTCTACTTATGAGGGCGTGAACGTAGAGGTCATGCGCTATCGTAACGGCGCCGTCATGGCTGAGCATGACAGAGAGAATCTCGGCGATATCAAGGTGGACTATGTCGGCGGAGTGCCTGACTCGGGTACGCCTCACGCCATAGGCTACGCTAACGCGAGCGGCAAGCACTTTGCGCGCGCTTTCATCAAGTATACGCCCACATGGTCGCGCTCGTTCATGCCTCAAAGGCAGAGCGACCGCAATAAGGTAGCTAAGATGAAGCAGATACCCGTATATGATCTGATCACTGATAAGGATCTGCTGTTTGTAGATGACAGTATCGTGCGCGGTACTCAGCTCAGAGAGACCGTAGAGTTCCTTTACGAGAACGGCGCCAAGAGCGTGCATATGCGCTCGGCGTGTCCGCCCATCATGTACGGATGTAAGTATCTCAACTTCTCGCGCAACACATCTGATATGGATCTGATAGCGCGCAGGGTCATCTTAGAGTTAGAGGGCGAAGAGGGCTTTGACCATATCAAGGAGTATGCCGACGGCTCGACCGAGCGCGGCAAAAGACTGAGAGAAACGATATGTGAGAAACTGAAATTTGACTCGCTCGATTTTCAGTCGCTCGACGGCATCGTAGAGGCGATAGGTCTGCCTAAGTGTGATCTGTGCACCTATTGCTGGGACGGAGAGGAGTGACGCGCGCGTCTTTGTTCCGCCTTTTGAAACGCTTGTTATTATCTTTAACGGCATTAACTGCGGATCATGGGTTCGCTGTGCGATGAACCAAAATCATCAACATAGATTCACAGATTTCTATTAAATTATTTGTTTCAACGCTCTTTTTCGAGCAGAAAGGTAAGATATATGATTAACAATTCCAAATCAGACGCTTACGCCGCGGCGGGCGTCGATATCACGGCGGGATATAAGGCGGTAGAGCTGATGAAGGCTCATGTAGCCCGCACCGCTACAGCGGGTGTATGCTCGGATGTAGGCGGCTTCGGCGGATTGTTTGAGCTTGACCTCGAGGGCATATCCAAGCCCGTGCTTGTCAGCGGTACCGACGGAGTCGGAACAAAGCTGAAACTGGCTTTCCTTATGGATAAGCATGACACCGTAGGTATCGACTGCGTAGCTATGTGCGTCAACGATATCGTGTGCGTGGGCGCTAAGCCGCTGTTCTTTCTCGACTACATCGCCTGCGGCAAGAACGTGCCCGAGCGTATCGCCGATATAGTCAAAGGCGTAGCGGACGGCTGTGTGCAGTCGGGCGCGGCTCTCATAGGCGGCGAGACCGCTGAAATGCCCGGCTTCTATCCCGAGGACGAGTACGATCTGGCGGGTTACAGCACAGGCGTGGTCGATAAGGCTAAGATAATAGATAACAAGACTATGGAGGCGGGCGACGCAGTGATAGCTCTGCCGTCGTCGGGCGTCCACTCCAACGGCTTTTCGCTGGTCAGAAAGGTCTTTGACGTAGAGAACGCCGATATCAAAGCTCCCGTAGCCGAGCTCGGCGGCAAGAGCGTAGGCGAGACGCTGCTCACTCCGACCAAGATATATGTTAAGCCTGTACTGGCTCTGCTTGAAAAAGTCAAGGTCAAGGGCATCTCGCATATCACGGGCGGCGGCTTTTATGAGAATATCCCGCGCTCTATACCCGACGGACTGTGCGCGAAGATAAATAAGGATTCTGTCCGTGTCTTGCCTATCTTCAAGCTCATCAAGGAGAAGGGCGGCATATCGGAGCATGATATGTTCAACACCTTCAACATGGGCGTAGGCATGAGCATCACCGTGCCTGCGGCTCAGGTCGACGAGGCTCTGGAGATACTTAAGGCTCAGGGCGAGGACGCATATGTCATCGGCGAGATCGTCAAGGCTGACGGCGAGGAGAAAATCGTATTATGTTAAAGGCTAAGATAGCCGTACTCGTATCGGGCGGCGGCACTAATCTGCAGGCGCTCATAGACGCTCAGAACAGCGGTGTGATAAAAAGCGGCGAGATAAAGCTGGTCATATCGAATAACGCCGACGCATACGCGCTGACAAGAGCTGAGAACGCCGGCATCAAGGCAATATATATTTCCATAAAAGAATTAAAAACACAAGAGGCCTTTGAGAGCGCGGTCATAGCGGCTCTTGAAGAAAACGGTATTGATTTGATCGTGCTGGCAGGCTTTATGTCTATACTTTCGGCTGACTTTACATCGAGATACGATCACCGTATCATCAACGTGCATCCCTCGCTCATACCGTCGTTCTGCGGTCAGGGCTACTACGGCTTAAGGGTGCATGAGGCTGCTCTCAAAAAGGGCGTCAAGGTGACGGGAGCTACCGTACACTTTGTCAACGAGATACCCGACGGGGGAGAGATAATCGCCCAGAAGGCTGTCGAGGTCATGGACGGCGATACTCCCGAGACTCTGCAAAGACGGGTCATGGAGCAGGCTGAGTGGATAATTCTGCCGCAGTCGGCGGAAAAGATATCAGAGAATCTCTGTAGGGGCGGGTCTTGACCCGCCCGACTGTAAGCCTTTATAGGTTTACAGTCGAAAATGTGCTTATGTTGCTTTGCAAACGGGCGGGTCAAGACCCGCCCCTACAATAAATAGATTATAAGGGGAATTTGGAATGGATATTTACAAGATCAACGACATCGCCGAGCTGCTCGAGGGCAATACTTATCCCGGCAGAGGCATAATCATCGGCAAGACTGCCGACGGCACAAAGGCGGTGACCGCGTACTTCATCATGGGACGCAGCGCTAATTCGCGCAACAGAGTGTTCACGGAGCGTGACGGTGCGGTATTTACCGAGCCCTTTGACGCATCTAAGGTAGAGGATCCCTCGCTGATCATCTACGCGGCTATCCGCGAGTATGAGAACAATCTCATCGTAACCAACGGTGACCAGACCGATACTATCTATGAAGGTCTTGAAAAGGGTCTGAGCTTCAACAGAGCGCTCGCGGCGCGTGAATTCGAGCCCGACGCTCCCAACCTCACACCCCGTATCAGCGGTATGCTGACCTTTGAGGACGGCGACTTCTGCTACAGCATGAGCATATTGAAGTCCGTTGACCCCGAGGGCAGCGCCTGCGCGCGCTACGGCTTTGACTATCCGTCAAAGGCCGGCTTAGGTCACTTCATCCACACCTATGTATGCGACGGCAACCCGATACCTACCTTCCAGGGGGAGCCCGAGCGCGTAGCGATACCCGATGATATCGACGAGTTCGCTGACAAGCTGTGGAGCGCTCTGGACGAGAACAACAAGATATCTCTGTATGTCCGCTACATCGACCTCGAAACAGGCGATGAGGACAACAGACTGATAAACAAGAACGTGTAATATCGGTTTTATAATCCGGTTTTAATAGAGTTTAGAATAAAGACTCCGCTTATTAATGAAAAGGAGATAGTATAATGAAAGAGTTTGAGTTAAAATACGGTTGTAACCCCAATCAGAAGCCCGCAAAGATCTTTATGCACGACGGCTCCGAGCTGCCTATCGAGATACTCTCCGGCAGACCCGGATATATAAACTTCCTTGACGCGTTCAACTCATGGCAGCTCGTCAAGGAGCTTAAGGAGGCTCTCGGACTGCCCGCTGTGACCTCCTTCAAGCACGTCAGCCCCACCTCGGCGGCTGTAGGCGTCAAGCTCAGCGATAAGCTCAAGAAGGCTTGTTTTGTCGACGATATCGAGGGTCTGGATGACTCTCCCTTAGCCTGCGCTTACGCCCGCGCCCGCGGCACCGACCGTATGTGCTCTTTCGGCGACTGGGTGGCTCTGTCCGATGTATGCGACGTTACCACGGCGCTGATGATCAAGCGTGAGGTCAGCGACGGTATCATCGCACCCGGCTATGAGCCCGGGGCGCTTGAGATACTCAAATCCAAGAGAAAAGGCAACTACAATATCGTAAAGATCGATCCCGACTATGTGCCTGCTCCCGTAGAGCATAAGCAGGTCTACGGAATCACCTTTGAGCAGGGCAGAAACAACTTTGAGATCAACCGTGAGCTGCTCTCAAACATCGTTACGAAGAACAAGGAGCTCCCCGAGAGCGCTGTCCGCGATCTGATAATCTCGCTCATTACCCTTAAGTATACACAGTCCAACTCTGTCTGCTATGCTGTGGACGGTCAGGCTATCGGCGTAGGAGCCGGTCAGCAGAGCCGTATCCACTGCACCCGTCTCGCGGGCAGCAAGGCTGATACATGGTTCCTCAGACAGAGCGACAAGGTGCTCGATCTGCCCTTCCGCGAGGATATCCGCAGACCCGACCGCGACAACGTCATCGACGGTTATATCAACCGCAACGAGGAGGACGTAACCGCGGACGGCAACTGGCAGAAGTACTTTACCGAGCAGCCCGCTCCCTTTACCGACGAGGAGCAGAGAGCTTATCTCGACACAGTAGACAACGTGGCTCTGGGCTCGGACGCGTTCTTCCCGTTCTCGGACAACATCGAGCGCGCGTATAAGAGCGGCGTAAAGTATATCGCCGAGCCCGGCGGCTCGATACGCGACGACGCCGTTATCGACTGCTGTGACCGCTACGGTATGGCTATGGCGTTCACCGGTATGAGACTGTTCCACCACTGATTTCTGATAAAAGGGAATAGAAAAGAGATAACGGTTAAGGGCGGGCTATGCCCGCGCCCTGTCCGATACAATCCCTCAGTCGACATTCGTCGACAGCTCCCTTTACCAAAGGGAGCCTTTGGGTCATAAGGAGAAATATAATGAAAATACTTGTCGTTGGCGGCGGCGGACGTGAGCACGCCATAATAAAGAAACTGAAAGAGAATAAAGATATAGATAAGATATACGCCCTGCCCGGCAACGGCGGTATAGCCGCCGACGCCGAGTGCGTGAGCATAGGAGCTACGGATATAGACGGTATCGTGAGGTTCGCTGTCGAAAACAGTATCGACTATGCCGTTGTGGCTCCCGATGATCCGCTGGTGCTCGGCTGTGTGGACGCTCTCGAAGAGAAGGGCATCCCATGCTTCGGTCCCCGCAGTGAAGCCGCGATCATAGAGGGCAGCAAGGTCTTTTCTAAGAATCTAATGAAGAAGTACGGCATACCTACAGCCGCGTATGAGGTCTTTTCCGACGCGGACAAGGCACTGGAGTATATCAAGACAGCTCCGATACCTACGGTCATCAAGGCTGACGGCTTGGCTCTCGGCAAGGGAGTCATCATAGCTCAGACGAGAGAAGAGGCTGAGGACGCCGTTATATCAATAATGAAGGATAAGAAGTTCGGCAAAAGCGGCAACAGCATCGTTATCGAAGAGTTCTTGGAAGGTCCCGAGGTAAGCGTGCTGAGCTTTACCGACGGCAAGACCGTCGTGCCGATGATCTCATCCATGGATCACAAGCGCGCCGGCGATAACGACACCGGACTCAACACAGGCGGTATGGGTACTGTAGCTCCGAACCCGTATTATACCGAGGCTGTAGCCCGGGAGTGTATGGATAAGATATTTATCCCGACTATAAACGCTATGAACGCGGAGGGCAGAACCTTCAAGGGCTGTTTGTACTTCGGTCTGATGATAACAAAGGATGGCCCTAAGGTGATAGAGTACAACTGTCGCTTTGGTGATCCCGAGACTCAGGTCGTACTGCCTCTGCTCAGATCAGACTTGTTCACTATCATGAGAGCGACTACAGACGGCACGCTCTCTGAGACCGAGGTCGAGTTTTATGATAAAAAAGCCGCCTGTGTCATCATGGCGAGCGAGGGTTATCCCGTAGCTTATGAAAAGGGCTATGAGATCACGATACCCGATGATATCGCCGACTGTGTGTTTGTCGCCGGAGCCGCCCACAAGGACGGCAAGCTCCTGACCTCCGGCGGCAGGGTCCTCGGAGTCACGGCGATAGCCGATAGTCTCAAAGAGGCTGTCGACGCCTCTTACGGCATGGTAGAGAGGATACATTTTGACAACGCTTATTACCGCAGCGATATAGGTAAGAGAGCGTTGGAAGCAGAAGTGTGACATAGTTTTTTGTTGCCTACGGAGGATAAAAATGGTTTATAGAATCTATGTAGAAAAACGAGAGGGTCTTCGGAACGAGGCTAAGGCTCTGCTCAGCGACGTCAACAATCTGCTGTCGATAAGCTCGCTGACCGATGTGCGTATCATCAACCGTTACGACGCTGAGGATATCGACAAGGAGCTTTTTGACTATGCTGTAGGCGCGGTGTTCTCTGAGCCGCAGCTCGATATCGCAAGCCCGGAGATAGATACAACAGGCGCGTACACCTTTGCTGTAGAGTATCTGCCGGGACAGTTCGACCAGCGCGCGGACTCCGCCGCTCAGTGTATACAGATCATATCGCAGGGCGAGCGTCCGCTTATACGCTCGGCTAAGGTGTATGTTCTGTACGGTGATCTGACAGACTCTGAGATAGCAGAGATCAAGAAGTACGTCATCAACCCCGTTGAGGCGAGAGAGGCTGCTCTTGAGAAGCCCGAGACCTTGGCGGTAAAATATGAGATCCCGACAGAGGTAAAGACTCTCGACGGATTTAACGAGCTTGACAGAGAGGGCTTGGAGAAGTTTGTGGCCGATTACGGTCTTGCCATGGACGCTGACGATATAGCCTTCTGTCAGCGGTATTTCATCAGCGAACGCAGAGATCCCACCATCACCGAGATCCGCATGATAGATACTTACTGGTCGGATCACTGCCGTCATACTACCTTTTTGACCACTATCGACAGCGTCAGGTTTGATGATGAGCTTTTACAGAGCGCGTATGATGAATATATAGATGTAAGAAAGGGCTTGGGCAGGACAAAGCCTGTCTGCCTGATGGATCTGGCGACTATCGCGGTTCGCCGGCTCAAAAAGGACGGAAAACTCGATAAGCTCGTGCTCCTGTTCAAGAATGAGACTCATAACCATCCCACCGAGATAGAGCCCTTCGGCGGAGCCGCTACCTGTATCGGCGGCGCTATCCGCGATCCGCTTTCGGGACGCTCGTATGTCTACGGCGCTATGCGTGTCACGGGCGCGGCAGATCCGACGGTCCCGGTATCAGAGACTATCGAGGGCAAACTGCCTCAGCGTAAGCTCGTTACCACTGCCGCCGCGGGCTACAGCTCATACGGCAACCAGATCGGTCTTGCCACAGGTATCGTAGACGAGCTGTATCATCCCGGCTACGCCGCAAAGCGTATGGAGATCGGCGCGGTTATCGCTGCCGCTCCGGCTGAGAACGTCAGACGAGAGGTACCCGCTCCCGGTGATGTGGTCATCCTGCTCGGCGGAGCGACCGGACGCGACGGCATCGGCGGAGCTACAGGCTCTTCCAAGGCGCACAACGCTCATTCGGTAGAGACCTGCGGAGCTGAGGTGCAGAAGGGCAACGCTCCCGAGGAGCGCAAGCTGCAGAGACTCTTCCGCAAGAAAGAAGCTACCCGGATGATAAAGCGCTGCAACGATTTCGGCGCGGGCGGCGTATCGGTAGCTATCGGCGAGCTTGCCGACGGTCTGGATATAGATCTTAACGCTGTTCCTAAGAAGTATGAGGGTCTGGACGGCACTGAGCTGGCTATCTCAGAGTCACAGGAGCGTATGGCGGTAGTCGTAGCTCCCGAAGACGCCGACAAGTTCATTGAGCTTGCTTACGGTGAGAACCTGAGCGCCTGTGTGGTAGCTGTCGTAAAGGCTGAGCCGAGACTCACCATGACCTGGAACGGCAAGAAAATAGTTGATATCAGCCGTGAGTTCCTTAACTCTAACGGCGCTGAGAAGCATATAGATATAACTCCCGCCGCTCCCGAGAGCTTTGATAAGGATATAAGCGGCAGCTTTACCGATAACTTCAAGGCGATGGCGGCTGATCTTAATATCTGCTCTAAGCGCGGACTATCGGAGCGTTTTGACTCTACTATCGGCGCGGGTACCGTGCTGATGCCCTTCGGCGGCAAAAACCAGCTCACGCCTATCCAGGCTATGGTGCAGAAGGTATCTGTAGAGAAAAAGCATACCGATACCGTATCGCTGATGTCTTGGGGCTATAACCCGATGATAGCTGAGAAAAGTCCTTATCACAGCGCTTATCTCGCCGTGGTCGAGTCGGTTTCTAAGCTGATAGCTGCAGGCGCGTCATTTGAGGACGTGTATCTGACCTTCCAGGAGTATTTTGAGAAGCCCGGTACAGACGGCAAGCGCTGGGGCAAGCCTCTGGCGGCTCTGCTCGGAGCGTTCAAAGCTCAGATGAACCTCGGTATAGGCTCGATCGGCGGTAAGGACAGCATGAGCGGCAGCTTTGAGAAGCTCGATGTACCGCCTACGCTGGTATCGTTTGCCGTTACCACCGATAAGGCTGAAAATATAATTTCGCCCGAGTATAAGGGAGCCGGCAATAAGGTCCGGCTGCTCGCTCCCGACTATGACGAGAACGGTCTGCCTGTGACCGAGAGCCTGATCGCTCTGTACAATAAGGTCACCACTCTGATGCGTGAGGGCAGGGTGTGCTCTGCTTATACGCCGACTATCGGCGGTATAGCCGAGGCGGTGATGAAATCCGCGTTCGGTAACGGTTTCGGATTTGATTTCAATACCGATGTCTCTATAGATAAGCTCTTCGGCTATTGCTACGGAGCGTTCCTGCTCGAGACTGACGGGGATATAGACGGCGAGCTCATCGGAACGGTCACGGATGACGGTAAGTTCACCTACGGCAGTGAGAGCTTAGACGCAGGCGATATATTAAAGGTATACGAGGACAAGCTCGAAGGCGTATACTCATGCAACATCCCCGACACAGGCGCGCCTGTAAAAACTTTCAGCTACATAAAAGAGAACAAAGATTCTGCCGCGGCAGCGGCTCCTGCGGTCAAGACAGCCTGTCCTAAGGTGCTTATCCCCGCTTTCCCGGGCACTAACTGCGAGTATGACTCAGCTAAGGCTATGGCTGACGCCGGCGCCGAGCCTGAGATAATCGTCATAAACAACCTCAGCGCCGAGGGCATACAGGCGAGCGTCGAGAGATTCGCTCAGGCGCTCAAGACGGCGCAGATGATATTCATACCCGGAGGCTTTTCCGGCGGCGACGAGCCCGACGGCTCCGCTAAGTTCATCACGGCTTTCTTCCGCAACGCCGCCGTCAAAGAGGGCGTTACCGATCTGCTCGACAACAGAGGCGGTCTGATGTGCGGTATCTGTAACGGCTTTCAGGCGCTTATCAAGCTTGGTCTGGTGCCTTACGGAAAGATCATAGATACCGACGAGAACTGTCCCACTCTGACATACAACACAATCTCGCGACATCAGAGTAGAATCGTTCGCACACGGGTAAGCTCGAATAAGAGTCCGTGGCTTTCGCTTACTAATGTGGGAGATGTGTATACTGTACCGATTTCTCACGGCGAGGGTCGCTTCTACGCGAGCGAGGAGCTGATCCGTCAGTTAGCTGAGAACGGTCAGATCGCGACTCAGTATGTTGATTTACAGGGGAACGCTGCTACAGACGTACATTTCAACCCGAACAACTCTGCATACGCGATCGAGGGTATAACCTCTCCCGACGGCAGAGTCTTCGGCAAGATGGGTCACAGTGAGCGTAAGGGCAGCTATCTGTATAAGAACGTACCCGGTAATTATGACATAAGGATGTTCGATGCCGCTGTAAAGTATTTTAAATAAGTATATTCGGTTGAGATTGCCACAGCCCTAAAGGGCTTCGCAATGACGATTATGAAAAAGCGCCGATGGCTCGTATGGACCATCGGCGCGTATTTGCCTGAATATTATTTTGCTGTTTCAGAGATGTAATGGATGTATGATATCTTTGAAGTATCGCCGTTGAGTACAGCGCCGATATTCATAGTTACCTTAAGCGGGGTATCTCCGATAGAGGACTCTTTGTTATAGGTAAGGTACTCGAGAGTCGTGTTGCCGCGTACGGTTATGTCGATGTTGTGTACAGGCATACCGTCCTGTGAAAGGATCTCTTCGAGAGTCGAATTCTCGTTTGTTCCGTTGTAGGAGTAGTGAGCGTACGAGTTGGGAGTGACGTAAAAGCCGCCTACGGTCATATCATCGAGCTTGACAGCCTTGTCGGACGTGTTCTCACTCGTGAACAGGCTGCAGGACTGACCGTCGCGGGTGATCGGGATCTCGATGCTCTTGCCTTTGGGGATGGACTCGGGCGCGTTCTTATCAAACTTGAAGCCGAGCTTAGCTATATCAGCGAAAGTGGTCTTACCGATAGTTATCTCATCCTTATCGAGAGTCAGCACATCGGAGAAGTCAGCAGTGGCGTTGTCTTTGCTTACCCAGCGGGCGGTGTAGCCGTTGCCGCTTTCGCGGGTGAATTTTTCGGTATCAATGAGCGATTCGATATGCGCGCCGGCATCCTGTACGGGTTTTGTATCGGGCGTAGCCTTTTGAGCTTCGGTATTATTACCGCAGGCGCACATCGATATGACCATAAGCAGCGCGAGCGCCGCGATCAGTATTCTTTTCATTTATAAAACTCCCTTGCTTTTTTTATTATTATAATGTTTAGCGTCGGGAGAGTCAAGCACATATATATTAAGGATTCGTTAATATTCGGTCGACTTGTGGTCGAGTGGACGACTGACCGCAATATATAGATGTGTTGTTGAAATTGCACAAAACAGTTATGATATATTCGTAAATATTCTACACATGAAAAATTTACGATTTTGTTGCAATTTTGGGGCTTATATTGTATAATCCATTTTGTGTGACTGCACAATGATATGCGTTGAAGCGGGAGGTTGCAACCTTATAGGTTGGTTTTTCCGTGGAGTATGTCCGATTTTAAACCGGGCGAAAGAATAGTTTGAGTTTTACTTGGCATTGGGGTTGCTATGCCATGCTGCTCGAGATCCGCTTCCGGTTGCCGCTTTGCGGCTATCGGCTTTTTTAACGGATAGGGTAGGAACACCCGGGCGGGTGTTTGAAAAGTTCGACATATTCTTCGGTCACCCAAACAATATTTAGGAGGCGAAGATATGGCAGTCAAGGAAAAAATCAGAATCAGATTAAAGGGCTATGATCACCAGCTGGTAGATCAGTCCGCTGAGAGAATCGTTGCTACGGCTAAGCGTACAGGCGCGAGAGTTTCGGGTCCCGTCCCGCTCCCGACCGAGAAGCAGATAGTTACGATCCTTCGCGCTGTTCACAAGTATAAGGACAGCCGCGAGCAGTTTGAGATGAGAACTCACAAGCGTCTCATCGACATCTTAAGACCGTCAAACAAGACAGTCGAGGCTCTTATGAGCTTAGAGCTCCCTGCCGGCGTTGAGATTGAGATTAAGTTATAAGCGCTGAGGTCCGGAGCCCTCGGATAACGACCGACGAGTCGGTGCCTGACGAAATGACCGCAGGTCATGGAGACGGGCGGACGAGTGGGAGTTATACGAGTATAAGCGAAGGACAACGAGGCGTGACATGCTGTCGCAGACCAATTAACCCAGTCGCGCGCATGTTATATATAACGTATCACATTCCCAACCTACCACGCAGACAGGGTCATGTCGGTATAAACGCCGACCAATAACCTAAAAGGAGGATATACAGAATGCAGAAAGCATTAATCGGCAAGAAGATCGGTATGACACAGATCTTTGACGAAAAGGGAAAAGTAGTTCCCGTAACCGTAGTCGAGGCAGGTCCCTGCGTAGTATCGCAGCTCAAGACCGTTGAGACCGATGGCTACAACGCCGTTCAGATGGGCTTCGGCGACATCAAGCCCAAGCACGTCACAAAGCCTTTACAGGGTCACTTCAAGAAGGCTGACGTTGCTCCCAAGAGAATTCTTAAAGAATTCAGATTTGACGATTGCTCCGCTTTTGAGCTGGGACAGATCATCAAAGCAGACGTATTTGAGACAGGTGACAAGGTTGACGTCACGGGCAAGAGCAAGGGTAAAGGCTACGCCGGCGTAATCAAGCGCTGGAACTTCTCCCGACTCAAGGAATCTCACGGTACCGGCCCTAACGCGCGTCACGGCGGCTCCATGGGCGCTTGCTCCTCTCCCTCCAGAGTATGGAAGGGCAAGAAGATGGCAGGTCACCTCGGCGCTGAGAAGGTCACTGTTCAGAATCTCGCCGTAGTAAAGATCGACGCTGAGGATAACCTCATCGCCATCAAGGGCGCCATCCCCGGCGCAAACGGCGGTTACGTTGTCATCAAAGACAGCGTAAAGGCTTAAGGAAGGAGGAAATCATATGCCTAATGTACAGGTTGTAGATATGCAGGGCAAGAAGGTTTCTGCCGTAGACCTTGCAGATTCGATTTTCGGCATTGAGCCGAACGCAGCTGTTATGCACATGATGGTGGTAAGCTATCTTGCTAATCAGCGTCAGGGCACACAGTCGGCTCTCACCCGTTCTGAAGTATCGGGCGGCGGTCGCAAGCCCTGGAGACAGAAGGGCACAGGTCGCGCTCGTCAGGGTTCGACACGCTCACCCCAGTGGTACCACGGCGGTATAGTATTTGCTCCCAAGCCCAGAGATTACCGCTTCTCGGTAAACAAGAAGGTCAGAAGACTGGCTATGAAGTCCGCTTTCTCCGCTAAGGCTCAGGCTGACGAGATCATCGTCATCGACAAGATCGCTCTTGACGAGATCAAGACCGCCAAGATCGCGGCTATGCTCAGCGCCGTAGGCTCTGAGAAGAAGGCTCTGATCGTACTGCCCGAGGTAGACGAGAAGGTCATCAAGTCAGCTCGCAACATCGAGGGCGTCAAGACAGCTCAGGTCAACGAGCTGAATGTTTATGACATTCTCAACGCAGGCAAGCTGATCATCTCGAAGGACGCGCTCACAAAGATCGAGGAGGTATACGCATGATAGCTCAAGATATCATTATCCGCCCCATCATCACTGAGAAAGCGATGCAGGACATCACAAAGAAGAAATATGTTTTTGAGGTAGCTAAGTCCGCTACCAAGATAGACGTTGCCAGAGCTGTAGAAGAGCTCTTCAAGGGCGCTAAGGTCGACAAGGTGAACACCGTTCATGTAAGAGGCCGCCTGAAGAGACAGGGCCGCTTTGAGGGCTACACCCGTAGCTGGAAGAAGGCTTATGTACAGCTTACTGCCGACAGCAAACCGATAGAGTTTTTTGAAGGCATGATGTAAGCTTGTGCTCGCGTTGCTCGCGGTTAACGGTTAATAGTTAACGGTTACCGGTTTTTGGCGGGCTCTGCCCGCACCCGATTACTGTTTGGCTTGACCGCTCGCTGAGCGTGACACAGACATCTACTTTAAGTAAAGCACAGGCATGAATGTATGGGATACGCCATAATCCCGCAAAGCCATCATGAGGAGAGTGAAATAACATGGCTATTAAAGTTTATAAGCCGACTACAAACGCAAGACGTAATATGTCGGTTACGGACTACTCCGGACTCTCAAAGGTCGCTCCCGAAAAGAGCTTGCTCACCCCTCTCAAGAAGAACTCCGGTCGTAACAGCTACGGCCGCATCACAGTTCGTCACAGAGGCGGCGGCAACAGGAGAAAGTACCGTATAATTGATTTCAAGAGACAGAAGTTTGACGTAGAGGGTACAGTAAAGACCCTTGAGTACGATCCTAACCGTTCGGCGTTCATCGCTCTGGTTGAGTACACCGACGGCGAGAAGGCGTATATCATAGCGCCTCAGGGCCTGAAGGTAGGCGACAAGGTAGTATCCGGCACAACAGCCGATATCAAGCCCGGTAACGCTCTGCCCCTCGTAAACATCCCCACAGGTACCTTCATCCATAACGTAGAGCTTTATCCCGGCAAGGGCGCTCAGCTCGCCCGCGCCGCAGGCAATATGGCTCAGCTTATGGCTAAGGAGAACGGCTACGCGCTCTTAAGACTGCCCTCCGGCGAGCTGAGAAACGTACCCGAGACCTGCATGGCTACGATCGGCCAGGTCGGCAACATCGACCATGAGAACGTTAAGATCGGTAAAGCAGGACGTAAGAGAAACATGGGTATCCGCCCGACAGTCCGCGGTTCTGTCATGAACCCGAACGACCATCCGCACGGCGGTGGTGAGGGTAAGTCCCCCGTAGGTCGTCCCGGCCCTGTAACCCCCTGGGGTAAGCCCGCTCTTGGTTACAAGACCAGAAAGTCCAACAAGTCCAGCGATAAGCTTATCGTAAGACGCAGAAACAGCAAGTAAGGCAGAAAGGAAGGAACTTAACTTATGAGTAGAAGTACTAAAAAAGGACCTTTTGTTCAGCCTGTGCTGCTCAAAAGAGTTCAGGAAATGAACGATAAGGGCGAGAAGAGAATCTTAAAGACATGGTCAAGATCCTCAACAATCTTCCCTGAATTTGTAGGTCATACATTTGCTGTTCACGACGGCAGAAAGCATGTTCCGGTATATGTTACCGAGGATATGGTAGGACACAAGCTCGGCGAGTTTGCTCCGACCCGTACCTTCCGCGGTCACGCCGGTTCAAAGACAAGTAAGTAAGGCAAAGGAGAGTAAGAGAATGGAAAGTAAGGCATATCTGAATTATGTCCGTATCTCACCTCGCAAGGTTTCCATCATCCTCAACCTCATCAGAGGCAAGGATGTCAAGCTCGCGAAGGCTATTCTTGAGCAGACTCCCAAGGCCGCTTGCGAGCCGCTGCTGAAGCTGCTCAAGTCAGCTATGGCAAATGCTGAGAATAACCACGATATGGACGTGGCCAGCCTCTATGTAGCAGAGTGCTATGTAGGTCAGGGCCCCACACTCAAGCGTATCCGTCCCAGAGCACAGGGCAGAGCCTTCCGCATTGATAAGAAGACCTCGCACATCACCATGGTGCTCAAGGAAAGAGAATAAGGAGGTAGAGTAATGGGCCAGAAAGTTAATCCGCACGGTTTACGTGTAGGTATCATCAAAGATTGGGATTCACGTTGGTTCGCCGACAAAAAGCACTTCGGCGATACGCTGGTTGAGGACTACAACCTCCGCCGCGACCTCAAAAAGCAGCTCTATGCTGCGGGTATCCCGAAAATCGAGATCGAACGCGACGGCAAGAAGGTTCGCATTCACATCCACTGCGCTAAGCCCGGTATGATCATCGGTAAGGGCGGCTCTGAGATAGAGAAGCTCCGCGCTCAGTGTGAGAAGAAGCTCGGCAAGCCTGTTGCGATCAATATCGTAGAGGTCAAAAACCCCGACCTCAACGCTCAGCTGGTAGCTGAGAGCATCGCGGCTCAGCTGGAGAGACGTATCTCCTTCCGCCGCGCTATGAAGCAGAGCATCGGACGCGCTATGCGTTTCGGCGCCAAGGGTATAAAGACACAGTGCTCAGGCCGTCTCGGCGGCGCTGAGATCGCGAGATCCGAGCAGTATCATGAGGGTACGATCCCGCTTCAGACTCTGCGCGCGGACATCGACTACGGCTTTGCCGAGGCTAATACCACCTACGGCAAGATCGGCGTAAAGGTATGGCTGTACCGCGGTGAGGTCCTGCGCGACAACGCAGGCTCCGAGCAGCGCAGAGAGAGACGCGAGAGACGCGGCGACCGTCGCGGCGACCGCGATAACAGAAGACCTCGCAGAGACAATAGGGAAGGGGGCAGAAAATAATGCTGATGCCTAAGCGTGTGAAATACAGAAGAGTTCACAGAGGCAGAATGACAGGCCGCGCCTACAGAGGCAACAAGGTCACATACGGTGAGTACGGTCTGCAGGCGTTAGAGCCCGCATGGATCACTTCCAACCAGATCGAGGCAGCCCGTGTAGCTATGACACGTTACTGCAAGAGATTCGGTAAGGTCTGGATCAAGATATTCCCCGATAAGCCGGTAACAGCTAAGCCCGCTGAGACCCGAATGGGTTCAGGTAAGGGCTCACCCGAGTATTGGGTAGCAGTTGTCAAGCCCGACAGAGTTATGTTTGAGATCGCGGGCGTACCTGAGGAGACAGCAAGAGAGGCTATGCGCTTAGCGGCTGCCAAGCTGCCCATCAAGTGCAAGTTCATCAAGAAGGAAGAGGAGGTTTAAGCATGACTGCCAAGGAATTAAGAGAATTGACTGATTCTGAGCTCCAGACAAAGCTGAAGGATCTTAAGCAGGAGCTTTTCAACCTTCGCTTTCAGCTTGCTATCAACCAGCTCGATAACCCAATGCGTATCACCGCGGTCAAGAGAGATATCGCGCGCGTTTCTACAGTAATGCGTGAGAACCTCGACCGGGAAGCATAAGGAGGTAAGCCATGAGCGATAGAAATATGAGAAAGACTCTCGTCGGTCGCGTTGCTTCGGACAAAATGGATAAGACCATCGTAGTAGCGATCGAGGACAGCGTAAAGCACAAGCTTTACAACAAAGTTATCAAGCGCACCATCCGCGTTAAGGCTCACGATGAGAAGAATGAGGCTCGCGTAGGTGACCGCGTTAAGATTATGGAGACTCGTCCCCTGTCTAAGGACAAGAGATGGAGACTCGTCGAGATTATAGAGAAAGCTAAGTAAGTTCTTGAGAGGAGATTAACACATGATTCAACAGCAGACTTATCTCAAGGTCGCCGACAACACAGGCGCTAAGGAACTTATGTGCATTCGTGTACTCGGCGGTACCAGGAGAAGATACGCAAACATCGGCGATGTTATCGTTGCTTCTGTTAAGAAGGCAGCGCCCGGCGGCGTTGTAAAGAAGGGCGACGTCGTACGCGCGGTAGTTGTACGCTCTGCTAAGGGCGTTCGCCGCGAGGACGGCACCTACATCCGCTTCGACGAGAACGCAGCCGTTATCATCAAAGAAGATAAGAACCCCCGCGGTACTCGTATCTTCGGACCCGTAGCAAGAGAGCTTCGTGATAAAGACTACATGAAGATCCTCTCTCTCGCTCCGGAAGTACTTTAATGGAGGTGTCATAAATGAATAAAGTTCATGTTAAAACCGGTGACACCGTAGTTGTATTAAGCGGTAAGGACAAGGGCAAGAAGGGCAAGGTGCTCGCGGTATCTCCCAAAGAGGGCAAGGTCATCGTTGAGAAGATCAACATGGTATCTAAGCACATCAAGCCCCGCCGTATGGGCGAGCCCGGAGGCATCATCAAGGCAGAGGGTGCTATGTACGCCTCTAAGGTCCAGATCGTATGCCCCCGCTGCAAGCAGCCTACCCGCGTAGGCCACAAGCTCTATGAGGACGGAACCAAGAGCCGCATCTGCGTTAAGTGCGGCGAAGCGCTGTAAGGAGGACTGAAGAATGGCAAGACTTAAGAAGTTTTACGCTGAGGAAGTTGCACCCGCTCTGATGAAGAAGTTCTCTTACAAGAGCGTTATGCAGATTCCGAAGCTCGATAAGATCGTAGTAAATGTAGGCGCCGGCGAGGTCAAGGATAACGCTAAGGCGATGGACGCCATCCTCTCCGATCTGGCTCAGATCACAGGTCAGAAGGCGCACATCTGTAAGGCGCGCAAGTCGGTAGCTAACTTCAAGCTCCGTGAGGGCATGCCCATCGGCGCTAAGGTTACACTGCGCGGCGAGCGTATGTATGAGTTCCTTGACAGACTCTTCAACGTAGCTCTGCCCCGTGTACGCGACTTCAGAGGTATCAACCCCAACTCCTTCGACGGCAGAGGCAACTATGCTCTGGGTCTTAAGGAGCAGCTGATCTTCCCTGAGATCGACTACGACAAGATTGACAAGGTTCGCGGTATGGATATCGTTTTCGTTACCACCGCTCAGAACGATGAAGAAGCACGCGAGCTGCTCACTCTGATGGGCGCTCCGTTCGAGAAGTAAGGAGGGATTGTTGTGGCAAAGACTGCTATGAAAAACAAGCAGCAGAGAAAGCAGAAGTTCTCTACTCGTGAGTATACACGTTGCAAGATATGCGGTAGACCACACGCCTACCTTCGTAAGTTTGGCGTATGCCGTATTTGTTTCCGTGAGCTCGCTTATAAGGGCGAGATCCCGGGCGTTAAGAAAGCAAGCTGGTAAGCAAGGAGGATTTAAGTTATGCAAATTACAGATACAATAGCTGATTTACTGACACGAATCCGTAACGCTAATTCAGCTAAGCACGACACAGTTCAGATCCCCGCATCCAACATGAAGAAGGCTATCTGCCAGATCCTGGTGGACGAGGGTTACATCAAGAGCTTCTCCGTTGAGGAGGATGGCAAGCAGGGCATCATCACCGTTACTCTGAAGTATCTCGAGGGCAAGACCCCCGTTATCCAGGGCCTCAGACGTGTATCAAAGCCCGGTCTGCGTATCTACAGCAACGTAGAAGATATGCCCAAGGTCATGAAGGGTCTCGGCGTAGCCATTATCTCGACCTCCAAGGGCGTTATGACCGATCGTGAGGCTCGCAAGCAGCACATCGGCGGCGAGGTTCTCGCTTTTATTTGGTAAAGAGGAGGTGCGATTATGTCTCGAATTGGAAGAAAACCTATAAATATTCCCGCCGGTGTCGAAGCTAAGTTTGAAAACGGCGTTATGACAGTCAAGGGTCCCAAGGGTCAGCTGACCCAGAAGATCAACCCCAACATGACTGTAGAAATCAATGGGGCAGTTATCGAGGTAAAGCGTCCTGACGATGAGAAGCTCAACCGCTCTCTGCACGGACTTACCCGTACTATCATCCACAACATGGTCGTCGGCGTTACCGAGGGTTACAAAAAGGAGCTCGAGGTCAACGGCGTAGGCTACCGTGTTCAGAAGCAGGGCAACAAGCTCGTTATGAACATCGGCTACAGCCACCAGGTTATCGTTGAGGAGACTGAGGATATCAAGATCGACGTCCCCAACCCCAACAGCATCGTTATCCACGGCATTGATAAGCAAAAGGTTGGTCAGTTTGCTGCCGAGGTAAGAGAGAAACGTCCGCCGGAGCCTTACAAGGGTAAGGGCATCAAGTATGCCGGTGAGTATATCCGCCGTAAGGAAGGCAAGGCCGGTAAGGCTTAATAAAGGAGTGAAAATACAATGGTAAGTAGACCTGATTCGAAAGCTGCTCGTGTCAAAAGACACAAGAGAGTACGCGGTAAGTTAAGCGGCACAGCCGAGTGTCCCCGCCTTTGTGTGCGGCGGCAACAAAGATGCTGCTAAGGCAGTAGGCAAGCTCATCGCTGAGCGCGCAAAAGAAAAGAACATCACCGATGTCGTATTTGACAGAGGCGGTAACATCTATCACGGCCGTGTACAAGCGTTGGCCGAAGGCGCCCGTGAGGGCGGCCTCAATTTCTAAGGATTGGAGGAATTAACTTTGGCTAATATTATTGACGCATCTACACTGGAGCTTACAGAGCGCGTTGTAGCTATCAACCGCGTATCTAAGACTGTTAAGGGCGGCCGTGTCATGAAGTTTGCCGCACTGGTAGTTGTCGGCAACGGCGACGGCATAGTAGGCTTCGGTATCGGCAAGGCCGGTGAGGTTCCCGACGCGATCCGCAAGGGAATCGAGGACGCTAAAAAGCACCTTATGACAGTAGCCCTCAAGGGCACCACAATTCCGCACGAGATCATCGGCGCTTACGGCGCGGGCAGAGTTCTGATGAAGCCCGCCGCTCCCGGTACCGGCGTTATCGCGGGCGGTCCCGTGCGTGCCGTAGTTGAGGCTGTAGGCATCAAGGACATCCGTACCAAGGCTCTGCGCTCCAACAACCCCTGCAACGTAGTAAGAGCTACACTTCAGGGACTGGGCGCTCTGCGTACCGCCGAGCAGGTAGCTCGCGTTCGCGGTAAGTCCGTAAAAGAGATTCTGTAAGGAGGCGGCTACATGAAAATCAAGTTGGTTAAGAGCCTTATCGGCTCCAAGAAGGATCAGATTGCTACCGCTTACTCCCTGGGTCTGAAGAAGATCGGTGACGTCACCGAGCAGCCCGATAACGCGGCTACCAAGGGCAAGGTACAGAAGATTATCCACCTCGTAGTGGTTGAGAAAGACTAAGGAGGTGCGAACAGAATGAAACTTCACGAATTATCACCCGCTGAGGGTTCCAAGAAGACAGCTAAAAGAATAGGCAGAGGTCACGGCTCAGGCTGGGGCAAGACTGCAGGCAAAGGTCACAAGGGTCAGAAAGCAAGAGCCGGTAAGGGTATGCGCGTAGGATTTGAAGGCGGTCAGATGCCGCTGCAGAGACGTATCCCTAAGCGTGGCTTCAACAACATCTTCAGAAAGTATGTTGTCGCTATCAATGTAGGCACTCTCAATAAGTTTGAGGACGGTGCTGTTGTAGATATCGCTGCGCTTGCCGATAAGGGTATCGTCAAAAACTCCTTTGACAGCGTAAAGATTCTTTCCAACGGCACATTGACAAAGAAGCTCACAGTCAAGGCAAACGCGTTCTCTAAGGGCGCTGTAGCTAAGATAGAGGCTGCCGGCGGAAAGACTGAGGTGATCTGATTGTTTGCAACAATTAAGAACGCTTGGTCCATTCCAGATCTGCGTAAAAAGATTCTTTTTACACTTCTTATTGTAATCATCTTCAGGATCGGTTCCGTAATCCCGGTTCCGTTCCTGAATATGGATGCACTCGCCAGCGTTATGGGTAACGCTCAGGGCGTAGACGATACACTCGTCGGCTACCTGAACACCTTATCGGGCGGCGCGTTCAGTAACGCGACCATCTTTGCTATGGGTATCACACCCTACATCAACAGCTCCATTATCATGCAGCTGCTGTGTGTAGCTATCCCTCCCCTCGAGCGTCTCTCCAAAGAGGGCGAAGAGGGCAGAAAGAAGATCGCCGCTATCACAAGATATGTCACTGTCGGCTTAGGTCTTATTCAGGGTACAGCTTACTACTTCTTCCTGAAGAACACCATCGACAACCAGGGCGACAGCCCCACATACCTGCCTATCGCTAAGTATACTTCGGGCTTTTCGATGTGGTTCAGCGCGATAGTTATCATCTTTGCGTTTACCGCAGGTACCGCGTTGATCATGTGGCTCGGCGAGCAGATCAACAAGAAGGGCATCGGTAACGGTATCTCTATCCTGCTGTTTGCCGGTATCATCGCCAGACTTCCCTATACCGTCAACCTCCTTGCTCAGTACTGGAACCTCGGTTCTCAGGGCAGCACTCAGTACTACGTCTTTGTACCGCTCTGGGTCGTACTCTTCCTCGCAGTCGTATGGGTCATCACCTTCATGCAGGACGCGGAGAGACGTATCCCGATCCAGTACGCAAAGCGTGTTGTCGGCAGAAAGATGTACGGCGGCCAGTCCACTCACCTGCCTATCAAGGTAACTCTGGGCGGCGTTATGCCTATCATCTTTGCTTCATCCATCCTTTCTATCCCCAGCACCATCAAGCTGTTCGTTCATCCCGAAGAGGGCAGCTTCTGGGACGGCTTCTTCAAGGCGTTCCAGACGAACGGCTGGCTGTACGCAGTTCTCTACTTTATATTGATTCTTGCGTTCGCGTACTTCTACACGACCATCCAGTATAATCCCGTAGAGATGGCTAACAACCTTAAGCAGAACAACGGTGCTATCCCCGGAATCCGTCCCGGAAGATCAACAGCTGATTTTATCGCTAAGATATTGTCAAGAATCACCCTGATCGGCGCTCTGTTCCTCGCTGTTATCGCGCTGTTCCCGATCCTGTACTCCGACATCACCGGTCTGTACGGCCTGTCAATGGGCGGTACCTCCGTAATCATTATCGTCGGTGTCGCTCTGGATACAGCTAAGCAGCTCGAGAGTCAGATGATGATGCGTCATTACAAGGGCTTCCTTGACTGATAAAAAGGAGATAAAGCATGAAAATTATCCTTTTAGGCGCGCCCGGTGCCGGCAAAGGCACTCAGGCAGCTGTAATCAGCGAGCGCTTGAATATCCCCCAGATCAGCACGGGTAATATCATCCGTGCGGCGCTGAAGAGCGGTACAGAGATGGGTCTGAAGGCTAAGTCCTTCATCGACGCGGGCCAGCTTGTTCCCGATGATGTCGTTATCGGCATCATCAAGGAGCGTCTTGCCGAGGCCGACTGCAAAGACGGCTTCATACTTGACGGCTTTCCCCGCACCATCCCCCAGGCCGAGGCTCTGGACGAGATGGGTATCGTCATCGACAAGGTCATCGATATCGAGGTTGCCGATGATGTTATCGTAAACCGTCTGTCCGGACGCCGCGTGTGCGAGAAATGCGGCAGACCCTACCATACCGAGAGCCTTAAGCCCAAGGTAGAGGGTATATGCGATGATTGCGCGGGCGCCCTTATTCAGCGCAAGGACGACCATCCTGACACGGTCAAGGCTCGCCTTGACATCTATCACAAAGAGACCGAGCCTCTCAAGGGTTACTATGAGAAGCAGGGCAAGCTCTATGTGGTAGAAGGCGCGAGCTCAGTCGAAGAGACGACCAGACTCACTTTTGAGGCTCTCGAGGCTTGATCTATGATCGTTGTTAAGACCGCACGTGAAATTCAGAAAATGCAGGACGCGTGCACACTGTCCGCGCGGGCTCTGAAGCTCGCGGGAGAGATGGTCGAGCCGGGAGTGTCGACCTATGAGATCGACAAGGCTGTAAAAAAGTTTATCGAGGGTGAGGGCGGCGTGCCCTCCACCCTCGGTTACAACGGCTATCCGGCGAGCACCTGTATCTCAGTGAACAGTGTGGTAGTCCATGGCATACCGAGCAAGAAGACGATCCTCAGACAGGGTGATATAGTGTCGATAGATATCATGGCAGGAATGCACGGATATCACGGAGACAACGCCTATACCTATCCCTGCGGAGATATCACCGAGGAGGCGAGACGCCTGCTCGACGCTACAAAGGAGAGTCTTTACGAGGGTATAAAGGCGGCGCTTGCGGGTAATCGCATAGGCGATATCGGCAGCGCTGTGCAGAGGTATGTCGAAGCTCGTGGCTACGGGGTGGTACGGGAGTTTACCGGCCACGGCGTAGGTACGAAACTGCATGAAGACCCAAGTGTGCCTAACTACGGCACACCCGGACGAGGCCCTCGCCTCATACCGGGCATGACTATCGCGATCGAACCGATGATAACGATGGGCAACCACAGGGTAAGGATACTTGACGACGAGTGGACCGCCGTAACGGTGGACGGCTCGCTTGCGGCTCACTATGAGCACACCGTATGTATCACACCCGACGGTCCTCGTATAATGACCTTATTGGATTGAGGTATTTATGGATATCGTTAAGGGCTCTGTTGTCATCGCTAAGGCGGGACGAGACAAAGGCAGGGCGTTCGCGGTCACTGATGTGATCGGCAAGCGCGAGGTGCTCATAGCAGACGGTAAGAGCCGTCCTTTAGAGCGACCTAAGCGTAAGAACGTCATTCACCTGCAGGCTACATCGACCGTTATTGATCACGTAACAACAAACCGACAACTAAGAAATTTACTCAGAGAACATAATTTCATACAGGAGGGTTAAGTCATGTCAAAACAGGACGTTATCGAGATTGAGGGTATCGTCACAGAGGCTCTGCCGAACGCTCAGTTCAACGTAGAGCTCCCCAACGGTCACAAGATACTGGCCGTTATCTCAGGCAAGCTGAGAATGAACTTCATCCGCATCCTCCCCGGCGATAAGGTGACCGTAGAGATGTCTCCCTACGACCTGACCCGCGGCAGGATCACTTGGAGAACAAAATAAGCGAGCTTTTATAAGCGAAAGCACGCAGTTAAACATCTTACTAAGAAGGAAAGGAATGATATTAATGAAAGTCAGACCTTCAGTAAAGAAAATGTGTGAAAAGTGCAAGATTATCAAGAGACACGGTAAGGTTATGGTAATCTGCGAGAATCCCAAGCATAAGCAGAGACAGGGATAATATTCGCTGTCATTACGAGCAGGGGCTACCCCCCGACGTGGAAATCCCGCAAAGAGGAGCAGAGATGCTCTTAAACAGTATTATTGACCGTGGGATCGCCACAGCCCGTGAGCGGGCTTCGCGATGACGATTTGTGACAAATTTTTCATACAAACAAAACTATTATTTAATCTAAATGGAGGTGCACTAAATGGCTCGTATAGCAGGCGTCGACTTGCCCCGTGACAAGAGAGTCGAGATCGGACTCACTTATATCTACGGTATCGGTCGCAAAACCGCTACAGACATTATTGCTGCAACAGGTGTTAATCCCGACACTCGTGTTCGTGATCTCACCGAAGAAGATGTTTCAAAGTTAAGAGAATATATTGACCATAATTGCCGAGTTGAAGGTGATCTCCGCAGAGATATCGCTTTTGACATCAAGAGACTGATCGAAATCGGTAGTTACCGCGGTGTTCGCCACAGAAAAGGTCTCCCCGTAAGAGGCCAGCGCTCTAAGACCAACGCCAGAACCAGAAAAGGCCCGCGCAAGACTATGGCTAACAAGAAGAAGTAAGGAGGGCAATTAAATGGCAGTTAAAACAGGTAAGAAGGCTCCTATCCGCCGCCGCCGCGAGAGAAAGAATATCGAGAAGGGCTCGGCGCATATCCAGTCTACCTTTAACAACACTATCGTTACTATATCCGATACACAGGGCAACGCTATATCTTGGGCTTCCGCCGGTGAGCTCGGCTTCCGCGGATCCCGTAAGTCCACTCCCTTCGCGGCTCAGTCCGCTGCTGAGACAGCCGCTAAGGTCGCTATGGAGCATGGCATGAAGAGCGTTGAGGTCTTTGTCAAGGGTCCCGGCCAGGGTCGTGAGGCGGCTATCCGCGCTCTGCAGACCGCAGGTCTTGAGGTAACCATGATCAAAGACGTTACCCCCATCCCGCACAACGGATGCCGTCCTCCCAAGAGAAGACGCGTATAAAGAAAAAGGAGGATATAGATTATGGCTAAGAATTCACAGCCTATCGCAAAGCGCTGCAGAGCGCTGGGCATTTCACCCGCTGTTATGGGTTACAGCAAGAAGACCTCTAACCGTAATCCCGGCGGTAAGATGAGAAGAAAGCAGAGTGAGTACGGTATCCAGCTCACAGAGAAGCAGAAGGTAAAGTTTATCTACGGCGTTCTCGAGAAGCAGTTCCGTATGTACTATGAGAAGGCGGAGAAGATGGAAGGCAAGACAGGTGAGAACCTGCTGTCTCTGGTTGAGCGCAGACTCGACAACGTTGTATACCGCCTCGGTTTGGCAGCTACCCGCCGTGAGGCCCGTCAGCTCGTAAACCACGCTCATTTCACTGTAAACGGCAAAAAATGCAACATCCCCTCATATATCATTAAGGTCGGCGATGTGATCGCGGTTTCAGACGGCTCTAAGGACACCAACCGCTTCAAGGCTCTCGTAGAGAACGACGCGGCTGTACTCATCCCCAAGTGGCTTGAAAAGACCGACAAGCTCAGCGGCAAGGTCATCGCGCTGCCTCAGCGTGACGATATCGACTATCCTGTTGAGGAACACCTCATCGTCGAGTTGTACTCCAAGGCGGGCATAGCGGCGCGGCTCGTTCCGCGTTTGCAGAGCTAAAAATTTAAGGAGGAATTCGCTAATGATAGAGATAGAAAAACCCAGAATTGATACGGAAGAGTTATCATCGGACGGTAAGTACGGCAGGTTTGTGGTTGAGCCCCTTGAGCGCGGCTTCGGCAATACTCTGGGCAACTCTCTGCGCCGCGTACTGCTCTCCTCTTTAGAGGGCGTAGCTGTTACATCGATCAAGATCAACGGAGTACTTCATGAGTTCTCTACTATACCGGGCGTCAAAGAGGACGTGACCGAGATAGTTCTGAACATGAAGAGTCTGGTAGCTAAGCTGCACAGTAACGGTCCTAAGGTCGTAGAGATAGCGGCAGAGGGTCCCTGTGAGGTCACCGCTGAGAGCATCAAGTGCGACAGCGAGGTCGAGATCCTCAACCCCGAGCTCCATATCGCCACACTCGCCGAGGGCGCGGTGCTGAACATGGAGATCACCCTCGACAAGGGCAGAGGTTATGTCCCGGCTGAGAAGAATAAGCTCATCGCCGGCAACGAGATCATCGGTGTGCTGCCGATCGACTCTATCTACACACCTGTCCTCAAGGTCAACTACACGGTAGATAATACCCGCGTAGGTCAGATCACAGACTACGACAAGCTGACGATCAGCGTTTGGACAAACGGCGTAATCAACGCTCAGGAGGCTCTTTCGCTGGCGGCTAAGGTACTCTCTGAGCATCTGAATCTCTTTGTCAATCTGACTGACAGAGGTCTGAGCACACAGATCATGGTCGTCAAGAACGATAAGGGCAAGGAGAAGGTACTCGAGATGACTATCGAAGAGCTCGATCTCTCTGTCAGATCGTTCAACTGCCTCAAGCGCGCCGGTATCAATACCGTAGAGGACCTTATCTCTAAGTCTGAGGAGGATATGATGAAGGTACGCAACCTCGGCCGCAAGTCGCTCGAGGAGGTTGTCTTCAAGCTCGATACGCTGGGCTTCAGCCTGCGTAAAGAGGACGAATAACTATTAGGCGCAAGCCTTGACTTAAATATTCCCGAAAGGAGTGAATATAAATGCCGGGTACAAGAAAATTGGGCAGAGCTACCGATGCTCGCCTCGCGATGCTGAGAGCTCTCGTTACTTTCTTACTTGAAAACGGAAAGATCGAAACTACTCTTACCCGCGCCAAGGAGACTGCCTCCATGGCCGAGAAGATGATCACTATAGCAAAAAAGGATACGCTCGCTAACAAAAGACAGGTCATGGCGTTCATCACAAAAGAGGATGTAGCTACTAAGCTGTTTAAGGAGATTGCTCCCAAGTATGCGGACCGCAACGGCGGTTATACACGCATCACTAAGATAGGCCCCCGCCGCGGTGACGCTGCTGAGATGGCTATCATAGAGCTTGTCTGATCATATTTATAAGCAAGAAATGCGCCTCGCTGAGAAGCGGGGCTTTTTCTTTGGATTTATTATATGTAAGTTTTGTATTATTTGACTAAAAAAGGTTTTAGTGTCTGTAAAAATACTATAAAATGACCGCTAAGAAAAAATCAAACATTTCAAAAGTTACAAAATTGTAATACGCCTGTATATTTTGTGATTTTTAACTTGCCTTTAACTACATATGGCGAATAAACAGATAAATGAGGCGGTTTTGTAATTGTCATAATTCGCTAAAAATCGTTATTTCGGCAACAAAAATATAAAGCAAAAAGAGCAAAAAAAGACAAAAGCAAAAGAAAATTACAAAATAGTTACAAATAGTTAAAATAAGATTACAAAACATACGAAAAAGTTACAGAATTGTTGTTGGTAATGACTGAGCGCTTGAAATATAATGTAATTGCTTAGAATTGGCGAAAACTATATCTTTAGCAAATTATTTTAGGAGGAAATACGAATGCTTAAGACTAGGAAACTAATCAGTTTGCTGCTTGTCGTATCCATGCTCGTATCGGTATTTTCCGTTGCGTTGGTTTCGACAAGCGCGGCAGCGACAGGCAATGTTGCGGTTACCGCGGCACAGCCCAGCGCTACCATCACAGCAGGCGGAGAGAGTCAGAGCTTTCATGTAGGCGATACTATTAAGTATACCTATTATATGAATGCTTCGGACATTTCTCCAAACGGCAAGATAAGCGGCGTTGACGCTGCTGTCTACTATGATGAGAGCATCCTGAAGTTTACAGGCGATCGCGAAGAGATCTGCCCTAACCTTTTGGATCCTAAAATCTCAACTGCCGAAGACGTACATAACGGCATCAAGTTCAACGACTCTAATGTCGGCAGAGGCTTTAAGTTCAACTCTGACGATAAGGTTCTCGTTGAGCTGACCTTTGAGGTCATCGCCGAGGGTACTACCGATGTGTACACTCATATCGAGACCCTTTATGCCGTCTACGACGCAGAGGTAGCTATCTTTATTCAGCAGGGAGAGGTCACCGATAAGGGCGCCCCCTTGGTTTCTGATGAAGTTGTGCTCGTAAATTGCCCGCATCCCACTGAGGCTGAGACCACAGCCCCCGTGACAGAGGTTACTGAGGCAACTCAGCCTGCTACAACAGAGCCCGTGCCCGCTGATAAGGCGGTTGTAACTCTGTATGCGCTCGACGGCACATTTGAGACAAAGACCTTTGATATCGGCGACGAGTTCACAGTATATACAATGCTCAACTCCTCCGCTAACGACGACGGTAAGATCTCTACCGTAGCAGGTGAGCAGTATTATACCAAGGAAATCCTCCAGCGCATGGACGCTCTGGATGACGAAGACCTGATCGACGATGTAGAGACAGTATTCCCGATCCTGTCCCAGGCCAACGTAATCGGCAACGGTATGGACGAGGGCGCGCTGTACTTCTCAGGCTCCAACGCCTCCAAGAAGAAGCCCTACATGTTCGACAGCGACAGCAGCAAGCTCGTAGTTACCCGGTATAAGGTAACAGCCGGCGGCACTGCCGAGGTAAGAACAAACCTCAAGACTCTGGCACTTACAGATGACTATCTGACCAGAGTAGTAGATAAGTATGTAGTACAGCCCGGCATGGAGATCAACTTCTACTCATCCTTCACCGATCCCGACGCTCCTGTA
>CACYSI010000042.1 GCA_902776975.1 uncultured Ruminococcus sp.
AAAACAGCCGACCGGATGGGAAAAATCGCGCGAGCTTTACGATCAGCATTTGCGCGAACGCACCCTTGCAAAAGCCGAAACGCAAAAGATTTCCGAAAGTTATCGTGATCCTTCAAGCCGCATCATCGGTGGAGTCGACAGCCTCGCCGGAGCGGTAGCAAGGATCGTTGATAACGATAACGAAGACCCCGAAGAACGCCGCAAGCGGATCGAAGGGCAGGAGAACGGCGCGGCGATCGGAGCGCTGATCGGCGCGGGCGTCGGGCTGATTACCTCCATCGCAAACAGGACGGAAGAACCGACTGAAAGCTCCGAGGAAGATGATTATCAAAGAGAAGAAATCCTCCGGGAATTATTCGACGAGGATGACTATGACGACGATTATTACGACGACGAAGACGAGGGACAAGGCTTCGTTATGTCAATGTGAAATCATCAGTAAAGGGATTCAGGATGTATGAAACGGTATATACACTGAATGACAACCAAATTCAGGACGAACAAGAATCGCAAGTGCAAAGTATACAGCACAGAAAGGAACCCATGACAGACAACAAAAGATCGAATATTTATATGATGCCAATTGAAATGCTGCAGGAAGCCCGTCCCGCAGCGACACAGTTCAAGAACTATCCCGACGTGCTGACGGTACACCAGACCGCCGAACTGATGGGAGTATGCAGGAACACCGTTTATAAGCTCCTCAAAGAGAATCAGTTGTCCTGCCGACGGATCGGAACAGCGATCCGTATCCGTAAGAAGGACGTGATGACGTTTCTCAGAGCCGCAAGCTGACACGAAGTGTCTTTCAATTTTCAAAGCACTGTGGCGATCCCAAAAGGCGGTAATCATTCATTACCGCTCTCACAGCCGCAAGCTAAAAAGTTTTTGGGATGTGATTAGCTTTTTATACTGGATATGTTCGCCGTTTGATGGTATAATCCATGTTGCAACGGCGGGCATTCCGACAGAAAGGAGTCAATATGACAGGAAGCCTGCAAATCAAAAATAATAAATATTACCTCGTTCTGAACCTGTATCGGAACGGCAAACGCAAAGTAAAATGGATCAATACTGATCTCCCCGTCAAGGGCAACAAAACAAAGGCACAGAAGCTGTTGCGTGAAACACTCAAGCAATATGAGGAAGAAGAGGCGCGTCTTGCCGAGCTGCAGGACAGCCCCGCGCTCATGCCCTTCACCGAAGCGATCCGTAAGTGGTACGCCTACAAGACCGCCGACATCGAGTGCCCGATCGATCCGATCACACAGCAGGGCTACGAGATCATGATGCGCGTGCAGATCATGCCGTATTTCGCCGAAAAGGGCTATCGTCTGTGCGACATCAATAAGCAGAATCTGCAAGCCTTCATCAACGAGAAAGCGACCAAAGGGAAGCTGGACGGCTCGGGCGGTCTCTCGGGAGTGACCCTGCGAAAGATCAAGTCGATCATCAACATGACGCTGACCTACTATGAAGCAGAGGGGATCATCGACAAGAACCCGTGCAAATTCCTGCGCCTTCCTCCGAAGGTAAGGCATGAAGCAAACTTCTTCACGATGTCGCAGGTAGAGGAGCTCCTCGGAAAGCTGCGCGAGAGCAACGAACCTCTCTATCCGATGATCCGTGTGACGGCACTCTACGGTCTGCGTCGCAGCGAGGCGCTCGGTCTGTGCTGGGACTGCGTGAACTTCGAAAACGAGACCTTCACCATCCGCAGGACAGTAACAAAGGTGTCGAAGGTCGTCGCAAAGGACAAGACCAAGAACCTCACCAGCCGACGATCATTCCCGATGACTGCTGAGATCAAGGAGCTGTTCCAAAGCCTGAAAGCACAGCAGAAAAAGGATAAGAAGTTCTACGGCAACACCTACTTCGATAACGATTATGTATTCCGCTGGGAGGACGGCAAACCATTCGCACCCGACTATATCACGAGGAAATTCCGAAAGCTCCTCAAGGAATACGATATGCCGCTGATCCGCTTCCATGAACTCAGGCACAGCGCAGCGAGCAACCTGCTGAGCATGGGCTTCACGCTTAAAGACGTTCAGGAGTGGCTGGGTCACAGCGATATCAAAACCACCGCTAACATCTACGGTCACCTCGACGCCAAGCGCAAGATCACCATGGCGAACGCTCTGAGCACAGGCATAGCAGAAATGAACACAGGTGTGTCAAGCACGATGGGGCAAGCCTCTTGAACAGAATTTCAAAAGGCAACTTGAGCAGAAAAGAAAAAGCTGTCGGAGAGTTTCAAAGAACCCTCTGACAGCTGCAACGTGACGTTGCATCCGATTCCGCCTTTTGCGAAAGATACGGTAAAGAAAGGTATCTTCTACGGCGGGAACGGACGTTACAGTTCATTATTACTATGATGAACTGTATGAAATAATTGCAAAATCACGCGAAATCGGCTCAAAAAGTGTTAGAAAACCGCGCAAAAGTGTTAGATAAAGTGTTAGATGACCCGAATTTTGAGAGGAAATCGGGTCGATCTCAAAGCTCCAGAAAAAAGGAAAAAGTCCAGAAAACAAGCCGTTTTCTGGACTCTCAAAAGATGGTCCGAGTGACTGGAGTCGAACCAGCGGCCTCTTGAACCCCATTCAAGCGCGCTACCAAACTGCGCCACACCCGGATACAGTTTTAACTGCAAGTGATATGATAACACAAATCATTTGTAAATGCAAGCAATTTTTTAAAATTCTTTTATTTCTTTTGAAATTATGATTGCAAGGTGTTGTGACACCGACTTGCCGGCATTAGAGCAAGGATGCCTTTATGTCAGAGATCGCACGCAATATACGATCGCTCATAACAGTATTACTCGCGGTGTCGGCGGAGTTTTGTATCAGTGAAACGGAAGCATTTTTGGATTTGCGAATATCGGGTGATACTGTGTTCGGCTGAAGAGGTCATCTCTTCTTTTTCTTTGGAGCGGGCAGCTCGGCGGCGACGGCGGGGATGAGAGCTGATAATAATTCTCTGTCATCTACATCGCTCACGAGCAGCATCTCTTTAGCTCCTTCATACGGCAGTTCGTAAGACGCGTCGGGCATCATCTTCTCAGCCGACTTAGTAGGCTTGATGAGAAAGCGGTCGTCGTATATACCGCCGATGACCTTACCCTGATAGTATAAGATGTACTCGCCCATCATGGCGCGGTATGAGATATCCTCAAGTCCGCTTAGCTGTTCGAGAATAAAGCTGAGATAATCTTTTGATGAAGCCATGGTACTCTCCTTGGATTGATTATTGATTTGATGATTTTGTATCACTGATATTATAGCATATGCGGGATGAATAATAAAGCTTTTTACGCAAAAACCCGCTGTGTAACCGACAGCGGGCAAATTTTGTGTTTAATTCTGTATTTTTATCTCAATCAAGTACGATGCCCATCTTCTCGCCCTGTTTGTTGAGCAGGATGCAGAAGGGTATACCCAGGATGAGGAGCACGCCGAGCTCACCTAAGGCGACAAGACCGCCCTGTACAAGGAAATCGACAAAGTTGAAATGCAGGTTGCCGATGAAGAAGAAGTCGATCTCAAAGCCTACGATGATACCGTTGAAGAGAGCGGGCATCAGCAGAGCGACAAAGGGGATGTTCTTGAACCTTACGTTGCGCAGACCGTACATCGCGAGAGCCGCGAGCAGACTCGCTATCGAGCCGAAGATCATGTCATAGAAGCCTAAGCCCGCCGTAACGGAGCTTATGTTAGCTATCACACAGCCGACAGTCAGACCGGGTATCGCCGCGGGGGTGTAGATCGCGAGCACCGTAAGCACCTCGGCAACTCTGAACTGTACCGCCATGGACGCCGTGCCCGGAAAGAGCAGGTTCTGTCCTACGGTCAGCACGGCATAGAGCGCCGCGATGATCGCCGCCTGCGTCACATAGATAAGACGTTTGTTTTTCATATTCTTTTTTCTCCTTAGTTTTGATTTAGACGACAGAGCGGTTGCGGAGTTTGTGCGATACAAAACCCGTTTTTACGCTCTCGCCAAGTCAGGATGGTTACGAACTGACCGTATCGTATCGTATCACAAAACTTCGGGAGAAGTCAAGAATAACGTCGTCTCTGAGACGATTTTGAGCTATTTACACAGTTTTTGAAATGATATCCGGATTATACTGTACCATAATTTAGCTTACATATTAAGCAGATATATGGCGAGGTTCAGATAGCTCGCGAATATCACCCACGCGCAGTACGGCAGCTGCAGCAGTCCGGCTGTCTTATCTTTTTTGTAAAAGCGTACCGCCATGATGATGACGAGGATATCGAGCAGCACTATCCAGATGAAGGCGAACAGTCTCCACTTGAGCATAAAGAAGAATATCGGCCACAGCAGGTTGACTATGAGCTGGGCGTAGTATACGATCTTGGTATCGCTGTCATGCAGACCTTTGACGTCGAGTATACCGTAGGATATGCCCATGAGCACATACAGTGCGGTCCACGCGATAGGGAAGAGTATCGGCGGCGGCGCAAGCACGGGCTTGACAAGATCGTTGTAGTTCATGGAGCGCGATGTCAGCAGCGCTACGGCTGCTCCGAGAGCTAAAGGTATGATCATGGATATAACATAGGTTTTTATCTTCTCACGGGTAGTTATGACGGTCATTTATGATTCTCCTTAATTAGCAGCCGCATTGATCGGCGTCTGCTCAAGTATTATTACAGATACTAATATATGTAATTTAAGGCAGGTTTATACATTTGACGCCAAAAGTTATTGCATTTTCAATTTGTGTCTGCTATGATAACAGTAATATTATCAAGGGGGAATGTTAATGAAATCGGCTATCACTAAACTATCGGCTGTCATCGTGACGGCGCTGATCATCTGTACCGCGTTTTCCGCTTGCAATATCTATATAGGCACCGGCGGCGGAAATGATAAGACCGAGGCGCCTACGGTCGCTCAGACCTCAGCGCCCGAGACTGTGGCTGAGACCGAACCAAAGACCGAGGCTCCCACCGAGCCCGAAAAGCTCGATCTCAAAAAGTATGACGACTATGTCTACTATCTCGACAACAAAAAGGAGCATAAGAACTATCTTGACACCTCGTCGGGGCTTAAGCTGTACTATGCCTCATACAACGGAGGCTCGGACAGGTGGTCCGAGCAGTACTTTACCGTAGATCTCGACTCAGCTCAGATAAGCGGCAGCAAACTTACCGCTAAAAAGGTGACCGACTCATACGGCGCGGATAAATCGGCTTCGTTCAAGACGCTGACGTTTGAGTTTTCGGATGATTATGTAGTAGTTTTTGTAGACCGTGACGAGACCAAGCTCGCCGGCGGAGCCGGACAGAACCTCGAGGACGGCGACTATGTCTTCAAGGCTCCGTGATGATCAAGGTAAAGATAAAAACAACAAGCTATCTATAACAAGCAAAAGGGACGCTCCCGTGGGAACGCCCCTTTTGCTTTAGGATTTAAATTAACATGAAAAAAGTAGTGGAAAGCTAAATAAAGGTGGTTTCTGTCTTTCAGGCTGTATGCTCGGCTTTTCCGAACATATTGAGTCTGAACAGTCTGCTCTCATCACTCGGGTTGTCACAGATGATGAACGCCTCTGTGATCTTACCGCCCTCGATGAGCTTGGTCAGACCTACAATCTGGCTGAGCTTGCTCCTGAGATTAAGTCTGTCGCCCTCGTTGGTGACCAGATATACCTTGCCCTCACAGGCGTCGAGCACATCAAGGAACTGTGAAACATCGATGTTGTGCAGACTCATTACCGAAGTCTTCATGGTTTCGTCCTCCTTTTCAGTTTTCAGCGCCGCCGGTCGTATATGCGGTATTGCCTTATGCGCCGGCTTGCGCCGACTGTCGGTCGTTTTTGTCCCGACGCTGTTATTATAGCCCGTTTTTCGTGAAAGTCAACAACAAATTTATATTTTCTTTGTGTAAGGTGCTAAAAGCGTGATGATAATTATCAGATTCATGAATAAAAATCTATGCACTTTTCACAGTTTTTGATTCGGCTAATTTTCTTTAAAATTAATTTGAGGCTCAATTTTAGTGAAGTTTGAACGATTAATTATTCAAAAGAGAAGCATTAATGTAAACTTTGCTGTTTTTGACTTGTAATGGCGATTTTTTGCACTGATTTGCTTCGCTTGCACGAGATTTCGGAGTAAAAATCATGGCTTAGCGGTTTATTTGACAGCTATTGCTTTATGGCGCGATTTTTGGTAGAATATGTTGTGTAATAAACCTGTAAACGGAGGCAATCATGTTAAACGATACTTATAAGATATTCAAGAGCGGAACGGATATACGCGGTATAGCAAGCGAGGGCGTAGAGGGCGAGCATATCAACCTGACCGATGAGATCGTAGCGGCTATGGCTGACGGCTTCATCCTCCACGCTGTCAAGATTACGGGCAAGCCCGCCTCGGAGCTGACGGTCTCGGTAGGCCGCGACTGCCGTATCTCGGGCGAACGCATAGCCGGCATAGTGCTCGGCAGACTCGTCAGAGCCGGTGTACGCGCCTATGACTGCTCGCTCAGCTCGACTCCCGCGATGTTCATGACTACCGTGGACCTCGGCTGTGACGCAGCTGTGCAGATCACCGCCTCGCATCATCCCTTCAACCGCAACGGACTCAAGTTCTTTACCCGTGAGGGCGGCTTTGACGCGCCCGATATCGAGGCTATACTGCAGCACGCTCAGGACGGCGACGCCCCCGACGCCGCTGACGGCGGCAGCGCCGAGAAGATAGATTATATGTCGCGCTACTGCGCTCATCTGCGCGACGTTATCAAGAGCGGCGTCAACGCGCAGGATTACGACAAGCCCCTCGACGGCTTTCATATAGTAGTAGACGCGGGCAACGGCGCGGGCGGCTTTTACGCTTCGCAGGTGCTCGAGCCTCTCGGCGCGGATACCTCGGGCTCAAGATATCTCGATCCCGACGGGATGTTCCCCAATCACGTTCCCAATCCCGAGAACGCTGAGGCTATGGAGTCTATCTGTGAGGCTGTGCTCGAGAGCAAGGCTGACCTCGGCGTGATCTTCGATACCGACGTTGACCGCGGAGGAGCCGTAGATAAGACGGGCAAGGAGATCAACCGCAACCGACTGGTAGCTCTCGCCTCGTGTCTCGCTTTGGAGAACAATCCCGGAGGTACGATAGTCACCGATTCGATAACCTCTACCGGACTCAATGAGTTTATCGAAAAGCACCTCGGCGGCAGGCACTACCGCTATCGCCGCGGATATAAGAACGTCATCAATAAGGCTGTCGAGCTCAAGGCTCAGGGCATCAGCGCTCCTCTGGCTATCGAGACCTCCGGTCATGCCGCTATGGAGGAGAACTACTATCTCGACGACGGCGCGTATCTCTGCACCAAGATCATCATCAAGGCGGCACAGCTCAGAAACAGGGGAGAGAGCCTCGAGAGCCTGCTCGCCGACCTTAAAGAGCCTGTCGAGGCTCGTGAGATCCGCATCAGGATCGCCGATAAGGACTTTAAGACGACGGGACAGCGCGTGATAGACGAGCTGGAGGCGTACGCTAAGACTCAGCCGGGCTGGCATATAGCTCCCGATAACCGTGAGGGCATACGCGTGAGCTTTGATAAGGACGGCGGAGACGGATGGTTTTTGCTCAGACTTTCGGTACACGACCCGATACTGCCGCTCAACATAGAGAGCGATACCGAGGGCGGCGTGGATATCATCACGGATAAGGTGATGTCCTTCCTCAGGACTCAGAGCGGTCTTGAGCTTTGATAACATAAAAGTGTTTAACGCAAAAACAGGGCATCCGGTTTTCGGATGCCCTGTTTGTATCTTTAAGTATCATTGTTCGGGATGCTGTTTGAGATACTCAGACTTATTCTCGTCTGTTGCGTACGCTGCCAGCGCCGCGCTGACTTTAGCGAAGGCTTTGGCTCCGTCCTCGGGCATATGCTCCGAGGTCACGCGGATATAGCCGCCCCCGCCGTCGGGAAACTTGCATACACAGCTCCTGCCGCAGATAGCGATCATTCCGCTCTTGCGGCTGTTCCACTTGTCCATGCAGCTCTCGCTTATCGCGTCAAAGGCATCCTGTGCCGCATGTAAAGGTACGAGATACCGCTCGCGGACCTCATCCTCAGTGCCGCCGTTTGTGTACCGCTCAAGCAGAGCCTGAGTATCGCTGTGGGTATACAGCGCAAGCTCCTCGTAGGGCTGTTCCATAGGAGTTCCCACGACGCGGTCGTAGTAATCGACGAGCATCGTGTTTGGCTCGGCTTTTTTGTAGGTGTTTATATCGAGATTATTCGGATTTGAACAGCTAAAGAGAGAGAACATGATCATCACCGCCGTTACTATGATTGCAGTCAGCTTGGTATGTTTCATAAGCTGCCTTGTAAGTATGATTGAAAAAAGCAGGGTAGGGGCTTGTCATTTAGCTACGGATATACATAACCCTTTCCGATTACAGAATAACACATACCGGGGCTTATGTAAAGAATCATTCTACAAACATACTACAAACATAAAAAGCGATTTTGTTTGAGTTATTTAGTAAAAATACATTAATAATAATATTGACTAATGCCCTTTCTTAGTCTATAATTAACATGAGGTTTAGTATGTATCGGTTTTTGCCGTGAGCAAGACCGATGATTGACCTTTATGCTGTATTTTGCCGATATCTACAACCACCCTATCGTGTATCGGCGTTGAAGTATCGGTCTCTGACCGGTGCGAATTACATTTAAGGAGGAAAACGCGTATGTATTACACAGCAGAAGTATCGAATATGTGCCCCGTAGCTAAGGGCGCGTATCACGGCCCTGCTCCCATCCCCGAAGAGGGTCAGTGGATCCAGGCCAAAGAAATCAAGGATATTTCCGGTTTCACACACGGCATCGGCTGGTGCGCTCCCCAGCAGGGCGCCTGCAAGCTCACACTCAACGTTAAAGAGGGTATCATCGAAGAGGCTCTGGTAGAGACTATCGGCTGCTCCGGTATGACTCACTCAGCCGCTATGGCTTCAGAGATTCTCATCGGCAAGACTCTCTTAGAGGCTCTCAACACCGACCTCGTATGCGACGCTATCAACACCGCTATGAGAGAGCTCTTCCTGCAGATCGTTTACGGCAGAACACAGAGCGCCTTCTCTGAGGGCGGTCTGTTGGTCGGCGCCTCTCTGGAGGATCTGGGCAAGGGTCTGCGCTCACAGGTAGGTACGATGTTCGCTACACGCGAGAAGGGTCCCCGTTACCTCGAGATGACCGAGGGCTACTGCTCTCAGGTCGCTCTCAACGCTGACAACGAGATCATCGGTTATGAGTTTATCAGCCTCGGCAAGATGATGGACTTCATCAAGGCGGGTATGGACGCTAACGAGGCGCTTGAAAAGGCGAAGGGTCATTACGGCCAGTGGGATAACGCTGCCAAGTATATTGACCCCCGTAAAGACTAAGGGAGGTGCACAGTATGGCTTTATTTGAAAACTACGACAGACGTATAGAAAAGATCAACGGTGTTCTCGCCGAGTACGGCATCGCCTCTGTTGAGGAGAGCCGCGAGATATGCAAGGCGGCGGGTTTTGACCCCTATGAGATCGCCAAGAACATCCAGCCCATCTGCTTTGAGAACGTATGCTGGGCTTACTGTGTAGGCGCCGCTATCGCTCTGAAGGCAGGCGCTAAGAATGCCGAAGAGGCCGCGCGCTGCATCGGTATCGGTCTGCAGAGCTTCTGCATCGACGGCTCTGTAGCTGAGAACCGTAAGGTAGGTATCGGCCACGGCAACCTCGCCGCTATGCTGCTCTCTAACGAGACTAAGTGCTTCGCGTTCCTCGCTGGTCACGAGTCCTTCGCAGCCGCTGAGGGCGCTATCGGTATCGTCCGCAACGCCAACAAGGTTCGCGAGCAGCCGCTGAGAGTTATCCTCAACGGTCTGGGCAAAGACGCCGCTCAGATCATCTCCCGTATCAACGGCTTCACATATGTTCAGACTCAGTTTGATTACTTCTCGGGCGAGCTGAAGATCGTCAAGGAGATCCCCTACTCGGACGGCGAGCGCGCTAACGTACGCTGCTACGGCGCGGACGATGTTCGCGAGGGCGTTGCTATCATGCACAAAGAGGGCGTTGACGTATCTATCACAGGTAACTCCACCAACCCCACACGCTTCCAGCATCCTGTTGCCGGCACTTACAAGAAAGAGTGCAACGAGCAGGGCAAAAAGTACTTCTCGGTCGCTTCCGGCGGCGGTACAGGACGTACACTCCATCCCGATAACATGGCTGCGGGCCCCGCTTCTTACGGCATGACCGATACTATGGGCCGTATGCACAGCGACGCTCAGTTCGCGGGCTCTTCTTCCGTACCGGCTCACGTTGAGATGATGGGCTTCCTCGGTATGGGCAACAACCCCATGGTAGGCGCTACCGTCGCTGTAGCTGTCGCTATCCAGAACAGCCTTAAGTAATAGCTTTTAGATAGTAAATCTATATGCTGATCAACAATCAGGCTCCGGCAAATGTCGGAGCCTTTTTTGTACGATAAATATATTGACAAACATTATAATATAATTATAATATAATTATGGATAAGATAACTTTTGAGTGGGATAATAACAAAAACATAATAAACAAGAAAAAACATAATATTTCTTTTGAAGAAGCAAAAACTGTGTTTTTTGATGAAGAAGCACTGATGATACCCGATCCCGATCATTCGCGAGATGAAGAGAGGTTTTTGATATTAGGGTACAGCGAATACGCTAATCTACTTGTAGTATGTCATTGCTATCGGGCTTCTGATACGGTTATCAGGATAATATCGGCACGAAAGGCAAACAAGCGAGAGAGTAATCAGTATTTTGAAAGGTGTGAATAATATGAGAGATGAATATGATTTTTCCAACGGGGTAAAGAATCCGTACGCAAAGAAGCTCAAAAAGCAGATATCCATCAATATCGACGACAAGGTAATCGAGTACTTCAAGAAGCAGGCGAACGAGACCGGTATACCTTACCAGACTCTTATTAACCTGTATCTTGCGGATTGTGTAGAGAAGAAAAAGAAGCTCAAACTCGACTGGGTATCATAATTTGAGTATTCCGTTCTAAAAAGAATATCGCAAAAGTTCACTCCCCGCGTAGGTTTACGCGGGGAGTTTTTTGCCTTTATTTGTTGATATGATAGGGGAGTCCGACCGAGTAGCGCATTATGCAGGTAGCGTCGAGGATATCCCGCTCGCCGTCACGGTTGAAGTCTGAGTAATACTTAGGCGCATATTCCCAAGTGCCCCAAGGCTTGATCTCATCATCATCGGGATAAGATTGGATACGGATATCACAGCGCTGTATGATCGTCGCGTCGATCACGGTGATCTCACCGTCGCCGTCGATATCTCCGAGCAGTCTGCCGTCCTTGACGTTCTCGTCGAATGCTTTTGTGAAGCCGTCGTAGCTCATCACCTCGGCGGATGCCGCGCCGATGAATTTATCTTCTTTGATATCATACAGTGCATATCCTGAGGAGAAAGGAAGTGAGCAGCTGTCGTGAAGGATAACACGGTTGCCGATAACGGCGCTGTAAGGCATAGGTTCAGTGATATTCAGTTCGCAGTGTATCAGCGCCCAGTCTATCTCATTATCGGCGTTATGATGATAGTACAGCTCGTGATAGAAGGCTGTATGATCGTACTGAGTCTCATACTTCTGTCTGAAGCGGTCGAAGTAGTGACCGAGCGGCAGCTCATACGGCGGATCGCTTTCTGTGGGAGCTTCAGAGACGGCGTCGTCGCCGCAGTCGAGGGACTGAACCTCGTCATAAGCCGATATCGTAGCTATCTGATCTTTGTTGAGTCTTGCTATGATATACGCGCACTTGCCGCGATATACAATATCCTCATCGGGGATAGCGGACTTCTCGACAAAGCTGTCGGCAACAGCGGATTCTTGTTCGAATATGATCCTGTTATACGCGGCTTTAAATGCGTATACTTCGTCTAAGGTCATGTTGAGAGGCAGTCCGCCGATATAGCCGCATTCCTTTACCGCCTGTCTGAATATCTGTTCTTTGTCGATACCGCAGTACAGAGTGATATATACTTCGAGCTTGGCATTATCATCTGACTCTGCCATGACAGATCTCAAAGCTTCACTGACCTTTTTGTTTGTTATTGTTACCGGATGGTCAAGAGGCTCATACGGCAGATCGGGATCAGAGGGCTCATCCGCTAAAACAGAGTTGTCATAATCAAGGCTTTGAACCTCGCTGAACTCAGAAACAGCGTAGATTTGTCCCTTTGTTAAATTCAGAATAACCAGAGGGGACATAGTGCCGCAAAATACAATATTCTCATCCGAAACTTCGGCTTTTTCGATAAAAGCCTTATTTCCTGCCGCTTCAAGCTCTCCGGCGATCCTGTTGTAAGTCTTTGAGTAGATATCCACTTCGTCCAAAGTCATACAGGTGCCGGCGGTCAAGCCGCACTCTTCATAGGTCTTGCGCTCTATCAGTTCAGCGTCATGCTTATAATAGAGCCAAACGCAGGTCTCGATCTTTTCTCCGTCGGGGATATCGGCGAGCTTTTCGGCAAGAGCCGAGGTGATTTTGCTGCCTTTTGTTTCGGCAAAAGCCGTCACGGTCACGCATGATAACATCAATGCTAATATGAGTATAAGTGACAGCGCTTTTTTCATGTTGATCACTCCTTTGTTGAGATTATTCAGGGTTGTTATGCTATCTGTTTCTGAATCTTCCGGTCGCAAGTATCTCTCCCGTCGAGTCATAAAAGCTGTAGCTGTACCACTCGTCATATTTGAGTACCAAGCCGTGGTCGCCGGGCTTATACTCAAATGTTACGAGAGTCCTGCCGTACTGCTTTACGGTACCTGTCTCGGTTGCGATATGCTCCGTCGAGTACAGAGCGGGGCTGCCGTATACAAAGGCACCGTCTTCGCTCGTGACTCTGCAGTAGACGGTAGTGCCGCTGTCTACGCGCAGATCACGCTTTATCGTTTGGCGGCAGAGCATATACTCAGGGGGCTCGGTCTGTTGGGGCGGAACATACTCAGTTTGCTCAGACGGATCGGCTGTTTGCTCAGATGGCAGCTCGATCGGAGGATCAGGCTTGTCAGTAGGACTTTGTGTGGTCGGTTGAGTCGGCTTATCGGTTGACTTTTCTGTCGGGCTTTGAGTTGTCGGCTGAGCTGTCTGCTGTGTAGAGGCTTGAGTCGGTTTTTCGTCAGATTTTTGCGTGGGGGATGAATCGGGTTTTGTCGAGGCGGACTGAGAAGGGGCGACTGAGGAGGGAGAGGTCGCCGAGGAGCCGCCTTGTGTAGGCTGAGTCGGCTGATTGAGGATATCGTTTATTATCTGACTGACTGTATCTGTAGCTTCACTCGCCGATGAGCTGTCGGTAGGCGTGTAGGGAGTCGGTGGGACTGCTCCGTTCTTCTCTGTCGGGGACGTTGTGCCGTCCGCGATATAGGGCTTGAGCTCTATCGGAGCTTTACCTCCGTTATTGAACAGCAGTGTGAGGCAAATTGCGGAGATAACGATAAATATCGCGGCGGCTGCGGCTGATCTGATACGGTGATTGGGATGTTTTATCGGCTTTACATCAGACTCGGGGATGGAGATGACTTTTTGTTTAAGTTCGTCGGGAACCTTGATGTTTTTGATACTATGGAAGTTGATTTTATTCATCAGTCATCACCTCCATATATTTTTTCAGCTTATCTCTGCCGCGCTTGAGCAGTGATGACACGGTGCCTTCCTTGGTATTCAATATCTCGGCTATCTCTCTGACCTTGTAGCCTTCTTCATAGTGCAGATACAGCACCTCGCGGTATTTGCCGCCTAACTTCATCAGCGCACGGCTGAGATCTCCGCTGTCTTCCGATCGGGGAAGGGGCATATCCTTCAGAGTATCCAGCGGTATTATGCGGAGAGATCGTCTTATGCTCATCCTGCACTCGTTTACGGCTACCCTAAGCAGCCACGCTTTGAGGTGGTTTTCGTCATTGAAATCGGGGGATTTCTCATACAGCTTTATGAAGGTGTTTTGCACGCAGTCATCGACGTCCGAGTTGCCGCTGAGCCTCATGACACAGACCGAGTATACGGTTTGGATATACTTATCCACAGCTTGTTCAAAGCTGAGTCCTGCGTATAAACGTTCCATGTTCATCCCCCTTCACTATATAAATGCGTCAGAACGACTTTTCGTTGCAAATAGAGTAGATTTTTTTCGTAATACAAAAAACCGCCTGATCTCTCAAGCGGTTTTGCGTAAATGTTGAATTACAGATAATGCGCTCTTAGCTCGTCGCCGGACTTAGAGCTGAGATAGGCGGGAGCGATGTCGAGCACCGTGCGAGCGCCTGTCTGACCCTCGCTGTTCATGCGGTAAGCGGCTCTCGCGCAGGCTATCAGTACCGAGCCGGTGAACTCGGGGTTGGAGTCGAGCTTGAGGCTGTACTCGATGACGTGCTTGGCGCCGTCGGAGGTGGCGCCGCTGTGTATCACAGAGCCGCCGTGGGGCAGACCGCTGTGGTCGCGCTTCATCTCCTCTTCGGTGATGAAGTGAACAGTGGTGTCATAGTCGGAGAAGTAGTTGGGCATGGTCTTGATCGCCTCTTCGATAGCCGCCTTATCAGCGCCGTCCTCTGCTACGACAAAGCACTCTCTGGTGTGCTTTTCACGGGTGGTGAGCTCGGGGTTGGAGCCGCTGCGGACTGCCTCGAGAGCCTTGTCAACCGGGATGGTGTACTGGCGGGCGTCCTTGACGCCCTTGATACGGCGTACCGCGTCAGAGTGACCCTGGCTGACTCCCTTGCCCCAGAAGGTATAAGCCTGACCGTCGGGCAGTATCGCGTCAGCGTAAACACGGCTGATAGAGAACATACCCGGATCCCAGCCTGCTGAGATTATGCCTATCTTGCCTGCCTTCTCGGCGGCGGCGTTTACGTTTGCGAAATGCTCGGGGATGCGCGCATGGGTGTCAAAGCTGTCGATAACGTTGTACAGAGCCGCGAACTTAGGCGTCATCTCGGGCAGATCCGTAGCCGAGCCGCCGCAGATGACCAGCACATCGATATCCTCTTTGCCTGTTTCGAGCTGAGCTATGGAGCGCACCTCAACGCCCTCGGTGTTGATCTTCAGAGATGAGGGATCGCGGCGGGTGTATACGCTCACGAGCTCCATGTCGGTGTTCTTCTTGATAGCCGCCTCAACGCCTCTGCCGAGGTTTCCGTAGCCTAAAATTCCGATTTTGATACTCATATATATACCTCCCATTTTTACTAAAATTCATTAAAACCCTTTAACATTTATTGCGTTATATTCCGCATAGCTGTGTTGTCGTCGTCACACACCGTACTCGGTAGGCATATCCGGTAGGTATGCCTTGACCTCGTGTGGCGGCTCCTCCTCTCCCCATCACGCGGGGCGTGATA
>CACYSI010000043.1 GCA_902776975.1 uncultured Ruminococcus sp.
TCGCTATCTAGTAGCTCATATCGTCGCTTTCCCATACCTTTATGATACTTCTATTTTTCTTTTTGTGCAATATTAATTTTTTAAACAAGCCCTAATTTCAAATAAAACCCTTTATCATCTGTTGCGGAGAATTCCGTATAACTTTGTTGTCGGACTTGACAGGCGCCAGCCTGCCTGCGTCCTCCGTCGCGTTCTACGAAATTCTCCACTAACACCTTATTTAAGCTTTTTATTTGAAATTAGTATTACACATCAATCTTTCAGATATTCTTCTACTATGAACCTCGGTCTGTGCTTGCTCTCGAGATATATCTTGCCGATATACTCGCCGATGATGCCGATAGCCAGCATCTGCAAGCCGCCGATAGCCCAGATAGACACCATCAGCGACGCCCAGCCGGTGTTGGTAGCTCCCATAAAGTACCTTATCAGCGTATATATGAGCATGACAAGACTGATGATAAGCATGATGATGCCCAGACGGGTTATCATCTTGATCGGCTTGGTAGACAGCGAGGTTATGCCCTCCCACGCCAGGGCGAGCATCTTTTTGAGCGGATACTTGCTCTCGCCGGCGAGCCTCTCTGAGCGCTCGTAAGTTACGATATCGCTCTTGTAGCCCACCATGGGCACCAGTCCGCGCAAAAAGAGATTGGTCTCGTGAAACTCCGCGAAAGCCTGCAGCGCTCTTCTGCTCATCAAACGGAAGTCGGCATGGTTGAATATGACCTTAGCTCCCATACGATCGAGCACCTTATAATAGCCCTCAGCGGTAAAGCGCTTGAAAAAGGTATCTGTCTTACGCTTTGAGCGCACGCCGTAAACAACGTCACATCCGCTCTCGTACTTTCTGACCATCTCGTCAAAGACCCCGATATCATCCTGCAGGTCGGCGTCTATCGAGATCACCGCGTCAGCCTCATCCTTCAGAGTCATCAGTCCGCACATCAGCGCGTTCTGATGTCCGCGGTTGCGGCTTAGCTTGATGCCGCTGTATATGCTGTCGCTCTCATGCAGCTCGGTTATGAGCCTCCATGTAGCGTCGGCGCTGCCGTCATCGATAAAGACGATACGGCTGTCGTCCGATATAAGCCCGTCCGACATCATTGAGCGCAGCTTATCGCGCAGCTTAGCGGCGCTGTCGGGCAGCACCGCCTCTTCGTTATAACAGGGTACGGCGATATATAATTTAGTCATTCATCGCGCCTCCTTATAAAATAGCTTATCCAGCTTCTCGGCTATCGGCGGCAGATAGAACTTTGCGTAGCCGACAGCGTTGGGATGTATAGAGTCACAAATATGATCTGCGTACGGATTGGCGTATGTATACCTGTTGCTCATAGCGGGATCCTCGGTATTCAGACCGCTGTCGTTATACAGATCTACGGCGCTGATATTCCACTTCAAGGCTATCTCCATAGCTCTCTCGCCGTACTTGCGCTCACGCGAGTCATCGCCCAGATCCATATTGTGCGAGCGCACATATATGACGGGCACATCTTTCCAGTATTTACCGATCATCCATAAGGTACGCTCAAAGCCGCCCGTATACTCTTTCTCGCTCGTCTTTTCCATATCAAAGCCCTTGGTAAGACTGCCGAAGGATGTATGGTTTATATCATTAGTGCCGCCGTTGATGAAGATAACATCGGCGGTCTTTTTCTGATCACGCGCCTTGCGTATCTGGTCGGGGATGTGTCCCCTGTCCTTGCACTCGCCCAGCGTAGCTCCCGGCACGGCGTAGTCGGTACAGGTCATGCCGTACTTGATCGCCGTCAGCTCACCCATGCCCTCGCCGTCGTTGCCGGAGCCGTACATGATGCTGTCGCCGAAGGACAGCGCCTGCTTGCCTTTGAGCATACGATAACGTTCAAGCTCTTTCAGCAGCCTGTCATACTCAGCGTTCGTCACCGCCTTGTCGGGGTGCATCATGTTATTGAAGTCGGGCAGAAAAAAACCGAAATACGCCGCGGTCCGCATATAGCCCTCATCCGCCTTTACGTCGGCGAGATACCCGACGTCACGACTCGGATAATCAAGCGCGCGCACCAAGGTAGAACACACAAATCGCCTGTCCGGGGGCAAGAGTATGTCATCGCTGCCGTAGCGATCTGCTATGCCGTATCTGAGAGCCAGACCGAATATCGCGGCTCCGTCATTCTTATTCGCGTTCACCTCATAACCCGCCGCCGTCATCAGCTCATACAGCCAGCGGCTGCGGTTGTAGGTCGCATAATATATCTTATCATTGATCCATGATATCGCATTCTTGCCTGCCGATACTTGATAAGCTGTATCGGCAGAGCCGCGCGAGCGTGTCTGCGTGCCCGCGTTGAAATCGGACGACATACAGAGTCCGATAATCTGTACCGTAAGTATCAGTGAGATCATTATTGCGATTTTTTTATTTATACGTTTCTTCATTATCCCTTATCTTCTCATTCCCGTATTATTCCCTGAAACCTGCGATTTATCATTACCGTGAAGGTATTATCACCTTAAACGCCTTCGGCAGCACCGTTATGACCGGATCCTTCATAACCCGCATCTCACCGTCTATACATATCTTGATATCACCGTGATCGTCGAGCCTCAGCTCACGGCATTTTTCGTGCATTATGAACTTCTTTGTCTTAGGATGGTCGATATGCTCGCCCCTTGTAAACAAGCCTATCATCCGCGCGAAAAAACTCACAGGCACGGTAGGGATGGACATGAAGTCTATCATCCCGTCATCGAGCCGCGCGTACGGAGTCGCCTTGATACCGCCGCCGTAGTACATCCCCTTAGCCGCTACGGCAAGCATCTGCGTCTTAAAGCCCTCCGGTATCTTTACGGCTCTGCCGTCGGCAAAGGGCACAAAGGTGTGCTTACGCTTATTGATAAGGCACTGAACGATAGCCAGCTTGTACGCGAGAGGCCCCGACATAAGCGGCATACGCTTGTTCTTCTGAGCGCGGTCCGCTACCTCGCAGTCATAGCCTGCCGAGACAACGTTCAGCGCAAGTCTGTCGCCGCATTTGAGCAGATCAACGGTCATCTCAGAACCGTTTATCATCTTGTTTATATCGCGATAATCTTGTACGTCGGCAGGCAGTGAGCGCACATAATCGTTGCCCGTACCTACCGGTACGACTCCGAGAGCGACGTTATCAAAGCCATACAGCCCCTGCAGAGCCTCGTTGGCGGTACCGTCGCCGCCGCAGGCGTATACTCTCAGCGGCTCGCCTTTCTGAGCATAGCGACGCGCTATATTCTCGGCGTCGCCCTTGCTTTCGGTATATTCGATCACCGTGTCATCCCTGCCTAAAGCCTCTATCTCGGCTTTAAGCAAAGGGGTAGAGTCCTTAGTGCCCGCAAAGGAGTTGAGTATAAACAGATGTATCATGCTACAGTCCTTTCACAAAGCTGTCAAGCTCACGCTTGAGCATAGCTACAGGCAGACCCATAACGTTGAAGTAGTCGCCGATGATACCTTTTACGAGCAGCGCGCCCTGTCCCTGTATACCGTAGGCGCCAGCCTTGTCAAAAGGCTCGCCCGTAGCGATATAGTCGTCTATCTCGCTGTCGCTCAGCGGATAAAACTCTACCTCGGTGATGTCCGAAAAAGCGCGTCTGTTATCTCCTCTTATGATACAGCAGCCGGTGACCACCTTATGCTTTTTGCCCGACAGCGCCCCGAGCATACGCCGTGCGTCGCTCTCATCGGCGGGCTTGCCCATGATCTCGTCATCGAGGATGACCACCGTATCGGCTCCTATCACCGTCTTGTCGGGGTGTGCCTTCGCGACGGCTCCCGCCTTGCATGAGGCGAGATACACCGGAGCCTCTTCGGGAGATATCCCCTTTGGCAGTATATCCGGCTCGTCTGCCGTGATGACCTCAAAGTCACCTGTTATCTTCTGTATAAGCTCCTGTCTGCGCGGAGACTTTGACGCCAGTATGATGCCGCTCATTATATATCCTCCTCACAAACAGAAAGTCGGTAAAACACGATACTTTATAAATAATAACATATACTATTATAAGAATAACACACTAAATAGAAATATCCGAAAAAAGCGACACTCAATATATTGTGGTCACTCGGTCGAGATACTCCTTAAAGCCCTCCTTGGCGCTTTTGGGTGATACTATCCGCACCTTGTCGCCGAAGGAGAACACCCAACCGTAGAACTGGGGCGAGAGCATGACCTCGGTGCCTACCGTAAAGGTACCGTCGGAGTGCGGCATGATGAACACCTTGTCAGAGAAGCGGTCTGCCACCACTCCGATCAGGCTGTCGTCAAAGCGCAGCTTGACGCTGACGGTCTCTCCCCCGTACATACCGAAGACCTGCTTGGTGTATACAGCGAGATCGAACTTATCCACCGACTTTACCGAGTCGGCGCGCTCGTCCTCCACCTCTATGCTCTCCATCTTATCCACGCGAAAGTGCTTGAGCATATCGGCGTCTTTATCATAGGCTATGAGATAGTAGTTTTCATCATCCCAGGTCAGAGCCTTGGGAGTAAGCAGATAACGCGCTCCGTCATGGCGTCGGACCTTGACTATCTTTCGCGCTCCCGTGCGCGATACCTGCCACATATTATAGTAAAAGGATATCTTACGCTTATTGTTGATAGCGCGGTTTATCGAGTCGATGTTGCGGTATATATCCTCGTTCGAGTTTTTGACACGGTTGGCTACTATCACCTGACGATGCAGCTCCTTTGCCTGATTCTCAGAGGTCAGACCCTCTATCTTGCGTATCAGCTCACGGCTCTTTTTGAGCGTGATGAACTTGGAGCTCTGTACAGCGTCTATCAGCAGCTTGATCTCCTCGGTGGTGAAGTCGCGCGATACAAGGCTGAACAAAGATATCTTGCCCACCTTCGACTTGACGATATCCATACCGAAATCTCTCAGACATTCGATATCGCTGTATATGCTTTTGCGCTCAGCCTCGATGCCGTATTCAGATAGATACTCTATGATATCCGCAACGGTAACGCCGTACTCTTCATCTGTCTTTTCAAGAAAAAATTTCATTATATACAGCAGCTTCTGCTTCTGCTTAGGATTCTTAGCCATATGTATCATCCTTTCGGTTCATTATATCAGATACTACGCGAGATATCTTGTCAGCCCCACGATCAAAGGCATCGTTATCAGAGAGAACAGCGCCGATGCCGATACTATGCCGGCGCTCAGCTCGGTATCTCTGCCGTACTTTGCGGACATCATGGTGGTGAACGCCGCCACAGGCGCGCTGACAGCTATTACCACCGAGGTTGTAACTGTAGCGTCTACCTTGAGCAGCAGCAGCACTCCCATAACAGCGAGCGGCAGCAGTATCAGCCTGATCGCCATCGCAAAGTACGCGTCCTTGTCTCTGAGCACCCTGCGCATATCGGATTTTATCAGCTGATTGCCTATTATCAGCATGGGTATGGGCGTATTCAGAGCGGCGAGCATACTTATAGGGGTCGAGATGACCACGGGCAGTCTGACAGAAAAGACAAACAGCAGCAGCCCCACCGCCGTACCGATTATCCCGGGGTTCACCACGGCTTTGAGCGCCTGTCTGAGCTGAGTCCTGCCGCTCATCCTTATAAGCCCGTATGTCCACATAAAGACGTTGAACACAGCCACATAAACGGCGCCGTAGAACACTCCGTCCTCCCCGAGCACAGCCTGCTGCAAAGGCAGCGCCATGAAGCCGCAGTTTGAGAACACCACCGCGAACTTCAGTACAACTCCTCTCGAGATATCCTTCTTGCGGTACAACAGCTCGGCGAGCAGTACAGAAAAGCCCATTGTCGCCACAGCCGCCGCGAGGGTCATCAGCAGTCCGCTCAAGAGCCGCGGCTGATACTCGCGCTGAAAGGCGTTGATTATCACACACGGCGTGACCGCGTACAGCACTATATCGGTCATCGTGCGCGAGCCCGAGTCGGTGATAAGTCCGAGCCTACCCAGCAGCGCGCCTACCGAGATAAGGATGAACAGCACCAGCACCTGTGTGCCTACATCCGCGAATGATTGAAACATATTTTTCTTCTCCTGAACCGAGCGCTTTACGCATAGCTATCGCGCCCGGTTAAAGTCCGTATTTTTGTACTCAGTCATTATAACAGACAAATAGATCTATTGCAACCCATATCAGATATTTTACTCAGATTATTTTCTTTGAGTCCCGATTATTACCCTGTGAAAAACCGTTCAAAACCACATTCGTTTTCAAACGCCACAGAGCAAAAAACAGCCAAAATCTGTTTTTGTGCAAAAATCATCCGTCAACAATACCTACAAAGCAAGCGCCTCTCACCCCGCATTTGTACAATCAAACAAATTTTTCGTGAATGTTTGACAAGCCGAGATAAGATATATATAATACAAGCTGTAAGCAAGACAAAGAGCTTGCCTAACATAATTTTCGTAAAATCAAGAAAGAAGGATTATTATTATGGCAACAGCAAAGAAGACAACTGCTAAGGCTGAGACTAAAACAGCCGCTAAGAAGACAGCTACCAAGGCTGCCGCTGCTAAGACCGAGACTAAGACAGCCGCTAAGGCTACCGCTGCTAAGGCTGAGACCAAGGCTGCCGCTGCTAAGGCTGAGACTAAGACAGCCGCTAAGAAGCCCGCTGCCAAGAAGGCTGAGCCCAAGTTCGATCTGTACATCCAGTTCGGCGGCGCTACAGTAGCCGTTGCGGATATCGAGAAGAACGTTAAGAAGGTAGTTAAGGGCAAGAAGGCATATACAGTATATGTTAAGCCCGAAGAGAGCAAGGCATACATCGTTGCCGACGGCGAGACCACAGGCATGGACGTATTCTTTGTAGCTGACTAAGAGTCACTCAAACCTAAAAGCAAAGCGAACATCGGCGGAGAGCTTGCTCTCCGTCTTTTGTTTTATCCATCCGATCATACTGTTATTGTCATTATCACCAAACTCAATTCGTAAACAGAATGTTAAAATATTGAAATAACTATAGTATTTTGAAAACATATATGATATAATATTTTTATCCACAAAACAGGAGGAAATATAATGAAAACATTTTCGAGAATCATCGCTGTCGTTATGGTCATCGCTATGATCGCCGCGTGCATGACAGCCTGCGGCAAGAAAGAGCTTAAGGACGACCGCCTGTACGGCACATGGAAGCAGACCGATAAGGTAGACGGCGACTGGACTTGGGTATTCAATGAAGACGGCACATGCTCTCTCAAGGGCGACACCACGGGCTTCGACAGCAAGGGCACTTATAAGCTTGAGGGCGAAGAGCTCGGCAAGATGCGCGTTAAGCTCGACGGCTGGTCTGAGGACAAGCTCTTTACCTACGCGGTCACCGCTAAGGCGCTCGACCTCGAAGAGGCTCACTCCAGTTACTACTGTATCAAACAGTAACAGCATATCCCGACATAAAACAGCGACCGAAAGGCCGCTGTTTTTTTGTCCCTTTTCAGGCGAGCCGCATCAGTGAGTCTGTATCTCAAATAGCTGATCCCACCTATTGTAGGGGCGGGGCGTGACACGCGTGTCTGATCCGCCCGCGCCGCGTCAGCGGCATTCGCGCAGCGACCAAAACAAACCCTAGAGCTATTATGTAGGGGAGGGTCTTGACCCTCCCGCGCCGCGTCAGCGGCATTCGCGCAGCGACCATAACAAGCCTTAGAGCTATTTTATAGGGGCGGGGCGTGACACGCGTGTCTGACCCGCCCGATTGAAAATCAAATGATTTTCAATATTTATCTCAAGTTTCCTTAATTACAAAACGTTTCAATATAATATCAAACGCACATTCAGCTTCGCTTCGCGAACGGGAGGGTCAAGACCCTCCCCTACACTAAATGCTGCTATAGCTTAAGCTGTTTATGTTGATTGTCGGGTGAAATCCCGCCGATCGCGCTCTTCATCCCCGCGTCTTTGTTCACTATAACCAAATCCGACATAATGATTTTGTATCCCTTTACTTATAGAACGGATAAACGCGCTGTGATATACTATATATATAAGTATACAAACCCTCGCACAACCAAGGAGGCAAAGCATGAACAAAACTAAGAAAATCATAAGCCTGCTCCTGAGTCTTATAATGACCCTGAGCGTATTCAACATTGTGCCGTTCACCGCCGGCGCGGCTGAGGCGGATATCGCCGAGACAGGTGCTTCAAGCGGTACCACCGGCAAATGTACATGGACGCTGGATAACGGCGTGCTGACCATCTCCGGTAACGGTAAGATGGAAAAATATGATTCTACCTATAAAAACGGTTCTTTTGTAACAACAGCGCCGTGGTACAGTTATTCTTTTACTACCGTTGTGATCAAGCCCGGCGTAACAAGTATCGGTGAGGAGGCGTTTAGAGGCTGCAAGCAACTGACGAGCGTAGCTATCCCCGACTCCGTCACGAGTATCGAATATATGGCGTTTTACGGCTGCAAAGGGCTGACGAGCGTAACTATCCCCGACTCCGTCACGAGTATCGGTTATGGTGCGTTTTCCAATACTACTTGGTATAATAATCAGCCGGACGGTCTTATATATGCCGGTAAAGTAGCATATGAAATGAAAGGTACTTGTCCCTCTGAGGTCGTTATCAAAGACGGTACTGCAAGTATTACCGCTTCTGCGTTTAGAGGCTGTACGGGGCTTAAGAACGTCACTATCCCCGACTCCGTCACGAGCATCGGTAATTATGCGTTTGACGGCTGCACAGGACTGACGAGCGTAACTATCCCCGACTCCGTCACGAGTATCGGTAGATATGCGTTTGACAATACCGCTTGGTATAGTAATCAGCCGGACGGTCTTGTATACGCCGGTAAATTTGCATATAAGATGAAAGGTACTTGTCCCTCTGAGGTCGTTATCAAAGACGGCACCTTGGGTATAGCAGATTCTGCGTTTAGTGAATGCGCGGAGCTGACAAGCGTAACTATCCCCGACTCCGTCACGAGTATAGGTAATTGGGCGTTTGAAGACTGCACAGGGCTTATGAGCGTAACTATCGGCAGCTCCGTCACGAGTATCGTTGGTGAGGCGTTTGAAGGCTGCACGGGGCTGACGAACATAACTATCCCCGACTCCGTCACGAGTATAGGTAAGCGTGCATTCGGCTACTATTATGATAGTGGCTATAAAAAAATCAGCGGTTTTAAGATTTACGGCAATAAGGATACAGAGGCGGAAAAATACGCGAAAGAAAACGGTTTTTCATTTATTCCCATTATTGGATTATGTAATAAGTGTAAAGCGTTGATAAAGGAAACAAATGTTGACGTTAAGTACGATGCCACTTGTTCAGAGGACGGCTCGGTATACTGGCATTGCAGCAAATGCGGTGAGGTAGGTGAATTCGTGCTGCCCGCCTTAGGACATGATTATAAGGCTGTTGTTACTCATCCGACCTGCACAAAAGACGGTTACACTACCTACACCTGCTCACGCTGCAAGGATACTTATATAAGTGATCAGGTAAATGCGTTGGGTCATGATTATCAAACTATAGTTACTCCGCCCACCTGCACAGAGGATGGATATACAACTTATACCTGCTCACGCTGCAAGGATACTTATATAAGTGATCAGGTAAATGCGTTGGGTCATGATTATCAGACTGTCGATACTCCGCCTACTTGTACAAAAGACGGCGGCAACGCCCACATATGCTCTCGGTGTAAAGATACCTATATAACAGAGCAAGTCAAGGCGTTAGGTCATGACTATCAGCAGATAAGCGTCACCCCGCCTACCTGTACGGTGGATGGCTATACGACCTATATCTGCTCGCGCTGTAATGATACCTATGTAACCGATGAAGTAGCAGCGTTAGGTCACGACTATGTCCTAAATGTAAAAAAGGATCCCACAGCGACACTTCCGGGCATTATGACCGCGGAGTGTAAACGATGCCCGGAAAAGAAAAATGTGGTTCTGCCTGCCTTGAACGAAGAGGACTACACTCTGACAAAAACCGCCGAGCCGAGCAAAATGATATATACGCTCAAGGATAAGACATACGGAGTATACAAGACCGTCGCCGACGCTCCTGAAGGTTGGTACGCGAGCGGCACCACAGGCGACTGCACATGGGTAAAAGAGGGCAGCGTGCTGACTATCTCCGTAACTGACCCTTCGGTGATCAGCCCTGATAAAAGCACAGCGAACTATAATAATACGTCTCCTGCTCCGTGGAAAGATTCAGATATCACCGATGTGATCATCAATGAAGGCGTTACAAAGATAGGCAATTCTGCATTCTATGAATGTAAAAAGTTGAAGAGCGTCAGTATATCAGATACCGTTACGACTATCGGCTACTCTGCGTTTTACGATTGCACAAGCCTTACGGACGTAAAAATGCCAAATTCATTATGGTCTATCAGCGACTCTGTTTTCAATGGCTGTACAAGTCTTAAAAACATAACCATACCAAGCTCTATCAGTAAGATCGGATTATTTGCTTTTGCGCGCTCGGGTCTGACCGACATCACAATTCCCGAGTCTGTTTATTCAATACAGGATTATGCCTTTAGCAGCTGCCGCGATCTGAAAAGCATTACTATCCTTAACCCCGACTTATCTGTTCAAAAGTATCAAACGAATTATACCGGTTCTCAGAAGGCTTTGGGTTGGTATTATGATGATTACGGTGATTATAAAAAAATCCCCGACTTTACCATCTATGGATATAAGGGCTCAAATGTTGAGAAATTCGCAAACAACAACAGCTTCAAATTCATCGGTTTAGATCAAAAAACCGACAGCGCTACCGGAATCAGCGTTGTGATACCGGAATCTCACAATATCAGAGTTAAAGAACTGACAGAGAAGAACGGGATAAGCGCTGTTAATGATATGCTATACGGCTGTAAGGCAACAAAAGCGTATGATATCGAAGTTACTAAGACTATTTATGTTGTATCTCCCGACAATCCCTCTCAGTTGGTTGTTGATAAGCCCGGAAACAATATGCAGATAAAGATACCTTGCGCCGACAAAACCGCCACGGTATATCGCAAAGAAAAAGACGGCGGTTTCACCAAAATAAATGCTATATATGAAAAGGGCTATATGGTGATCTACACCGATCGTGCGGGTACATTCGCACTGACCGTACCCTGCAAAACTGCCCTCGGCGATGTTGACGGTAACGAAGCGGTAGACGTCAAAGACGCGACATGGATACAGCGCCTTGTCGCGGGTATAGAGATACCGTTTACGGTTGATGATAAGTACGCCGACATAGACGGCGACGGCAAGGTCACGATTATAGACGCGACCGCTATACAGCGCTACGCCATACGCATCCCGGTGCCCTATCCTATAGGTCAAACTATTTGACGTTATAATACAATACAGAAAGGCTGCCGCACGCTGATGCATGCGACAGCCCATTTTATTGAATTATTCACACAAAAAATGCAGCCGGATGACCGACTGCATTTCTTTATATATTATTCAGCTTTATCTATCAAACAATACCCTGCAGGAGCATTGCGTTAGCAACTCTCTCAAAGCCGGCGATGTTAGCGCCCGCGATGAGGTCGTCGCCCAGGTTGTACTTCTCACAAGCTGCGATAGACTGCTTGAAGATGTTGACCATGATGTTCTCGAGTTTCTTGAATACATCATCCTCAGTGAAGATATCATGAGCAGCGTTCTGGCTCATCTCGATGCAGGAGCAAGCAACGCCGCCTGCGTTAGCAGCCTTGGAGGGGCCTACGACTACGCCGTTCTCCTTAAGATACTCGATAGCCTCGTTTGTGGTAGGCATGTTAGCAGCCTCGCACAGGAACTTACAGCCGTTAGCGACCATCTTCTGAGCGTCCTCGATGCGGATCTCGTTCTGAGTAGCGCAGGGGATGTACAGGTCAGCCTTAACGCCCCAGGGCTTCTCACCCTTGAAGAACTTAGCGTTCGGATACTTCTCAGCATAAGGCTCGCAGATGTTCTTGCCTGAGCCGCGGAGCTCGAGCAGATAATCTACCTTATCGCCGCTGATGCCGTCCTCATCGAGGATATAACCGTCGGGGCCGGAGATGGTGATGACCTTAGCGCCCAGCTCGTTGAGCTTGAGAGCGGTACCCCATGTAACGTTACCGAAGCCGGACAGAGCGACTGTCTTGCCCTTGAGCTCCTCGCCGAAGTGCTTGAGCATCTCGCGAGCATAGAAAACTACGCCGTAGCCTGTAGCCTCGGCACGACCTGCCAGACCGCCGTTCTCTGTGCCCTTACCGGTCAGAGTGCCGTCATAGCAGTCACGGATGCGCTTATACTGACCCATCATGTAGCCGATCTCTCTGCCGCCTACGCCGATATCACCTGCGGGGACGTCGGTGTCGGGGCCGATATGACGGAAGAGCTCTGTCATAAAGCTCTGGCAGAAGCGCATGATCTCCATATCGCTCTTGCCGTTGGGATCAAAGTCAGAGCCGCCCTTGCCGCCGCCGATGGGCAGACCTGTAAGGCTGTTCTTGAAGATCTGCTCAAAGCCGAGGAACTTGATGATGCCGATATATACTGACGGATGGAATCTCAGACCGCCCTTGTACGGGCCGATAGCGGAGTTGAACTGTACGCGGTAACCGATGTTTACCTGTACCTGACCGTTATCATCTACCCACGGAACACGGAACTTTACCTGTCTCTCGGGCTCTGTGATGCGCTCGAGCAAGGCAAGCTTGCGATACTTAGCCTCGTCAGCCTCGATCACGGGACGGATAGAAGTAAGAACCTCCTCTACGGTCTGAAGGAACTCAGGCTCGGAAGCGTTCTTTTCTTTTACTTTTGCGATTACTTCATCAACATAAGACATAAAAATACCTCCTAAATTAGTGCTATTCAATTGTCTTTTTTCGACTGTCAAACAGTTGATCGTCAAAAAAATATCATTGCACAATATGAATTATATAATACGGAGAGCATTTTTGCAAGATTTTTTTAACTGTTTTCAAAAGTTTATGTATTTTCGCTAATTTGTCGGGCTGTTACGCCTCAAATTTGCAACCCGATTAAAAAACAGTTGCAAGATTTCAGCGTTTTAACGCATTAATATTCTGTTTCGGAAATATAAAACAGCCGCCATGCAAAAGCACAGCGGCTGACATTCAAGTATATTTTATTTTATGAGCTCTGACAGCTCTTCGCGTGTAAGTCCGGAGTTACGGCTGATCTCGTCATTCGGTATGACTCTCAGCACCTTACCGTTATAGCGCGACACCAGCACACTCGCTTGCTTATGATCTATCTCGATCTTCTCCTCTGTGTACTCTTCGTTAAGCGGCACCTGTTTTTTGAGGTTGGCTTTCTCTGTCAGCGCGCCTGTGGGACAGAGCTGAACGCACAGTCCGCAGTTGTTGCACTTGGTCTGGTCGAGCGGTAATGCGAAAGCGGGAGAGGGCTCGGTCGTGAAGCCTCTGCCCATCAAGCCGAGCGCGTGGATGTCCATGACCTCGCGGCAGGAACGCACGCACAGTCCGCACAGGATACATTTCGCCGTGTTACGCTCGATGAAGGCGTTTTCGTCGTGTGTGTACTTTTGCGGCATTTCACCCTTGAAACGGCTCGGGTCGATGTCGTATCTCTGCGCTACATTCAACAGCTTGCACTTGTAGTATTCGCGACAGCCACATTCCAGACAGCGGCTTGCTTCAGCCTGCGCTTCTTCCTCGGTAAAGCCTAAGCTGACCTCGTCGAAGTTCTTGTTTCTGACCTCAGGAGCTAAGACTTTCGGATTCAGGCGAGGTGCTTTTTCACGGTCGGAATAGTCTATCGTCGCTTCATCACGCTTGGAGATATAGGGAACTCGGGTATCTAAGCTCTGACCGTTCAGATACGCGTCAACCGCCTTTGCGCAGCGGTCGGCTTCTCCGATCGCCTCAATGGCGATGGACGCGCCGCGGTTGGTCGCGTCGCCGATGGCGAATACGCCGTCAATGCTGGTGGTGAAGAAGTCGGGATCGGCTTCGATGTTACCGCGGTCATTCAACTGTAATTCGCTGACGTCACTCTGCACGAGCTTCTGACCAATGGCGAGGATCACAGAATCAAGCGGGATCTCCTCGGTTTTGCCCTCGACGGGAACAGGTCTGCGCCTGCCCGACGCGTCGGGCTCGCCCAGCTCCATGATCTGTAACGTCACGGATTTCAGCTTGCCGTTCTCGCCGTTGAACGAGAGCGGGTTGGTGAGGAACTTGTAGATCACGCCCTCTTCCTCGGCTTCGTCGATCTCCAAAGCGTCGGCGGGCATTTCGGCGCGCGTGCGTCTGTAGATAACGTAGACTTCCTTCGCGCCTAAACGAACGGCGGTTCTGCAAGCGTCCATCGCGGTATTGCCGCCGCCGCAGATGGCAACCTTTTCTCCGATTGCGGGAGCGTTGCCCTTGATAACAGCTCTGAGGAAGTCGATACCGCCGTATACGCCCTCGAGGTCTTCGCCCGGGGTACGCATGGATGAACTCTGCCACGCGCCGACCGCGACGATCACCGCGTCGTTCTCGGCTTTCAGGCTTTCAATGGTAAAGTCTTTGCCAAGTTTTACGTTATTGACGAGCTTCACGCCCGATTTTTCTATAATGGCGATCTCTTTGTCGAGTACTTCTTTGGGAAGTCTGTACTGCGGGATGCCGTATCTCAGCATTCCTCCCATCTTATCCATCATGTCATAGACGGTGACGGAATGACCCATGATATTGAGGTAATACGCGGCAGTCAGTCCGGCGGGACCTCCGCCAATGATCGCTACCTTTTTGCCCGAGCGTACCATCACGTCGGGGAGATAGCTGTCTTTATTCAAATCAATATCCGCCGCGAACGCCTTTAATTGAGCGATATTGATGGGCTCCTCTACGTTCTTGCGTCGGCATGCCTTTTCGCACGGATGCGGACACACTCTGCCGATAGAAGCGGGGAGCGGTATTTTATTCTTAATTAGCTTTATTGCGCTGTCGTATTCGCCGTTCGCGATCAGTCCGACGTACCCTTGGCAGTCGGTTCTGGCGGGACAGTTGAGCTGACACGGCGCGACACAGTCGCCGTCATGCGCGGACATCAAGAGTTCCATGGCAATCTTTCTTGATTGTACCACGCGCGGTGATTCATGATTGTACCACGCGCGGTGATTCAGTGTTGATGACCATGCCCTCGGTGCATTTCGCTGAGCAGGAGCGGAGTAATTTAGGGATACCCTCTGCTTCTACCACACATAATCCGCACGCGCCGTAGATCTCTACAGCCTTGTCATAGCAAAGGGTGGGGATGTCGATACCGTTCGCCCTTGCCGCTTCGAGTATCGTCGCGCCCTCGGGGGCTTGAATCGCTTTTCCGTTTATCGTTAAATTGATCATTCTTACCCCTCCTTTACGCTTTTACTACCGCGTCAAAGCGGCATACGCTGTAGCACTTGCCGCACTTGATACACTTATTTGTGTCGATGACATGCGGATTCTTCACTGTACCGCTAATAGCATTGACAGGACAATTCCTCGCGCATAAGGTACAGCCCTTGCATTTATCTGCGTTGATACTGTATTCAATGAGGTCGGAGCATTCGCCCGCGGGACATTTCTTGTCCTTGATATGAGCTTCATACTCATCTCTGAAATATTTGATAGTAGTGAGAACGGGGTTAGGAGCTGTCTGGCCGAGACCGCAGAGCGCGCCGTCCTTGATGGCGTAGCAGAGCTCCTCGAGCAGTTCGATATCTCCGTCCTTGCCCTCGCCCTTGGTGATGCGCTCGAGCATTTCGAGCATTCTCTTGGTGCCGATACGGCAATGGATGCACTTGCCGCAGCTCTCTTTCGCGGTAAAATCAAGGAAGAATTTCGCCATACCGACCATGCAGGTACTTTCGTCCATCACGACCATACCGCCCGATCCCATGATCGCGCCTGTTGCGCCTAATGCTTTGTAGTCGATAACGGTATCTATTAAAGAAGCGGGGATACAACCGCCCGAAGGACCGCCCATCTGGACAGCCTTGAAGGGCTTATCTGTTTTCATACCGCCGCCGATGTCAAAGATGACGTCGCGCAGGGTCTTGCCCATGGGTATCTCAACGAGACCGCTTCTCTTGACCTTACCTGTGACGGCGAATACCTTGGTGCCTTTGGAACCTTCCGTACCCATCGCGGCAAATGCCTCGCCGCCGTTATTGATGATCCACGCGACATTGGCGAAGGTCTCGACATTGTTGATATTACTCGGCTTTCTCCAGAAACCCGACTGAGCGGGGAACGGAGGCTTCAAGCGCGGCATACCTCTGTGACCCTCTAAGCTCTCAATAAGAGCTGTTTCTTCTCCGCAGACGAACGCGCCCGCGCCCGCCTTGATCATAAAGTCACAGGAGAAGTCAGAACCAAAGATATTATTGCCGATGATCCCTTTTTCCCTTGCCTGTTCCAAAGCGTTTTTCAGTCGCTTGATGGCGAGCGGATACTCGGCTCTGACATAGACGACCGCGTGCTTTGCGCCGATGGCGTACGCGCCGATCAGCATACCCTCGATCAGGTTGTGGGGGTCGCTCTCGATGACAGCGCGATCCATGAACGCGCCGGGGTCGCCCTCGTCGGCGTTACAGATCAGGTACTTTTCTTCGCCCTCGGAATTCCTTGCGGCGTTCCACTTGAACCAGGTCGGGAAGCCCGCGCCGCCGCGACCCGCGAGACCTGAGGTCTTGATAATCTCAATGACCTCTTCGGGAGTTTTTTCCGTAAGGCAGGATTTCAGCGCGGTATAGCCGTCTTTCTCAATATATTCCTCGATGATCTCGGGGTTGATGATACCGCAGTTACGCAAGGCGATACGAGTCTGCTTAGAGAGGAACTCACTGTCCTCGTCGGTGACAACTAAGTTGTCTATTATTTCTCTGTTTCCTGTACGTATGTATTCCGCGATCGCGGGAGCGTCGCTCTCGGATACCTTGACCAGTCGGGTGAGCTTATCCTCGTCGTAGATATCCACGATCGGCTCGAGGTAACACATACCGATACAGCCCGTGATGGAGACGCGCGCGTCTATGTTTTCCTTTAATAAGGCTTGGCGAACCTTTTCCGCGCCCGCGGCGATACCGCAGGAGCCCTGTCCGATGACTACTCTCATACTGCCGCCTCCCTTAACTCTTTGAGTATCTTCTTGGTCTTGTCGGGGGTGAGACTGCCGTAGGTGTCCTCATTGAGCTGTTGACATGGCACGCCGTGCCCTGACACAGCATGATCAGGTACTTGCCCACAGGCTCAAAGCGAAACTGCGTGTAGAACGTGCCCACGCCCATGATCTCTGAGGTCGCGATACCCGTGCGCTCCGAGATCAGCTCGATAGCCTCCTTCGGCAGATAGCCGTAGACGTCCTGCGTGTGCTGTAAAATGGTGATCAGACTGCCTTTGACGGAGGCGTATTCGTCGAGTACGCCGTCGAGCAGTGATAAGTCAATACAATTATCCATATTTTTCCTCCAATCGCTGAAAAATCACTCAAAATACCGGTCTTAACAGCGAAAGATCCATACATTTTTCTTCTTGCTATTTACAGGAAAAGCGCACTCTCGCTTTTTCAGGAGAGCGCGCTATTGTTATTGTCAGTTGACGGTCAAAATCAGACAACGCCCTCTGCGAGCATTGCGTCGGCAACCTTCTCAAAGCCGGCGATGTTAGCGCCCACTACATAGTTGCCTTCAAAGCCGTACTTCTTCGCGGCCGCGTCAAGATTATGGAAGATGTTGACCATGATCTGCTCGAGCTTCTGATCGACCTCTTCAAAGCTCCAGGAGAGTCTCTCGGAGTTCTGGCTCATCTCAAGCGCGGAGGTAGCAACGCCGCCCGCGTTAGCTGCCTTACCGGGCGCGAAGAGAACGCCGTTCTTCTGGAAGTACTCGGTCGCCTCGAGGGTGGTCGGCATATTAGCGCCCTCAGCTACGGCTACAACACCGTTTGCTACGAGCTTCTTCGCGTCGTCGATGCCGAGTTCATTCTGGGTCGCGCAGGGCAGCGCGATATCGCACTTGATATCCCAGACATTGGAGCCTTCCGCCTTCTTGTCGTGATAAACGGCAGAGGGACGAGCGGCGGCATACGCGTCAAGACGAGCGCGCTTGACTTCTTTGATATCCTTTAAAAGAGCAACATCGATGCCCTCTTTATCATAGATCCAGCCGGTAGAATCGGAGCAGGTCACAACCTTAGCGCCGAGCTGCTGAGCCTTTTGGATCGCATAGATCGCGACATTGCCTGCGCCGGAAACGCAGATGGTCTTGCCCGCGATATCGATGCCGTTTGTCTTGAGCATCTCTCTGGTGAGGTAGAGCAGACCGTAACCGGTAGCCTCTGTACGAGCTAATGATCCGCCGAAGCTCAGGCCCTTACCGGTGAGCACGCCCTCAAAGCTGTTGCGAAGGCGCTTGTACTGACCGAACATGAAGCCGATCTCTCTGCCGCCTGTACCGATATCGCCCGCGGGGACGTCGGTGTCGGCGCCGATATGACGGAACAGCTCTGTCATGAAGCTCTGGCAGAAGCGCATGATCTCCATATCGGACTTGCCCTTGGGGTCAAAGTCAGAGCCGCCCTTGCCGCCGCCGATCGCAAGACCGGTCAGTGAGTTCTTGAAGATCTGCTCAAAGCCGAGGAATTTGATGATACCGATATATACGGACGGATGCAGACGGATACCGCCCTTATACGGACCGATAGCGGAGTTGAACTGAACGCGATAGCCGGTGTTCACCTGTACCTGACCGTTATCGTCGACCCACGGAACGCGGAACTTGATCTGGCGCTCAGGTTCGCAAAGACGCTCTAACAGCGCCTGCTTCTTATACAGATCCTCATTCGCCGCGATGACCGGACGAAGAGAATCAAGGACTTCTTCTACCGCCTGTAAGAATTCAGGCTCGGAAGCGTTCTTTTCTTTTACTTTAGCCAGTACTTCATCTACATAAGACATAATATTCCCTCCAAATAATAAGTGTTTGAACTGAAAAAGACACAAAAAAATAAAGGCACCTCGGACTATGTGTCCGAGACGCCTTTGTCTCAACAGCACGAATTATACGCCCAAATCATTAGTTTGTCAAGCGATAGAACGAATTTTAAGAAATCTTACCAATTGATTTTGCAGGATTCCCACTCTTTTCTTGCAAAATGTGAAAAGATCGGGTTCACTCAAAATGAGGGATTGACATCAAAAAATAATTATGTTAAAGTGTTAGCGGAACAAAGGCGTTCATTTGAAGCAGTATTCTGTACTGCTCCAAATGGCGTTTTTTGCTTTATGATATGTTATGAACAATGGCGTTCATTTAGGATGACTATACGTCCTAAGTGTCGCCTTTTTTTACTTTGTCAGTATCTCTAAAACAAGGAGTGCGATAATATGAATCATACGGAACAGGAACTGATGAAGCAGATCGAAGAAGAGGACGTCAAATTCATTCGTCTTTCCTTCTGCGATATTTACGGCGTTCAAAAGAATATCTCTATCCAGCGCAGCGAGCTGCCCAGAGCGTTTGAGAAAGGGATCGGGATCGACGCTTCCTACATCAACGGCTTCGGCGGTGATTACGGCAAGGATATCTGGCTTCATCCCGAGACCGACACGATCACGGTGCTGCCGTGGCGGCCGGAGCACGGCAAGGTCGTCAGGATGTTCTGCACGCTGACCTATGAGGACGGCACTCCTGTCGAGACCGACACACGCGCTATGCTGAAGAACGCGGTCAAATACGCTCAGTCAAAGGGATATCGCTTCCACTTCAAATCCGAGCTGCAGTTCTATCTGTTCAAGACGGACAGCGACGCAGAGAACACCGGTGTTCCCTATGATAATGCGGGATATATGGATATCGCGCCGCTCGATAAAGGAGAGAACGTGCGCCGTGAGATTTGTCTGACGCTCGAGCAGATGGGGATCGACCCCGAGAGCTCTCACCATGAAGCAGGACCGGGACAGAACGAGATCGACTTTCGCTATGCCGATCCGATCACAGCGGCGGATAATACCGTGACCTTTTTAAGCGTCGTGCGCACCATAGCGGCACGCAACGGCTTGTACGCGGACTTCTCACCCAAGCCGATCAAGGATAAGACAGGCTCGGCGCTGCATATCTCTGTATCTACCAAAGCAAAGACAGGTGAGGATGTGACCGACGCCTCGATCGCAGGTATCCTGCATAACATCGCGGGTATGACGGTATTCCTCAACCCGAAGGCAGAGTCCTTTGAGCGCTTCGGCAAGCATAAGGCGCCGAAGTATATCACTTGGTCACAGACGAACCGTTCACAGCTTGTATTCGCGCGATATACCGAAAGCGGGAACCGCTGTGCCCAGCTGCGTTCACCCGACCCCGAGGCAAATCCGTATCTGGCGTACGCGCTGATGATCTACGCGATCATGGACGGTATCGAAAACAACAGGGCGTTGCCGCAGCCCACGGATGAAAGTGTTGCGCCATTCGTGAGCACCGATTCGGCAGAGCCGCAAAGGCTGCCCGACAGCTTGGAAAAGGCGCGTATCGAAGCGACCGATTCACCCCTTGTACAGCAGTTCATTCCCTCGGCGATCACAAGGATTTACTGTGCCGAATAGCGGAACTTCACACTAATGACAAAAGAAAGGAGAGCGCACTTTGGAATTGACAGAGCATCGGTACAGAATGCTGATCGTGTCCTCAGACGACAGATTCAGCAGAGACGTCAGCGCTCTCCTGCAGGGCGATCAGTTACATAAGGATTGCTCCCACAGTGCGTCCGACGCACGCTGTAAGCTGCTTGAAAACCAATATGATTTTGTGATCGTCAACGCGCCCTTGAGGGACGAGTTCGGCTCCCGACTGTGTATCGACGTCAGCCGCAACAACGGCACTATCGCCGCGATCTTTGCGGCTAACGATACTTATGACGAGATCTACGCGAAGGTAGCTGTCCACGGTGTTTTTGTGCTCCATAAACCGACCTCCAAGACGCTCGTCTCTCAGGCGGTGTCTCTGATGGTCTGCGCCAGAGAACGCCTGCGCTCTCTGGAGAAGAAGGTCGGCAATACCGAGAGCAAGCTCGACGAGATCCGCATCGTCAACAAGGCGAAGTGGTTGTTGATCGATCAGGAGGGCTTGAGTGAAGCCGACGCGCATAAATATATCGAGAAGTCCGCGATGGATTCGGGTATCACCAAACGGCTTGCAGCTCAAATGATCATTGACAAATATCTCTAAATGACGTATTTTCTTAATAGGGAATGCGTCTTTGTCTTTTTCGGACGGTGTCAACCGGCGCACGCGTCGTTGACATCTCGGTTGACATCTCGGTTGACAGCAAAAAGCCTGATAAACAGTGGGTTTCTCAGTGTTTGTCAACCATGTCAACCAATAATAGTAAAAAAATAATAGTAGGAAAGAGGGATGAGCTGTCTGATGAAATAAGTCTTTTCCCTCGGTTGACGGTAGACGGTTGACATTTTGGTTGACATTTATTTGTAAAGGAGAACGCTTATGTGCGGAATAGTAGGCTATGTCGGACCGCGCGACTGTACGGACGTGCTGGTATCGGCTCTGACAAAACTGGAATATCGCGGATATGATTCCGCGGGCATCGCCGTGTTTGAAAACGGCAGGATCGAAGTCGCCAAAACCAAGGGCAGACTGGCTGATCTGACTCAGAAGATGGAGAAGGAGGGCAAGCCGCAGGGTCACGCGGGCATCGGTCATACCCGCTGGGCGACCCACGGCGAGCCGAGCGACGTCAACTCTCACCCACATTCGGGTCGCAGGGTCACCATCGTCCATAACGGCATCATCGAGAATTACAAACAGCTCAAGCAATTCCTGATCGAGAACGACCGCAACGAGTTCCTCTCCGATACCGATACCGAGGTCGTGGCGCAGCTGCTCGACTTCTACTATGACGGCGACCCCATCCGCTGTATCCGCAAGACGCTCCATGAGCTGCGCGGTTCCTTTGCGCTGGGGATCGTTTTTGCCGACCGTCCCGAGACCGTCTACGCGGTGCGGTGTGAGAGCCCGCTGATCGTCGGTCAGGGTCAGGACGAGGTGTTCATCGCTTCCGACGTGCCCGCCATCATCAAATATACGAAGAACTATTATCTGCTCGAACAGGGCGAGATCGCGATCCTGAAAGACGGCAGTGCGGAGTTTCGCTCCCTGCACGGCAGACTGCTCAAAAAGGAATTGCTCTTTGCCGACTGGGACGAGGACAGCGCCGAGAAGGGCGGCTATCCCCACTATATGCTCAAGGAGATACACGAGCAGCCCACGGCTGTCAAAACGACGGTCACGCCGCGCATCGAGGACGGTCTTCCGAACCTGTCCGAGTGCGGTATCATCTTCGGAACGCTGAGAAATCTGAAAAACATCTTCATCGTTGCCTGCGGTACTGCCATGCACGCGGGTATGGTCGGCAAATATGTCATCGAAAAGCTCGCGCGCGTTTCCGTGACGGTCGATATCGCCTCTGAGTTCCGCTATCGTGATCCGCTGTTGACGCACGACGACCTGATCATCATTATCAGCCAGAGCGGCGAGACCGCCGACAGCAAGGCGGTACTGAGCCTTGCCAAGTCACGCGGCGCCAAGACGCTCGCGATCGTCAACGTCAAGGGCAGCTCTATTGCCAGAGAAGCCGACATGGTCATCTACACCCACGCCGGTCCCGAGATCGCCGTCGCCTCCACCAAGGCGTATATGGTCCAGCTTGCGGTCATGTATCTTTTCGCCTTTGAAACGGCTCTCGCCAAGGGCAAGCTTGAAGAGAAGGAATGTCGCAGACTGACTGCCGAGCTCCTCAAAATGCCCGACGTTATCGAGAAAACGATCAACAAGGTCGTGGATATGTGCCAGTATGTTTCCACCAAGCTGATCACCGCCGACAGCCTACTGTATATCGGCAGGGGGCTTGACTATGCTCTCTCGATGGAGGGCTCCTTAAAGCTCAAGGAGATCAGCTATATCCACAGTGAGAGCTACGCCGCGGGCGAGCTCAAGCACGGCACGATCTCGCTGATCACGGAGGGTATGCCCGTGATTGCTGTCGCGACCCAGAACACCCTGCTCGAAAAAACCGTCAGCAACATCAAAGAGGTCAAGGCGCGCGGCGCGATGACGATCGTGATCTGCGACGAGCACGCGGATATAGACGCGGACGCGGTTGATTACATGATCCGTATCCCTAAGATCAACGAGATCTTGATGCCTATGGTAGCGACAGTGCCCATGCAGCTCCTCGCTTACTATACCTCGGTCAACAAGGGCAACGACGTCGATAAACCCCGCAACCTCGCCAAATCCGTAACGGTTGAGTAAGAGCCTCCCTCTGACGAGGGAGGTGGGTTCGCCATAGGCGAACTCGGAGGGAGAGATAACGAAGCGTTACGGTAACACGCCGATTATTGACTCAAGCCGCATTTTATGTATCATTACTCACTGTATTGAGTCAGGTGTTTACATTGCACTATACCGTTGCGTTATCTCTCCCCTGCCGATTAAAACAACTATTCCATAAATAAAGTTTGCAGGCAACCCTCCGCCCCTGCGGGGCACCTCCCTTAGAAAAGGGAGGCAAAAAAAAAATACAGACCCCGTCGCAAATCGGGGCCTGTAAACCAAAGGGGAGTGTGTGCAATGAATTCTTTTGGCAATAATAATGTTGATGAAGTATATATTATTTTAAGAATTCTCCCCTAAAGTCCGTGTTAGCAGTACATTTCCATATCACGCCTCGTATGCCTCCGCTTCTCCCCGATATAACTCCTGCTCGAGTGATCGCGCTGCGGACTCGTTGAGTCCTTCGCACGATCCCGTCTCGCCCGTCGTTATACGGGGGCTCCGGCACTCGGACGCATATAACTAAAAAAGACGCCTTGAACCCCTTGGGGGATTCAAGACGCCTTTGTCTTTACTGTCTGCATTATACGCTGAGACAGACCGATTGTCAAGTGTTTTTATAAAAAATAATTTAACGCTTTGATGTGCGAAAGATTGACACGGCACCTCGATAATGTTATGATACACACAGAGCGATTTGATTAAAGAGGGTGTCACCGTGACAACGGAAGAAAACCAGATCATGCAGTATATCGAGGAAGAGGACGTCAAGTTCATCCGCCTTGCTTTCTGCGATATTTTCGGCGTACAAAAGAATATCTCCGTCCGGCCCGCTGAGCTCCACAGAGCGTTCGAAAAGGGCTATCCGATCGACGCGTCTTATGTCTCGGGCTTCGGCGGCGATTACGGAGTAGACGTTTGGCTCCATCCCGAAGCGGATACCGTTTCCGTCCTCCCGTGGCGGCCCGAGCACGGCAAGGTGATCCGTATGTTCTGCTCGCTTTGCTATGCCGACGGAAAACCGATCGAGGCGGATACGCGCTCCTTACTGCGCGGCGCCGTGGAATATGCCCGCCAAAAGGGCTATCGGTTCCATTTCAAGTCCGAAATGCAGTTCTATCTCTTCAAGACGGATGATAACGGCAACCGCACCTATACGCCCTACGATCACGCGGGCTATATGGATATCGCGCCGCTCGATAAGGGCGAGAACATCCGCCGCGAGGTATGTCTGACGCTGGAGCAGATGGGGATCATGCCCGAAAGCTCTCACCATGAGGCGGGACCCGGTCAGAATGAGATCGACTTCAAGTATGCTCACGCCCTGCCCTCAGCCGATAATACAAGCACGTTTATCTCCGTCGTTCGCACGATCGCCGCGCTCAACGGTCTGTATGCCGATTTTTCGCCGAAGCCGATCTCCGATAAGCCCGGCTCGGCGCTCCATATCAGAATGTCGGTCAAAGCAAAGACCGGTGAGGAAGTCACCGATCGCGCCATCGCCGGCATCCTGAAAAACATCGCGGCTATGACGATCTTCCTCAATCCGACCGAAAAATCCTTCAAGCGCTTCAACAAGATGAAAGCGCCTAAATTTATCACATGGTCGGATCAAAACCGCGCTCAGCTGATTTTTGCCACTCATACCGAGAGCGGCGGCAGATGCTTACAGCTTCGCTCACCCGACCCCAACTCCAACCCGTATCTGGCGTTCGCGCTGATGATCTACGCTGCGGTCGACGGCATTGAGAACAACGATCCCCTTCCGCCTTCTACCGATACACAGCAGCAATACCTTTCCTCGTCGGAACAAAACGCAGCGGAGCTTCTGCCCGATACCCTTGTCAGGGCACAAAGTGCCGCTTTAAACAGCGACTTCATCAAGAGGTTCATTCCCGAAAGCATTATCAAAGCATATTGCAACTGACAGTACAAAAGGCGTCTGTTTTCGTGACCGATAGAGCACCAAGCCTTCCCCTCGGGGGGGGAAGGTGGGCAATTTGCTCTGTGCAAATTGGTCGGATGAGGGGCTGACTTATCCGACTGTTCTTCTTAACAAAGAGAGTAATGCTTTTCCTTTATTTGACAATAAAAGATTTATCTTTTAGACGAAAGTTCAAGGGACTGTGGAAACAAAGCATGACGCTTTATTTCCACAGCCCCTTCATTCTATCTCAGCAGCTTTTTGATCCTCTCTATTGCTTCTATCGTGTTTTCTCTGTCGCCGAAGGACGTCAGACGGAAATACCCCTCGCCCTGACTGCCGAAGCCCTCGCCGGGTGTTCCGACCACCTGAGCGTTCTCGAGAAGATCATCAAAGAACTCCCAGCTCCCCATGCCCTTAGGACATTCGAGCCAGATATACGGCGAGTTTTTGCCGCCCGTATAGAATATCCCCAGCTCGTCGAGCGCCTTGGAGATGATCCGGGCGTTCTCTTTATAGTAGGCAATATTGGCTTTGAATTCTTTCTGCCCTTTCTCGGAGAATACGGCGGCCGCGGCACACTGCACGGGATAGGATACGCCGTTGAATTTGGTCGCCTGTCGGCGGTACCAAAGGGCATGGATATTGTGCCCGTCTCGGGTAAGCTCCTTCGGGATCACCGTATAGCCGCAGCGCACGCCGGTAAAGCCCGCTGTCTTTGAAAGCGAGCAGAACTCGATCGCGCATTCTCTTGCCCCGTCGATCGCAAAGATAGAGCGCGGACAGTCGTCCTCGATAAACGCTTCATATGCCGCGTCGTAGAGAATGATCGCGTCATGTTGATTGGCATAGTCCACCCATGCTTTGAGCTGTTCGGCATTGTATGCCGCGCCGGTGGGATTATTCGGGGAGCAAAGGTAGATGATATCCGCATGAACACTCTCGTCGGGCATCGGGAGAAAACGATTTTCCCTTGTACCCGGCGCGTATACGATCTTTCTGCCTGCCATGATGTTGGCGTCAACATAGACAGGATAGACCGGATCGGGAACCATCACGACGTTATCGGCGCCGAAGATATCGCCGATATTGCCCGTGTCGGACTTTGCGCCGTCGCTGATAAAGACTTCATCCGCTCTGACTGTTACTCCAAAGCCCGCGTAATACTTTGCGACCGCCTCGCGTACAAAGTCATAGCCCTCATACTCGGGATAACCCTTGAAGGTCTCTTTGACCCCCATCTCCCCCGCGCCGTCCTTCATCGCCTGCACGGCAGCGCCCGGAAGCGGGAGAGTCACGTCGCCGATACCGAGTCGGATGAGCTTTTGGTCGGGGTGAGCGGCGGCATACGCCGAGGTCTTCTTCGCTATCTCGGCAAAGAGATAGTTCGGGACCAAGTTATCATAATTTCGATTGATTTTCATGTTGTTTCCTTCCTTGTTCGGTTGAGATTGCAGTCTCGAAATAAGGTTGAGAGTGTTACAATCCTTAGCAACCCTCAGTCACCTTCGGTGACAGCCTCCTCGCCGGAAGCGGCTCCCCCCTTGTCCTTCGGACATTCCCCCAACGGGGGTACCTTAGGAAAGGTCTGAGCCGCCTGCCGCTTGGTGATACCTGCGTTCATCGCCTGCTTTTCGATATACTGATGCGCGTCGCTCTCGCTCATGTCCTCGTTGTCGATCAAAAACCATTTTGCTTTGTTGACGATGCGGATCTCCCGGAGCTTGTCTTCGGCTTTGCCTGCCTTTTTCTGTACCTTCCTGAGCATTTCGCGCGCGGAGATCAGGAGCGATACGGCCTGCAGGATCGTCTGCTGAGAGGACGGCTTGCGAACGACGAAAACGCCGTGAGTTACCGTCCTTTGCATGATATCCTCATACACATCCGATGACGCGAAAACCACCGCCAGCGTGCCGGTATGCTCGGTCACATCAATGCACAGGCGCGAGCCGAACTCGTCTTTAAGCGGCGCGTTGACGATCACGAAGTCATAGCGCTTCTCCGTCAGGTTTCGCCTCGCCTCGCCCGCGTTCGTGACATGATCGGTATGAAAATTCCTTTGGCGCAGAAGGGAGCTTATCTCTTGCATAAATCTTTCAGACGACGAGACCACCATCGCCTGATAGCGCAGTTGTTCTAAAGACATATCTCCCTTCACCCCTTTTATACCGTACACGGAAGTACGATCAACGTAAAAAGGCGCTATTCGGGAACGAGCTCCCAAATAAACGCCTTTGTTTATCGTGGATATTATAGCATTGTTTGCATAATATGTCAATTGTTTAAAACGTCAAAGCGTTAAAATTTTTTGATAATTTTTTCACGATTACACTTGACAAATGAAAAGTCGGGGCGTATAATGCGTGCTGTAAAGACAAAGGCGTTTTGAACCTGTGTGGTTTGAAACGCCTTTGTCTATTTCTTTATGAAAAGGAGAAGGTATTATGGCAAACGTAGCAGAATATTTCGGAAGTCTGGTATTTGACGACAAGACGATGAAAGAGCGGCTGGATCCCAAGATCTACA
>CACYSI010000044.1 GCA_902776975.1 uncultured Ruminococcus sp.
AGACAATTTCGTAACGTCTGTGAGGATATTGATAATCATGTACAGGAGAGGTTGCAACCCTCCGGCTCTGCGAGCCACCTCCCTTAGGAAAGGGAGGCTGATTGCCGCTACATAACGGCTGCTTCATTAACGAAGTTTATGAAAGGATTGAGTAACATGACCAAAGCATCCGAGCTCGCCAAGAAGCTGCGCGGGCTGAATATTGATAATATGTACGAAAACGACTTCTTCCTGACATGGGACAAGACCGACGACGAGATCGCGGCTGTCTTCGCGGTCGCCGACGCTCTGCGCGACCTCAGGGAGAGGAACATATCCACCAAGATCTTCGACTCGGGTTTAGGCATCTCGAACTTCCGCGATAACTCCACCCGCACACGCTTCTCCTTTGCCTCGGCGTGCAATCTGCTGGGACTTGAGGTACAGGATCTCGACGAGGGCAAGAGTCAGATAGCCCACGGCGAGACGGTGCGCGAGACAGCCAACATGATCAGCTTTATGGCAGATGTAGTGGGCATACGCGACGATATGTACATCGGCAAAGGCCATACATATCAAAAAGAGGTCTCTGAAGCCCTTAAAGAGGGCTATGAGGACGGAGTGCTGGAGCAAAAGCCCACGCTGGTCAACCTGCAGTGCGACATCGACCATCCCACTCAGACTCTCGCCGACCTCGACCATGTCATCCACCACTTCGGCGGAGTAGAGAACCTCAAGGGCAAGAAGGTAGCCATGACATGGGCATACTCGCCAAGCTACGGCAAGCCGCTGTCGGTACCTCAGGGAGTCATCGGACTGTTCACACGCTTCGGCATGGACGTAGTGCTGGCTCATCCCGAGGGCTACGATGTGATGCCCGAGGTCGAAAAGGTCGCCGAGGCGAACGCAGAGAAGAGCGGCGGCAGCTTCACTAAGACGAACGACATGAAAGAGGCGTTCAAGGACGCCGATATAGTATATCCCAAGAGCTGGGCGTCCTTTCACGCTATGGAGGTTCGCACCGAGCTGTACGGCAACGGCGACTTTGAGGGCATAGACAAGCTCGAAAAGAAGCTCCTGCAGGAGAACGCTCTGCACAAGGACTGGGAGTGCACGGAGGATATGATGTCGCTGACAAAGGACGGCAAAGCGCTGTATCTGCACTGTCTGCCCGCTGACATCACCGATGTTAGCTGTAAAGAGGGCGAGGTCGCCGCGAGCGTTTTTGACCGCTACCGCGCTCCGCTGTACAAGCAGGCTTCATACAAGCCCTATATCATCGCCGCTATGATCTTTCTCGCAAAAGTAAAAGACCCTGCCGCGGCTATCGAAGAGCTCGAAGCGAGAGACAAAAAGAGAAAGAACATATAGGCTCCGCAATCATCAGGGAGCTGTCGCGAAGCGACTGAGGGTTTAAGGCTCCCTTTCCTAAGGGAGCTGTCGCGAAGCGACTGAGGGTTTAAGGCTCCGCAATCCTCAGGGAGCTGGCGCGAAGCGACTGAGGGTTTAAGGCTCCGCAATCCTCAGGGAGCTGTCGCGAAGCGACTGAGGGTTGACATGAGTAAAGAAAAACCTATCCCGAGAGATTTACACTCAAGGCATAACGCGCGTACACTGAGGAACAATCCTACAAAGGAAGAAAACCATCTTTGGTATGATTTCCTGAGGAGTTATCCTGTCAGGTTTCACAGACAATATGTAATAGAAAACTATATAGTTGATTTCTTTTGTCCGAAAGCAAAATTGATTATAGAGTTGGACGGCAGCCAACATTACACTACCGACCGAGCTGTTGACTATGATTTGAAGCGGACAAAGGATATAGAAAAATACGGCTTTCTTGTACTCAGATATTCAAATCTCGATATACACAGACAATTTCGTAACGTCTGTGCAACCCTCCGGCTCTGCGAGCCACCTCCCTTAGGAAAGGGAGGCTTAGGTGATATATTATGAAAAAAATCGTTGTAGCTCTGGGCGGAAACGCTCTGGGCAAGACCTTGAGCGAACAGCTCGCGGCGGTCAAGTTCACCGCCAAAGCAATAGCAGATCTGATAGAGGACGGCAACGAGGTCGTCATCACCCACGGCAACGGCCCGCAGGTAGGGCGTATCGACAGCGCCATGGCGGCTCTGTGCCGTGAGGACAGCTCACAGGAGCGCACACCCCTGTCGATGTGCGTAGCCATGAGCCAGGCGTACATCGGATATGATATCCAAAACGCGCTGAGAGAGGAGCTGCTCTCGCGCGAAATACACAAACCCGTAGCCACGATAGTAACACAGGTGCTGGTAGACGGCGACGATCCCGCGCTGAGCGAGCCGACTAAGCCTATAGGCAGATTCATGACAGAGGAGCAGGCGCGTGAGATGAGCGAGAGCCTCGGCTTCGCGGTCAGAGAAGACTCGGGCAGAGGCTGGCGGCGCGTGGTGCCCTCACCCACTCCGCTCAGGATTGTTGAGCTCGACGCGATACGCGCCTCGGTAGAGGACGGCTCGGTGGTCATCTGCTGCGGAGGCGGCGGCATCCCCGTCAAGAAGGTCGGCAACTTTCACAAGGGCGTGGGGGCGGTCATCGACAAGGACAATGTCAGCGCCCTGCTGGCGGACGATCTGAACGCCGATATCCTGCTGATACTCACGGCTGTAGATAAGGTCAAGATAAACTACGGCAAGCCTGATGAGCTGAGTCTCGACAGCATGAGTCTGAGCTACATCGACGGATATATCGCCGAGGGGCAGTTCGCGCAGGGCAGTATGCTGCCTAAGGTCGAGGCGGCGGCGCGCTTCGTGAGGAGCGGCAGCGGCCGTATAGCGATCATAGCCGAGCTGAGCAAGGCGGGCGAGGCTGTACGGGGCGAGTCCGGCACAGTCATATTCGACTCGTGAGCCATAACAAAACCAAACGCTTGAAGTTCGTACTGAGCTTCAAGCGTTTTTCTCGTTTTCTGTAATTGTGATTATCATTCGTAAAACAGCGGAGTAGAAAAGTATCTCTCAGCCGTATCGGGCAGTACGGTAACTACCCTCTTGCCCTTACCGAGCTTCTTGGCGAGCTTAAGCGCGGCGGCTACGTTGGTGCCGCTGGATATGCCGCACATCAGTCCCTCTTCTCTCGCGAGCCGCTTAGCGGTAGAGAGCGCCTCATCATCCGTAACGACATAGATCGCGTCATAGATATTTGTGTTGAGTATCTCGGGGATGAGTCCGTCGCCTATGCCCATCTGCATATGCGTGCCTATGGTGCCGCCGGCGAGTATAGCGGCGTTCTCGGGCTCTACAGCCCATATCTCGATGTTGGGGTACTGAGCCTTGAGCACCTCGCCGATACCTGTTATCGTGCCGCCCGTGCCTATACCCGAGCAAAAGCCGTCTATGGTATCCGCGCACTGCTGCATGATCTCGAGAGCGGTATACTTCTTATGAGCCTTTACGTTATTGTAATTAGCGAACTGCTGAGGAACAAACACACGGGGATCCTCTTCTTTCATCCTCAGAGCGGTCTTGAGGCACTCGTCTATACACGCGCCTATATCTCCGGCGTCGTGTATCAGCTTGACCTCGGCTCCGTAGTGACGTATCAGCAGTCTGCGCTCTTCGCTGACCGAGTCGGGCATGATGATGATGGTGCGGTAGCCTCTGACAGCTCCCACGAGCGCCAGTCCTATGCCCTGGTTGCCCGAGGTAGGCTCCACGATGATGCTGTCCTTGTTTATGAGACCTTCTTTTTCAGCCTTGCGGATCATGTTGAGAGCGGTGCGAGTCTTGATCGAGCCGCCCACGTTGAGTCCCTCAAACTTGACCAGTATCTCGGCGCTGTCTTCATCCACCATACGGTTGAGCCTGATAAGCGGGGTCTGACCCACCGCGTCAAGCACGTTATCATATATCATCTTCATTACCTCCAAACGCAAACACACACATTATAGCAAACCTCCGACATGATGTCAAAGGCGTATCATACCAAACTTTGATTAATACATTTGATAAGATATCAGCCCTCAAAGTCCCATATCCTTATGCCCGTCTCGGGGATGAACCTTCTTCCTATCCTGCCGTCCGCGGGGGTGATGACTATCTCGCCCGTCAGACCGATGACAGCCTCGAGCAGATGTCCCGTCAGAGTATGAGCCTCGCCGTTTTCATTATACGCGAAGGTCGCGTGAGCGTGGATATAGGGCTTGTCCTCATATCTCGTCACGTTGCCGTCTAAGGATATGAGCTCGAGCATGGCTTCTTTGTCATAGCGCACATACTGCTTGGCTGCTGTGTCGAATATACCCACTGCGGCTCTCATGCAGCCGCCTATGCCCTGTATCTGAGCGAGGTTCACATCCTCTTTTTCACATACAGAGATAAGTGACGCGAGTATCTCGTCATCACGGTCAAGCCTGACATATATCTTTTCACCGAATTTTCTGTATTCCATATTGACCTCCGAATTATAACTGTATTTTTACAGATATTATAACAGAAGTCGTGACTGCTGTCTATAAGATTTATCGGTATCGGCTTATAATTTTCGATTGACTGTTGTATGGCTAAATGCTATAATTCCGATAGAATGATACAAAATTCGACACGGAGGTATATATGGAAAACACGGTACAGATCAAATACTACAGCGGATATATACGCAACTTCAAGGCTCTGTGCGACGAGCTGGGCATAGCGCCCGGTCTCAGCCGGGAAGAGAGAGAGTCTGCTATCCTTATATCCGCCTATCAAAAATGGGGAGTCGGCATGACAGAGCATATCTACGGCGCGTACGCCTTCGCCCTGTATGACGAAGCCCTGCAAAAGCTCTATGTCATTCGCGACTATGTGGGTCAAAAGCAGATGTTCTATGCCATAGTCGGCGGCGAGCTGCTGTACTCGGGCGATATCGACGAGATCGTGTCCGACCCCCGATACACTAAGCGCCTCAACAAGCGTATGCTGCAGCACTATCTGTTCTACGGCTACCCGATAGGCTCACAGACCTTTTACGATGGTGTGTACAAGCTCCTGCCCGGTCACTATATCGAGTGGGACGGCAAGAGCGCCGAAGCTGTGCGCTACTTCAGACCCGAGTTCACGCCCGATCACGGCAAGACAGCCGATGAATGGGCTGAGGAGATAAAGAAAGTCGTCACCGAGATTCTCAGCGAGGAGCGTTCAGACAGCGAGCTGCCGTACAAAGAGAGCTTTCTGTCGGGCGGCGTGGACTCATCCTATCTGCTCGCCGCCGGCGACGCTCAGGCGGCCAACACTGTAGGCTATGTCGAGAGCGGCTTTGACGAATCCGCCCTCGCGCGACATACCGCCGAGATACTGGACAAGCCCATCAACATCAAGATGATAAGCCCCGAAGAGTACTTCGAGCGCATACCCGAGGTGATCGACAAGCTCGGTCAGCCCTTGGGCGACGCGTCGGCGGTAGCCTTCTCGATAGGCTGCAAGGCTGTCAGAGACCACGCGCGCGTAGTGTACTCGGGCGAGGGCATAGACGAGTTCTTCGGCGGATATAACGCCCACAAACGTCATATCCCCTCCGACTGGGTGTATCTGACCTGCTCACACATCATGTCCGAGGACGTAGTTAAGTCGCTTATGCTCGACTTTGACGAAGGCTTACACGCCGCCGACCCGATAGCGGACGTCTGGAGCGAGGTACAGGGCTGCGACGAGCTGTCACAAAAGCTGACCGTGGACGTCTCGCTGTGGCTCGAGGGCGATATCTACCTCAATACAGACCGCACCTCCACCACCTGCGGTATCGAGCTGCACACTCCTTTCAGCGACCGCAGACTCTTTGACGTCGCGAGCAGGATACCCGCCGAGTGCAAATTTGCAGAGGAGCAGAACAAATACGCCTTCCGCAAAGCCGCCTCGAGCGTACTGCCCGACGAGGTAGCCTTCAGAAAGAAGGTCGGCTTCCCCGTGCCTGTCCGCAAGTGGCTCGCGGACAGCCGCTACAACAAACAGGTCGAAGAGACTCTCTTCGGCGACAGCTCAAAGCTCTTCTTCGATCAGAGCGCGATTGAGGATATGTGGACGCGCTTCATCGGCGGCGAGGATCTGCTCTGGAACAGAGTATACGCCGTATACGTCTTTTTGCTCTGGTACGATCTCAAATTCTGACAGATACTATAGATCAATATATAACAGAACGCTCACGGAGACAAACCGTGAGCGTTGCTTTTTGGTATTATTCAATCATTTATCAGCTCTCTGATCTCATCCTCGGCGGCTCTGACCTCCTCGAGGAACTCGCGGGAGGAAACCCGTATCGCGCCGTTGCCGAGTATGATCATCTGCTCCATACCGTCGGAGGTGACCACCCTGACGCGGTTGGTTCGGGCGAGCTTGTACGAGGCTCGCTCTATGTACATATCGGCGGTCTCAGCCTCCTTGGTGTACACCACGGTTATGCCGCCGAGCTTCTCGATCTCGCGGTCATGCCCCTTGACCCTGTAAGCGTCAAAGACAAGTATCAGCTCGCATCTCTTGAAGCCGCGGTAGTTGCACAGGATGTTGATGAGAGCGCTTCTGGCTGCGTCCATACCGTCATCCGTCATCTCTTTGAGAAAGTCCCACGCGTGGATAACGTTGTACCCGTCTACGAGGACATACTCGGTACCGTCAAAGTCCGACGGCAGGTTCTTCTTGCCTCTGCGCTTTTCGTACTCGGGAGTCTTATAACGCTTAGGCTCGCTGTAGACCTTGCGCCTTACGGGCCCGTAGGTCTGCTCAAATATCTTCATAAGCTCCTTGTCGAGAGCGAATATATCCTTTTGACTCTTGTATCGTGAGAGATCACGGCGGCTGACGGCTTCATCCTGAGTTTTTCTGTCATCAAGAACGCTCGGCAGGTGCATATGCTCCTCTACCTCGCTCCACTTGACGATGTGTCCCGCGCCGTGAGAGCAGAACACCGAGTCGGCGGTATTCTCCCTGTCGCTCTCGGCGCTGTAACCCGACGCCGCGATGACCTCTTCCGCGTTATGACACGGCTCATAGCCCTTGAGCGTACAGCTCAGCCTGCCCTCGCCCTTTGTATACTGCACGACCTCCTTAGAGTAACCGCACATAGCGGCTGCGGGAGCCGTACCGCTCAGCACGGCGGTATCGCCGAGAGTCTCGGGCGGCTCAAAGCTGCCGTGCATACGGGTAATATCGGTCATGGCTCTGCCGATACAGGCGGCGGGAATCTCGAGTGTGAAGGCGTATACAGGCTCGAGCAGTATGCTCCGCGCCCGCATAAGTCCCTGTCTGACGGCTCTGTAGGTAGCCTGTCTGAAATCACCGCCCTCGGTGTGCTTGGGATGCGCCCTGCCCGAGACAAGGGTGATCTCCGTATCGGTGATCGGAGCGCCCGTGAGCACGCCGATATGCGTCTTTTCATACAGATGAGTGAGTATGAGCCTCTGCCAGTTGCGGTCAAGCTCATCCTCCTTACAGCGCGTATCGAACCTCAGACCGCTGTCACGAGGGAGCGGCGTGAGCAGCAGATGCACCTCGGCGTAGTGTCTGAGAGGCTCAAAGTGTCCGACGCCCTCTACCGTATCGGCTATTGTCTCTTTATATATTATACTGCCCTCGCCGAAGCTGACCTCGATGCCGAAGCGCTCGGCTATAACGCTCTGCAATATCTCGAGCTGTATATCGCCCATTAAACGGATGCGTATCTCGCCTCCGACCTCATCCCATACGGCGTTGAGCATAGGATCCTCAGCCTCGAGGATCCTCAGCTTTGAGAGCAGTGTGTGTACGTCCGTTCCGTCTGTCGCGGTGACAGAGTAGGTCAGCACGGGCTCGAGCACGGGCATACCTGTGTCAGGCTCCGCGCCCAGTCCCTCGCCCGGCCGCGCAAAGGTGACGCCCGTAACGGCGCACACCGTGCCGCACTGAGCCGAGTCCACGGCGGTGAACTTCTCGCCCGAATACACGCGTATCTGATTCACCTTTTCGCCATCAGTATTATTCTTGCCCTTAAGTAAATCTCTGACCTTAAGGCTGCCTCCCGTGATCTTGAGATAAGTCAGTCGGTTGCCCTGGGTATCCTCGGCGATCTTGTACACCTTAGCGCCGAAGTCGGCGCCGTAGCTCTTTTCGGCAACATAGCGCGAGAGCGTTTCGAGGAAGGCGTCTACTCCGTCGAGTCTGAGCGCCGAGCCGAACATACACGGAAAAACTCTTCGCGCGCCTATAGCCGCCCTGATATCGTCATCACCGAGACTGCCTGCAGCCGAATACTTATCGAGCAGAGAGTCGTCACACAGGGCGATATCCTCATACAGACCGTCGTTATCGGGGCTGAAATCCACACAACGCGCGCTGAGCTTAGCTCTGAGATCATCGAGGATCCTGTCGCGGTCAAAGCCGTCCATATCCGTCTTGTTGACAAAGATGAAGCACGGTACGCCGTACTTACGGAGCAGTCTCCACAGGGTGGATGTATGACTCTGCACTCCGTCCGTACCGCTGACCACGAGTATCGCGTAGTCGAGCACCTGCAGGGTGCGCTCGGTCTCGGCGCAGAAGTCAACATGCCCGGGTGTGTCGAGCAGGGTGAACTCCATATCATCATAGCGCATGACAGCCTGCTTTGAGAATATGGTTATGCCCCTCTCACGCTCAAGCCTGAAGTTATCGAGGAACGAATCTCTGCGGTCTACCCTGCCCTGACGGCTGATGTTGCCCGACAGGTACATCATAGCCTCGGCAAGAGTAGTCTTGCCTGAGTCAACGTGCGCCAGTATGCCGATGACGGATCTTTTCATGCTCTCACCTCCCTGATCTTAAATGAAAATACAGTTTATTTTACGATCTCGCCTTTCCAGTCGATTATACCGCCGAACTCGGTGATATTTGTATACCCCATGTCGGCGAGCTTCTGCGACGCCTCCTTGCTGCGTCTGCCGCTGCGGCAGTAGACGAGTATCAGCTGAGACTTGTCGGGAAGCTCCGGTATATCGGCTGTACCGATGGTCTCGTTGGGCACGCATATCGCGCCCGGTATATGACCCGAGTCGTACTCATCCTGTCTGCGTACATCGAGGATGATAAAGTCTTTTTCGGTCTTCATCAGCTCAGCCGCCTCATCGGACGAAATCTGTTTGTATGTCCCCTTTTCGTCTTGGCTCTGAGCCTGTGTATCGGTCGTCGCTTCTGTTACGGCGGCGGTATCGGTCTTTGCGCTACATCCGCACAAAAGCGTTAGCGCCAAAACAGCGGCTAAGAACGTCGCCATAACAGATTTATTGAGCAATTTCATATGCTTTACCCCCACTTTACATAAATCATCATATCATATATTATATATGCAAAAGGATAAAAACAAAAGAGGTTTTTACATTTTTCTTTGAGAGATACCTTTAACATACTGTTAATAGATTTTCACATAGTTTTCATATTTCAATCACTCAGACCTCATATTGACAGGTTATTATATGGCTGTAATCAAAAAACAACGCCGATTCAAAATAATCGGATATCAAGGAGGACTTACCATGAAAAGATTTATTGTACTATTACTCGCGGGCATTATGGCGGCGTCGACTTTAGCGGCGTGCGGCACAACCTCAAATACAAATGAGACAGCGGCGGCTTCTCAGTCGACCGTGACAGAGCAGGCGGCTCAGTCAAACAATAAAGCGTCAACCACCGAGGCTCAGACAACTGACAGCTCAAACAAAAACGGTCAGCAGACCATAACCACCGCCAACGTCACCTCAAACGGTGTGATAAACGCGAGCGATATGTTCACCGAGAGAGATCTCACACAGACAGCCGACACCTCTGAGGCACAGAGCCTTACAGTATCGGACAACAACGACCTGAGCATCACCTCGGCGGGAGTATACGTCATCAGCGGCAGCGCGAGCAACGCGCGGATCATCGTAGACGCGGGCGACGACGACAAGGTACAGATAGTACTGGATAACGTGACCATCGACAACAGCTCGACCCCCGCGATCTATGTCAAGAACGCCGACAAGGTATTTGTCACCACCGCGTCGGGCAGCACAAACAGCCTCACTGTCAGCGGCAGCTTCACAGCGGACGGCGATACAAACACCGACGCCGCGATCTTCTCCAAGGACGACCTCGTACTCAACGGTCAGGGCACGCTGAACATCAGCTCCACCGATAACGGCGTCACCTCTAAGGATGACCTCAAGATAACAGGCGGCACGATCAACATCACCTGCACCTCGGACGCTATAGAGGCTAACGAGAGCATAGCGATAGCCGACGGCAACATCACGATCAAGTCGAGCAAAGACGGACTGCACGCCGAGAACAGCGACGACAACTCCACAGGCTTCATCTACATCTGCGGCGGCACCTTGAACATCACAGCCGGCAGCGACGGCATCCAGGCTACCACGGCGGCACAGATTGACGGCGGCACGATCAGCGTCAGCGCGGGCGAGGGCATCGAGGCTACCTATGTACAGATCAACGGCGGCAATGTCACCGTCAACGCCACTGACGACGGCATCAACGGCTCCAACAAGTCGAGCGCCTACAGCGTGACCGTAGAGATCACCGGCGGCGATGTCACCGTCAACATGGGTCAGGGCGACACCGACGCTATAGACAGCAACGGCAACCTCTACATCAAGGGCGGCAACGTCAACATCACCGCTCAGTCACCCTTCGACTATGACGGTCAGGGTCAGCTCAGCGGAGGTACTGTAACAGTCAACGGCACTCAGGTCACCGAGCTCACCAACCAGATGATGGGCGGCGGCATGGGCGGCGGCATGCGAGGCGGCATGGGCGGTCAGCCCGGCGCTATGCAGGGCGGTCCCAACGGCGGCATGGGCGGCTTTTGATAAACAAGACGGATAAGACAGAACAGCTCCCCGAAAGGGGAGTTTTCTGTTTACAGACAAAATTCAATTGCAATACCTATCGCGATATGATACAATAATTATATACGATCAAAAGGAAGGTTCATGTATGAAAGCGACCTATGTGATAGGACACAAAAATCCCGATACCGACTCTGTATGCTCGGCTATATGCTACGCCTTTTTGAAGCACAGACTGACGGGAGAAGAATATATCCCCTGCCGCGCCGGCGAGATAAACGGCGAGACGGCTTTTGTACTGGAGCACTTTCATGTTGCCGCTCCGCAGCTGCTGACTTCTCTCGAGCCTACCATAGCCGACGTACAGTTTCGCAGTGTTGAGGGCATCTCATCCACCCTGTCGCTAAAGCGCGCGTGGGAGCATATGCGCGATCACAACATCCAGACCGTACCCATACTCACCAAACGCCGCAAGATCAAGGGACTGCTCACCCTCGGCGATCAGGCGCGCTACTATATGGAGGATCAGGATCCCTCCTCTCTCGCCAAGGCTAAGCCAAAGTACAGCAGCATAGCCGACACCATACACGGTGAGGTGGTGGTGGGCGACCCCGAGGCGCAGTTCAGCAAGGGCAAGGTAGTTGTAGCCGCGGCTAACCCCGACCTCATGGAAGAGTACATAGCCGCTAACGACATGGTCATCATGGGCAACCGCTACGACTCTCAGTTCAGCGCTATAGAGATGGACGCGGGCTGTATCATCGTCTGCCTCGGAGCTAAGGTGACCAAGACGATATCCAAGTTAGCCTCCGAAAAGGGCTGTACGGTGATCGAGACGCCTCTCGATACCTTCAGCGTAGCTAAGCTCATCAACCAGTCCATACCCGTCAGCCATATCATGCGCAAGGACGATATCATCAGCTTCGGACTTGACGATACCGTAGCCGATGTGCGCGCCACGGTCTCAAAGCTGCGCGTGCGCTACTTCCCCATCACCGACAACGACGGCAGATATGTGGGACTGATGTCTCAGCGCAACCTGCTCGATATAGAGCGCCGCAGAGTCATCCTCGTAGATCATAACGAAAAGGGACAGGCGGTAGACGGCATACGCTCGGCTGAGGTCGTCGAGGTCATCGACCACCACAGGATAGACTCGGTCGAGACCATGAACCCCATCTACTTCCGCAACCAGCCGCTGGGCTGTACCGCTACGATAATCTCGCTGATGTTCGGCGAAAACAATATCGAGATCGAGCCCACCATAGCGGGGCTGCTGTGCTCGGCGATAATCTCCGACACCCTGATGTTCCGATCCCCGACCTGCACCGAGGTCGATGAAAGGGTCGCCCGCAGGCTTGCCGAAAAAGCGGGCATAGATATAGAAAAATACGCTCTCGCTATGTTCAACGCCGGCTCCAGACTCGGCAAAAAGACTCCCGACGAGATCTTCCACCTCGACTGCAAGGCGTTCAAGGCCGAAAAGATCCGGCTGACCGTTTCTCAGGTCACCAGCGTGAGCAGCCGCGAGCTGGCTAAGGTCAAGGATAAGATGCTGCCGTACATGGAGGAGCTCCTGCCGACGTCCGGCATGGATATGCTGTTCCTCATGCTGACCAATATCTTTGAAGAGAGCACCGAGCTGCTGTTCGTCGGTCAGGGCGCAAAGGGCATAGTTCAGGCGGCGTTCGAGCCCGAATGCGGCGAGAACAGCGTCAGCCTGCCCAAGGTTGTCAGCCGCAAAAAGCAGGTCCTCGGCCCGCTGATGGAGGCTATCGAGATGCAGTGACGACCCGCACAGAGCAAAGCAAATCGCACAGATGATAATATCTTTCACAGGCTTCCGGAGTGTCGGGAGCCTTATTATTATTGCATTACAGTCAAACTGCACAAATGCTCGCGCATTATTTATTAAATATATATAAAAATAGCTTTAGATATGGAATATTGCTCTGTTATGTGGTATAATCATTATGTTAGGTTATTGTCCTTTCAAACCAAAGAAAAAGGAGAAGATATCATGAAGAAGATCATTTCATTGGTTCTGGCGGCTGTTATGCTCCTGAGCATGGGCTGCGTCACGGCGTTCGCCGACGGCGCTAAGACCACAAGCGGTCCGTGGGAGGAGTTCAGTCCCATGTTCGGCGGCGCGAGCCTGACCTTTGCGAGCAATGACGGAACAGAGTCAAAGAGGATACTGTCGTATGACTATAAGTCAAAGGAGCTCAAGCTCGACAACGACGCCATGCCCGGCGCGACCTATGACAAGTCGACCAACACCCTGACGATCAGGGACCTTGACGCGTCGGACTATGCGCTGAGCGCGTGGTTCATGGGCGACGACTTCAAGCTCAGGGTCGAGGGCAACTGCTCCATAGGGCCTGTTTACGCGTACAATTACTTTAACTCATACAGCACCAGCCTGAATATCATCGGCACAGGCAAGCTGACGGTCAACAAGAAGGGCCTTGACAACAACGCCTTCCGCGTATACTCCTATACTCTGTCACCCGAAGATAACGGGCTCATGAAGCTGAGCATAGCGGATTCCGTCACCGTTGACGCATACGCTCATCCCGAGGACGGCGACAAGCCCGAGGTTATCAGCGTTGCCGGCACGGGTCTGGATACCGCTGCCAAGGCGGTTACTGCGGGCGGCAAGCCTATCGCGGGCGTCAAGACCGAGCAGCAAAAGGTCAAAAAGCGCGATTACATCAATGTTGCCATACCTCGCAGCGGCAAGCAGTACACCTACAGCTATGAGGCTAAGTCAAAGACTGATCCGACGGGAGTATATTCCGCAAGCAGGCAGACGGATGAAAACGATGATCTGACCGGCTACTATGTGCGAAAATACATATTGGTTCCCGGTTACGATATGTATGCTGAGGATTCGAGCTACGGCGAATACGGCGGCAAGCAGTTCACTGTGGAGGAATTCAACAAGGAATTCACCATCGTTACCGCTCCTCAGCCCAAGGAGATCTACGTTACCTCCAAGTGGCGCGAGAAGAACGTTAAGGGCAATACAGGCGTCAGGATCAAGAAGCTCGACGATCCCGAAAACGTCTATTTCGGCAGCCCCTCGGGTATATTTGAGCCTTATTCTTACGACAATCCCCAGGCATATTATATCTACCGCGTCGTCTGGGACGAGAACGAGGGCATGTACGTTGAGGATACCTCGTTCAAGTCGGTAAGCATAAAGACCGCCCAGCTCGCGGCTAACGGCTATGAGGTCGTTGACGAGACCGTTGAGGAGCGTAAGCAATTCCATATCTGGGTCATGCCCGCTCCGTATATAGATGATGAGGAAAACTACACGAACTGGGACAGCGACTATGATATGCTCCGCCGCGCCTCCGATCCTGAGGGCATCTATGTCCGGACCGGTACCTATTATACGGAAGGCGATAACGGCGAACACCTCAATCCCGGCATAAGCGTCAATAAGGTCTTCTACGACGCGGAGAACGACGTATATTATACTAATATCCGCAGCACCGATCCCGAGATCAATTTCAGTATCCCGGACGCCGATATGGAGGCAGGCACATCTGAATTCACCTATATCACCGAGCCTAAGGTCCGGCACGTTGAGATCAGATACCTCCCCGCCGATTATACCTTTGAGCGCTACGCGAAAAAGGTTGTCGAGCTGAGAAAAGCCGACGAACCCGGCGCGGTATACTGCTATGACACATGGACCACTACACGCGGCGGAGAAGAAATCGAGGAGCATACCGTATATAAGCTGAGCTACAACGATTCCGACGGACACTACTATATCGGCGGCAGCGAAGAATACGAGGACGACGGCGAAGATATGACGCTCGAGGAAATGGAAGCCGCGGGCTTTACGGTAGTTACGGAGTCGGCTCCCGTTGAGCTTGTATTGGACGGCAGAGTCAATACATACGAGACGACGCTGTATACAGATAAAAACGGCAAAAAATACATTGTTGACGGTTATCCCGAAAAGATCTACGCCGTAGACGAGAGCCAAAGCTTCAAGAACGGCGATGAAACCTATTATTTCGTTTCCGAGGCTGAGGGAGTCAAAAGGGAAGATATCAGCGACAACGAGCGCGAGGAGAACATCAAGGCGTGGACCCATACCCTCGAGGCGGCAGAGTATCATTTCAAGGGCACCGGCACAGCTCCCTCGGGCGCTAAGGTCAGCGGAAGCATCACAAGCTACCTCAGCAATACCGACGAGATCACCGTATCGCTCCTCAAGGGCGACGATCATCCCTTCCCGGAAGTCAGGGTAAAGGGCAACTCGGCAGAGTATTCCTTCGATAACGTTCCCGACGGCGAGTATGTGCTGCATGTTGAAAAAGCAAACCATGTATCGCGCGACTATGCCGTATCCGTCAAGGGCACCGACGTTACTCAGGATGTAAAGCTGTGTCCCAAGGGCGACGTCAACGGCGACGGCGAGACAGACATCATGGACTGCTCTCTCGCTCAGCGCTACATCCGCGAGCTGACCGATCTCGATCCGTACCAGATCGCCTGCGGCGATGTATCGGGCACAGGCGACGGCGAGCTGGATATCCAGGATGTCTCCCGCATACTCAGACATATCCGCGAGCTTGCTATGCTCTACTGATCCGAAAAACAATCACTTAGTTTATACTGCGCCTATCGGGTTTCCGTTAGGCGCAGGTTTTTGCAAATACTTCATTTTTTTATTGCACAATTGAAAGCGTTATGATAAAATAATTCTGCTTTTACATTATTATTGATATAGGAGGATACGAAATGACAAATCATAAGAAGATCCTTGCGGTATTCACCGCCTTGCTGCTGGTGATTTTCACCGCCCTTTCTCCGTCCGCCGCACAGGTCGAAGAGTCTCAGATGCTTAGCATCACCGTAGAAGCGCGAGGCTCGGGCACAGCTACCGCGGATAAATATGAGGCTATCGGACGCTACATAGACTCGATCACCTTGACAGCCGAGTCAACAGGCGGCGAGTTCGATCACTGGGAGATACGAGGCAAATTCATGTTCTGCGATTCTATCACTGACTGGGTCTTCAATCCTCCTATGACGGTCAGGATCATGCCTCTGTCCGATATCTACGCTATAGCGTGGTTCTCCGACGCGGGTGAGGCAACACCCGATGAAGCAACCACCGATGAAGCTACTCCGGATGAAGCTACTCCGGATGAATCCACCCCCGATGAGGTTGTAGTTGAAGAATCTACCCCCGACGAGGCTACTGTCGATCAGCGCTCGATCAAGGGCAAGATCAAAACTCACGGCAGCACTGCCGATCAGACAAGGATAGACATCTATGAACAGGGCAGTGAGTGGACCGCCTACAGCTCGATAGCCTATGAAAACGAGTTCGAGTTTGACGCAGACTGTCTTGATCCCGGCAAATATCTTATCAAGGTCAGCAAAAAGAATCATGTGACCCGCGAGTACAATGTCACTGTCGCGGACAGAAGTCTCGTTATGGATATCGAGCTATGTCCCCTCGGCGACATCAACAGCGACGGCGAGACAGATATCCGGGACTGCTCAGCGGCGCTGAGATATATAAGAGAGATCGACGATCTCGACCCGTATCAGATAGCCTGCGGCGATGTATCGGGCACAGGCGACGGTGAGCTGGATATACAGGATGTATCTCGCATACTCAGGCATATCAGAGAGATCGCGATGCTGTACTGAAGTTATACTAATTTCAAATAAAACCCTTTAACATCTATTGCGTTAAATTCCGCATAGCTGCGTTGTCGATCTTGACAGGCGCCAGCCTGCCTGCGATCTCAAGCGTTTTAATTGAAATTAGTATTAAATAAATACCTTTTCTCAAGGCTCCCTTACGCGGGAGCCTTGTTTGTCGTTTATTCTCGTTCATTCAAATCCCCGTCGCTGTAATGTCAACCGATATCGTTTATTTTTTCACGATATCAATTGACATCATTACTTTTAAGTGGTAAAATGATAAAGTATTTTATATGCTAATATTCCATTAAAAGCTTTAACTAATTTATTAGCGGGATATTTCGCAGAGCAAGGCGGACGACGCAGGCAGGCTTGAGGTGTTGTCCAAATCTTTGATTTGGCTAACAACACCCATGCAACAACACTCCAAGAGCGAAGCGATTGGCTTAGTGTCACTG
>CACYSI010000045.1 GCA_902776975.1 uncultured Ruminococcus sp.
CAACGGCGCACAGACTGAGGACATCACCGACTTCGGTACCTATGACGGTTACTGGATGGACGGTTCCAAAAATGACCTCGGACATTTTATCGTAACCGGTTGGAATTATTGATTCTTAATTAAAGTCAATTAATCATTCCCGATACAATAGGGAGCAGACTTCGGTCTGCTCCCTGATTTATATGTTATAATTGCGAGGTGAGGTGATCTTATGCATATTCCATCATCCGAAACAAAGGATATAGAGGTTTTGACATTTGAAAATGCCTTAGTCAGCACAAACTTTGATTATGACAAAGATAGGTGGATATATGTGCCGGACTTTTACAGTGAGTACCGTTATATCCTCGGCACAAGAGGTGAGAGACCTCTTATTTGTATAGGAATAAATCCATCTACCGCCGCACCGGATGACTTGGATAATACTCTTAAATCTGTTGAGCGGATCGCATTGTATAACGGATATGACAGCTTTATTATGTTCAATGTTTACGCACAGAGAGCTACCGATCCCGATGATATGGAGCGCAGTTGTAATGAGCTGTTGCATGAAGAGAACATGAAAGCCTTTGAATATATTCTCGGTCTAAGCAAAGATAGCCCGCCTGTTTGGGCGGCATGGGGAAACATAATAGAGAAACGATCGTATTTGCACGCTTGTGTGAGTTCAATGATAGAGATAGGGGAGAGATACAGCGCAAATTGGTATTCTGCCGGCAAAATCTCTAAGAAAGGTCATCCTCATCATCCTCTTTACTTGAGAAAAGATACTCCGCTTGATGATTTTGATATAAAAGCATACTTAGACTCATTACGCTGATGAAGAAAAAGCCCGCTCATGTGAGCGGGCTTTAGTCGTTTGATAGAAATTATATCAGAGCTTTTCCATATCAGCTTCGGTTACGAGCTGTATACCGTTTTCGGTCAGTATTTTCTCTGTCTCATCGTTGTCGGCAACTCTGAGCACAACATAAGCAAACTGCTTGCTTACGGTAATGAACGCGTACATGTACTCTATATTGATGTTGTTGTCAGCGAGGATCTTGACTACCTTAGCTAATGCTCCGGGCTTATCCTCAAGAGCTACCGCGACGACCTCTGTGATAGATACAAAGGCGCCTGCGTCATCAAGAGACTGCTTAGCCTTATCTATATCTGTTACGATGAGGCGAAAGATACCGAAGTCGTTAGTATCGGCTACACTCATAGCGCGGATATCTACGCCTGCTTTAGCTATCGCGTCTGTTACGGTTACGAGAGTTCCCTCGCGGTTTTCTACAAAGATCGATAATTGTTTGATTGCCATAGTTTTCTCCTTTACAGTAATCAGATGTTTATGCCCATTTTTTTACGTTTATCAATAACTCTTACTGCCTTGCCCTCGCTGCGAGCGATAGATTTAGGCGCTACCAGACGGATCGCAGGATTGATGCCGAGCATCTCCTTCATCGCGGATTGCAATTTTTTCTCTTTCTTAGTGATAGTCTTAGGAGTATCAGAGAAGTCCTCAGGCAGCATTTCTACAAGTATATCAAAGGTATCTGTATTGTTCACGCGATCAACTACGATCTGATAGTTGGGAGCGTAGCCCTTATTGAGAAGAACTGCTTCGATCTGACTCGGGAACACATTTACTCCTCGTATGATCATCATGTCATCGGATCTGCCCATAGGTTTCATCATCTTGATAAAGGTGCGTCCGCAAGAGCATTTTTCTCTGGTAAGTACAGTTATATCTCTTGTACGGTAACGGATGAGAGGGAACGCCTCTTTATCGAGAGAGGTGAACACAAGCTCGCCTTTGCTGCCCTCAGGCAGTACCTCACCTGTATCCGGGTCTATGATCTCTGCGTAGAAGTGATCTTCGTTTATATGCATACCGCTTTGCTCTTCACACTCAAAAGCAACTCCGGGACCGCTTGATTCTGTCAGTCCGTAGATATCATAGGCTTTGATGCCCAGAGATTTTTCGATATCACGGCGCATCTCCTCAGTCCAGGGCTCAGCGCCGAAGATACCCGCTTTAAGCTTGTTGTCCTCGGGCTTGTATCCCTGTTCTTTCAGAGTCTCACCTATATATGCCGCGTATGACGGTGTACAGCAGAGGATAGTTGAGCCGAGATCCATCATAAACTGGATCTGACGTTTGGTATTACCACTTGACATAGGAAGTGTGAGGCTGCCTAATTTGTGTGAGCCGCCGTGGAGGCCCGATCCACCTGTGAACAGACCGTATCCGTAGCATACCTGCACCACATCGTCTTTGGTGCCGCCTGCGGCTACTATAGCTCTGGCGCAGCAGTCCTCCCACAGATCGATATCTTCCTGTGTGTAGAACGCGACTACCCTCTTTCCCGTTGTTCCGGATGTAGAATGGATACGGACGCAGTTTTTGAGATCGGTCGCGAGCATGCCGTAAGGATAAGCCTCTCTGAGGTCGTCTTTGCTGAGAAAGGGCAGCTTTGAGATATCATCGATGCTCTTGATATCTTCAAACTTTACTCCGTTTTTGTCCAGCAGATCACGATAGTATTTTACGTTATCGTAAACATGCTTGAACTGTTTGATGAACTTCTCGTTCTGGATCTTCTTTATGTCTTCTACAGACATAGTTTCGGCTTCGGGCTGATAGTAATTTTTCTGCATCGGGGTCTCATCCTTTCTTTGTTTTTTCATATATACCTTCACTGCTTTTTTCAGCAGTTGTATCCAAGCTCAAAAGCCTTTTTGTTTATATCTACAAACTGAGGCTTAACGCATTTTTCTATAGCCGAGATCCACTTTTCTTTAGGTATATCAAAGTATTTAGCCAGTCTGCCCATGAGCACAATATTGCAGGCTTTTGAAGAACCTGCCTCATTAGCGAGTGAAAGCGCGTCGATATCGTCTACGTTTATGCCCTTAGCCTTCATTTCGTCAATGATAGCGTCAGGGTATGTAGCTGAGCCGATGATTACGGGCATGGGATCTATCTGTTGAGTGTTTACGATGATAGTACCGTCTTTCTTGAGATTCTGTACATAACGCGCTGCCTCGATCTTCTCAAAAGAAACGATGCAATCTGCTTCACCGTTTTCGATAACAGGGGAGTAGACCTTATCGCCGAAGCGAACATAGGTTACTACTGAGCCGCCTCTCTGGCTCATGCCGTGGACCTCGCTGACCTTTACGTCATAACCTTCATCTACAAGCAGTCTGCCGAGCAGTTTTGAGGCGAGCAGCGAGCCTTGACCGCCTACGCCAACTATCATAATATTCTTAGTCATTTGAGGGCACCTCGCTATATTCTTAGTCATTTGAGGGCACCTCGCTTTCAAACGCGTCAAAGGGGCAGAGCTGTGCGCATACGCCGCAGCCTACGCACAGTGTAGTATCAACTACCGCATGCTTGTCTCTGAAGGATATCGACGGACAGCCGAATTTCATGCACTTCTTGCATCCGCGGCACTTGTCGGGATTTACATAAAGCGGCTTTTTAGGTTTTACATACTTTAGCAGTACGCAGGGACGGCGAGAGATGATAACAGAAGGCTCGTTTTTCTTGAGTTCTTCTTTTACTACTCTCTCACACTCTTCAAGATTGTAGGGATCAACAACTCTTACGGAGTTTATGCCGATACTGCGGCACAGATCCTCGAGATTGACCTTACCCGCGGGATCTCCCTTTATAGAATATCCTGTGGTAGGATTCTGCTGGTGTCCCGTCATGCCCGTGATCGAGTTATCGAGGATGATAACTGTAGAGTTGCTCCGGTTGTAAGCAATATTGATCAATCCGGTAACACCGCTGTGCATGAAGGTAGAGTCGCCGATAACACAAACAGTCTTATTTTCGGTCTCTTCACCGCCGGCTTTGTTAAAGCCGTGTATGCCCGATACGGACGCGCCCATACACAGAGTCATGTCAAGGGCGTTCAAAGGCGGCGCCGCGCCGAGAGTATAGCAGCCGATATCTCCTAAAACGGTTATTTTATTCTTAGCGAGCACATAGTACATACCTCTGTGCGGACAGCCTGAGCACATCATCGGAGGACGAACGGGTATCTCGGTATCAAGGCTGAATACAGTCTTGTCCGCCATCTCAAAAGCCTCTTCGATGCTCTTCTGGCTGAACTCGCCGAGGATAGAAAACTTATCCTTGCCGATTACGTCAACGCCGATGTTTTTGCAGTGAGTTTCTACTATCGGATCAAGCTCTTCGATTACATAGACCTTGCCGACCTTAGCAGCAAAATCCTTTATCAGTTTTACAGGCAGAGGATTGATCATACCGAGCTTGAGCACGGCAGCCTTATCTCCGAAAGCCTCTTTTACATACTGATATGATGTTGAAGAGGTGATGATGCCGAAGTCATATGTGCCGTCGCCCTCTTCAATGCGATTCAGAGGAGAGGTCTCGGCATATTCAGTCAGCTTCTTTGTGCGCTCTTCAACAAACGGATGACGACGGATTGCGTTACCGGGGGTCATTATGTACTTCTGAGGATTCTTAGTATAATCTTTTGTGATCTCGGTGCGCTCGCCGAGTTCAACGATGCTCTGTGAGTGAGCGACTCTTGTGCACATCTTGAGCAGTACGGGAGTGTCATACTCTTCGGATATCTCATAAGCGAGCTTAGCAAAGTCCAGTGCCTCCTGAGAGTCAGACGGCTCTAACATAGGGATCTTTGACGCTATAGCATAGTGACGCGAATCCTGCTCGTTCTGTGAGCTGTGCATACCGGGATCGTCAGCTACACAGATGACTATGCCCGCGTTGACGCCGGTATAGGACATTGTGAACAGCGGGTCGGCGGCAACATTGAGGCCGACGTGCTTCATGCAGCAGGCAGAGCGCTTTCCGCGCAGAGCCGAGCCGAACGCTGCCTCCATAGCTACTTTTTCATTAGGCGCCCACTCGCAGTAGACGTCGTCATACTTGGAGAAAAACTCTGTGATCTCCGTGCTGGGTGTACCGGGGTAGCTTGATATTACGGCGCAGCCTGCTTCATACAGACCGCGAGCTACAGCGGCATTACCGATTAACAGTTCTTTCATGATTTCACCTTATTATTTAAAATTGATACGAGTTTTAAGCTCGGAAAAGCGCTTTGATTTTATTGCTGAGTGTTTCTGAGATCGACTATTCTCTTAGCTTTGCCCTGGAATCTCTCGAGAGTCTTGGGAGCGACCAGAGTGACCTTAGTTCTCAGACCGAGGATGGACTGTAACTTTGCTTCGATCCTCTTTTTGAGGTTATCGAGCATCTGATACTGATCGAGCAGAGCCTCGTTGATGACCTCGACCTTGATCTCAAGGCTGTCGCGGTAATTCTGACGGGTGATGTACAGCATATAGTGAGGAGCGATATCGGGGATATTGATGAGGATATTCTCTATCTGAGTCGGGAAGACATTTACGCCCTTGATGATGAGCATATCGTCGGTCCTGCCCATAGTCTTAGCCATACGACAGTGTGTTCTGCCGCAGGAGCAGGGCTCATAGCTGAGCTTGGTGATATCCTTTGTGCGATATCTGAGCACAGGCATCCCTTTTCTGGTCAGTGTAGTAACTACAAGCTCGCCGACCTCACCTTCGCCGAGTCTCTTGCCTGTATCTGTATCGATGATCTCGGGCAGGAAGTGATCTTCGGCAAAGTGCATGCCGTCTCTCGCTTCACAGTCGCCGCTGACTCCGGGGCCGCCGAGCTCGGTCATACCGTAGTTATCGGATACTCTGATATTGAAGTTGCGTTCTATTTGCTCACGCATAGATACAGTGCAGGGCTCAGAGCCGAGTATGCCGAGACGAAGGCTGTAATCAGACAGGGGATAGCCGGCTTCTTTTATAGCCTCGGACAGATACAGAGCGTATGAAGGGGTAGCTACCAGACCTGTCACGCCCCAGTCACGCATCATCATAAGCTGTTTGGGAGTATTACCGGATGAAGCGGGTATGACTGTAGCGCCGATCTTCTCCATACCGTAGTGCAGACCGAGAGCGCCCGTGAACAGACCGTAGCCGAAGCTGATCTGAATGATATCATCGGGAGTCACTCCGCCCGCGCAGGCGACACGAGCTACACAGTCAGACCAGATATCGAGGTCTTCTTTTGTGTAAACGCCTGTAGTGGGCTTGCCTGTGGTACCTGATGAAGCGTGTATACGCACGATGTCCTTCATATCGGCAGCTACCAGACCGAAGGGATAGTTATCTCTGAAATCATCCTTAGTTGTAAAGGGGATATACTCGATGTCGGAGAGCTGCTTGATCTTAGAGCCGTCTTCAACGCCGCATTCGGTAAGTCTCTGATGGTATAGAGGTACGTTATCGAAGCAGTATTTGACAACCCACTTCAGACGCTCGAGCTGCAGAGCTTCGATTTCTTTTCTCGGTAAAGTTTCGATGTCCTTTTGAAAAATCATAATAACATTTCCTTTTTCTTTAATTGACGCATGCTTAATGCGTACAGATATATTTATTATAACGCAAAAGAAGTCCAAAGGCAATAGTTCTTCAGACTTCTTTGTTAATTATTTGACTTATTTCGCTTAAACAGGTAAAAAAACTATCATGATTCGTCGATCGAGTGCTTGGATGATACTGTATGAGTCTTTTTGTAGCAAGAGAATATCTGCTCGACTCTCTCTTTATCCTTTGAGGGAGCTATAACTGCTATAATCGGTGTTATGATGATACCGATTATCATAGCTGCCATACCGGCGTTGATCGGCGACTGGAAGTAGGTGAGTACCGGGCTTGAGAATTTCACACCCGCCATATTGCAGATAAACGAGGCGAGCGATATGCCCACGCCTAAGATGTAGTTGATCCAGACAGCGATCTTAGGTACTCGCTTCATATAAAGACCGTACATGAACGGAGCGAGGAAAGCGCCGGCAAGAGCGCCCCAGCTTACGCCCATCATCTGAGAAATGAACATGACGGGTGAGCTTGCCTGTATGATAGCGATGATCGCTGACAGCGCTATGAAGAATACGATGAAGATACGCATGACGCTTACTTTCTTTTTATCACTCATGCTCTCCTTTTTACAGAATACGGGATCTATGAAGTCTATAGTAAGTACGGAGCTTGATGTCAGTACAAGGCTCGACAGCGTACTCATTGAAGCAGACAATACAAGGATGACAACGATACCTATGAGAATGGGAGAGAGGTTTTCGAGCATAGTAGGAACAACCGAGTCAAAGCCGCCTACGGGCTTGCCGTCAGCGCCCGCCTCGCCGAAGAGTCTGCCGAAACCGCCGAGAAAGTAACATCCGCCGGCGACGATAATAGCGAATATAGTAGATACGATAGTACCTGTGCTGATAGACTTCTCGGACTTGATAGCGTAGAACTTCTGTACCATCTGAGGCAGTCCCCATGTGCCGAGTGAAGTAAGGATAACAACGCCGATAAGACCGAAGATGTCGGGACCGAAGAAGGACGTGAAAGCGCCCTGCATCTCTGTGCCCTCAGCCTGTATCTTAGAGAGCAGAGTCATGGTGGAGCCCAGTCCTCCGTTGACTCTCAGTACAGCCCATATAACGGCGACTATACCGAAGATCATTATTATACCCTGGATAAAGTCATTGATAGCGGTAGCCATGTAGCCGCCTACAACAACATAAATACCTGTCAGAACCGCCATAGCGATTACGCAGTAGGCGTAGGGGATGCCGAATGCCATCTCAAAGAGTCTTGACAGACCGTTGTACAGCGATGCTGTGTAGGGGATAAGGAAGATGAAGATGATTATTGCCGCGGCAATTTTGAGCGCCTTGCTGTCATATCTCTTCATAAAGAAGTCGGGCATGGTAGCCGAGTCAAGATGCTGTGTCATTACGCGTGTACGTCTGCCGAGTACGTTCCAAGCCAGCAGAGAGCCGATGAAGGCGTTGCCGAGACCTATCCAGGTCGAAGCCATACCGAACTTCCAACCGAACTGACCCGCGTAACCTACGAAGATGACCGCCGAGAAGTACGAGGTACCGAAGGCGAAAGCCGTCAGCCATGGGCCTACCGAGCGATTGCCCAGTACAAAGCCGTTTACATCGGTGCTCTGCTTTCTGCAGTATATGCCTACGCCGATCATAACGGCGAAGAATACTACCAGAAAAGCTATCTTAATAAACATATCCATTGTTCTGTTCTCCTTTGAGAATATATTGTAGGGGGAGGGTACGACACGCGTGTCTGCTCCTCCCGATAATACTATGTCGGTTACGGGATAATCCGGCTAGCTTATGAAAGTAAGCCTAAGAGTCTTCGGGCGTTGCCGCTGAAGATCATATCTTTTTCCGTATCTGAAATGCCTTTGAGCGACTTGACGCGCTCTACATACGCTTTTTGATCGTTCCATGGGCTGTCGGTAGCGAAGAGTATCTTGTCCGCTCCGTGATTTTTGATAACTCTCACAACATCCTCATCGGTGGCGTTGCTGAAGTTACCGAGATCTGAGAACGAGCAGCTGATGTCTATATAGCATTTTTGACCGACCAGATACTTTTCTACATCAGACAAGAGTCTGTTGCCGCCGAGGTGAGCGAAGATGAAGAACGGCTTATCATAAGGCGCGAGCTCCTGCACTTTGTCGAGCATATATCTGCCCTTTTCGGGAGGACAGTGTATAGTGCTGTAAGCGGGATCCTTGCCCGCGTGAGTTATCACAAGCAGTCCGAGCTTATGAGTCTCGGCTATTATATTGATGTATCTCTCGTCATCTATGAAGGTCTCGGTGTAGTCGGGATGTATCTTTATGCCTCTGAATCCGTTATTCTTTAGATAACTCAGCTTAGCTGTGATATCATCATCGTCGGGATGAATACCGCCGAATGATATCAGCTCTTCGTGATTATCATTGATGCTTTTGGCAAATTTAGTTATCGTATCAAATTGACCGGCTCTGGTATTGACCGGGAGGACAACGCTTTTATCTATCCCCGCTTCTCTCATGCTTTCAAGCAGACCGTTCAGAGTGCCGTTTGTATGCGCTTCTACATCCGCGACATTTCCGAGCGCCTGCATGGTACGCTCGGCGATCTTGTCGGGATATACATGGGTATGAAAATCTATTATCATCAAAAATCTCCTTTAGACAGCTTCTATATTTTAACACTTCAACGTTTTAAAGTCAAGAAGAAATGGCCTCAAAACAATTGTTATATACAACAAAAATGGCTCAATAATTCTGTGCAAAATGTATACGGATAGCGTATGCTGCCGCTACCTATAATAAATATTGATTTTTGGATTGATTTTTTACCGTTTTATGGTATGATTATAGTGTATAAATTGTATTAAGGAGTTGTTTTATATGGCGATCAATTCTCGTAAGGTAGGTATAGTAGGCTGCGGATTTGTTGGTTCTGCCACCGCGTTCGCCTTGATGCAGAGCGGTCTTTTCTCTGAGATAGTTATGCTCGACGCCGATACGGCTAAGGCTGAGGGAGAGGCGCTTGATATCTCTCACGGCGTACCTTTCTCAAAGCCCTGCGATATATACGCGGGCGACTATGACGATATCGCCGATTCGTCTATCATCGTAGTTACAGCCGGAGCGGCTCAAAAGCCCGGCGAGACCCGTCTTGATCTTATCAAAAAGAACGTAGGCATATTCAAGTCGATCATCCCCGAGATAGCTAAGCGTAATTTCAAGGGCATCCTGCTTATCGTAGCTAATCCCGTGGATATACTCACATATGCTGCCAAGCAGCTCTCCGGCTTGCCCGATAACCGTGTTTTCGGCTCGGGTACGGTGCTTGATTCTGCCCGTCTGCGCTTCAATCTCAGTGAGCATCTCGGAGTCGATCCGCGTTCTATCCACGCTTTCATCATCGGAGAGCACGGCGACAGCGAGTTTGCCGCGTGGAGCAGCGCTAATGTATCGGGCGTTGAGATCAGCCGTTTCTGCGAGATGCGCGGATATTTTCACGATCATGACGCGGCTAAGGATAATATCGCCGAAGAGGTCAAGAATGCTGCTTACGATATCATCAGCAAAAAGCGAGCCACCTACTACGGCGTCGCTATGGCGACTAAGCGTATTTGCGAGGCTATCATCAGAGACGAGAAGAGTATCCTGCCCGTATCGAGCATCCAGCACGGACGCTTCGGCATCAACGATGTAGCCCTTTCTATCCCTGTTATAGTCGGCAAGGACGGCATAGAGAGCGAGATACCGTTCGCTCTGAACAATGAAGAGATAACTAAGCTGCGTGACTCCGCGAAAACTCTTGAAGAAGTCATCAAATCGTGCGATCTCGAGTTAGATGATGAATGATCATGCTGAACGATGAGGTATTTTGTATCTTTGGAATGTTGATCTCCGCAGCCGCATTTATACTTTCTGTATACCTAAAGATAGTTAGGAGCAGAAGGCTCTCAAGCGGCAGATACAAACCGGTTGAAGGACGTGTCGTGCGTGTGAACAATATTGTCGGAATCGGAAAAGGCAATATCGTATCGAATAAGGGTCATAACGTAGATGTTGAATATGTTGTTGACGGAAAGAGTTATATTGTCACTGATCCCGGTGAGATTTCTATGGGGATTTTCAGTGTACACTCCGGCTTTCGCTCTCGTGAGCCCGTCCGGCGTGTAGGCGAGAAAGTGGAGCTGCTGTACGATACGAAGCATCCTTCTGTTGTGCGTTCGCCTGACTCGGGAAAATACAAGTATTCAGTCATGGCTATCTGTGTAGTTATATTCCTTTTTTCTCTTTATGGTTTGTTAAGGATCCATCAATAAATCAAAAACAGGGTTGTTCGCTTTGAACAGCCCTGTTTTCTTAGCTGTAACGTAATAGCGCTACAGCTTTTCCATTATCTTCTGCGCTACATATACGCCGCTCGCAGACGCGTGCGACAGGGAGTGGGTGACTCCGGAGCCGTCGCCGATTACATACAGACCCTCATACTTTGTCATCAGGTTCTCGTCAAGAGCGACCTCCATATTGTAGAACTTGACCTCAACGCCGTACAGCAGAGTATCGTCGTTAGCCGTACCCGGAGCAATCTTGTCGAGCGCGTATATCATCTCTATGATATCGTCGAGTATTCGCTTAGGCAGAACCAGGCTCAGGTCGCCGGGTGTCGCTTTGAGAGTAGGTCTGACGGTACACTCTTCTATACGGCTTTTGTTTGAGCGTCTGCCGCGCTCCAGATCGCCGAAGCGCTGTACTATGACGCCGCCTCCGAGCATATTGCTGAGCATGGCTATGCTTTCGCCGTAACCGTTGCTGTCCTCAAACGGCTCTGAGAAGTGTTTTGATACCAGCAGCGCAAAGTTTGTGTTCTCTGTCTTTTTAGAGGGATCCTCAAAGCTGTGACCGTTCACCGTGACAATACCGTTGGTATTCTCGTTTACTACGATACCGTTGGGATTCATGCAGAAGGTACGCACGTTATCCTCAAACTTTTCTGTCCTGTATACGATCTTGCTCTCGTACAGCTCATCGGTAAGATGAGAGAAAATTACCGCGGGCAGCTCCACACGCACGCCTATGTCCACTCGGTTGCTCTTTGTATCTATATCAAGCTCCTCGCATATCTTCTCCATCCACTTTGAGCCCGAGCGTCCTACAGATACTATACATTCTTTGCAGTCGTCGAAGCCGCCCTTGTGATGTACACGGTAGCCGCCGTCGATGATCTCAATATGCTCGACCGGAGTATTGAAGTGAAAATCAACCGTGCCTGATATTCTGTCATAGATATTGCCGAGCACTATGTAGTTGATATCGGTTCCGAGATGGCGGACAGACGCGTCGAGCAGCTGCAGCTTGTTCTGGGTGCAGATCTTCTTAAAATCGCTTCCTGCGGTAGAATACAGCTTGGTCTCGGCGCCGCCGTTCTCAACGTTGATCTTGTCGACGTAGTGCATCAGCTCGAGAGCCTTATCTCTGCCGATGTACTCGTGCATAGTTCCGCCGAAGTCGTTTGTGATGTTGTACTTACCGTCGGAGAAGGCTCCCGCGCCGCCGAAGCCGCTCATGATAGCGCAGGTCTTGCACTTGATGCAGGACTTGACCTTGTCGCCGTCTATGGGGCATTTGCGTTTTTCAAGCGCGCTGCCTGTTTCAAATACGGCGACCTTGAGATCGGGACGCTTTGTAGCGAATTCATACGCCGAGAATATACCTCCCGGACCTGCTCCGATTATTATGATATCGTAATTCATGATTGTTTATCTCCTAAAAAGTTATATCTACGATTTCTTGATTTATCACATCTATCATACCCTTACCGTTCAGTCTCAGCTTGGGTATTACCGGTAGGCTGACAAAGGCGAGAGTCATAAACGCGTCGATATCGTCGGACGCTCCGAGTTCTTTCGCCGCTTTTTTCAGCGATCGGAGTTTTTGATCGACTTCTTCGGCACTCAAAGGACTCATCAATCCCGCTATAGGCAGAGGCAAACACTCAAGCACCTTGCCGTCTTTGACAGCGACCAGTCCGCCCTCATGTTCTCTGACTGTTTCAGCCGCGAGAGCGATATCTCTGTCATTAGTACCGATCACTATCAGGTTATGAGAGTCATGAGCCACACTGGTAGCGATAGCTCCCTCTTTGATACCGTAGCCTGTTATGAAGCCTACGCCGATATGTCCGGTGTTATGATGACGTTCAAATACAGCCGCTTTGAGGATATCTCGCTTTACGTCGATACCGCCGTTCTGTCTGCCTCTGAGCGTTGGTTGGATTATGATTTCGTCAGTCAGCAGCTCATGCTTGCGCAGACCTATGACTCTCTGACAATGCATTATCTCGGGTGTGGATAAATCTTCAGCGTTGACCTTGTTCATATGGAACGAGTGCAGAATCTTTTGATTATCCGGTAACGCTTCGGTATTATCTACAGTCATTTTTCCGTTTTCTGCGACCTCTCTGCCTTCTATAAAGACCCGCTCGATATTGAAATCCGTCAGATCATCTATTACAGCGAGATCGGCATGATAGCCCGGGGCGACAGCTCCGTGATCCTTGAGTCCGAAATATGAAGCAGTGTTTATCGTACACATTTTGACCGCAATAAAGGGATCGACGCCTAAGGACACAGCCTCGCGGATGATAGCGTCCATATGACCTTGTCTGATAAGATCTCCCGGATGTCTGTCGTCGGTGCAGAACATAGCTCTGCTGCTGTAGGGCGGCTTGCAGATAGGGAGGAGGGCTTTCAGATTTTTTGCCGCGGTACCTTCGCGCACCATGATCCACTGACCTCTGGCTATCTTCTCTATAGCTTCACCCGAGTCCGTACACTCGTGATCCGATCTGACCCCGGCGGCAGTATAAGCGCACAGGTCTTTGCCTCCGAGGAACGGTGCGTGACCGTCGACTATCTTGTTATTTTTCTTTGCGTCGATGATTTTTTTGAGCAGTTTTTCATCACCGCAGGTAACGCTGTATGAGTTCATTACTTCGGCAAGTCCCAAGACACGGTCGTCAGAGTAGTACGGACTGATATCATCAGCTTCAAGCGTTTCTCCGCTTTCTTCTAGCGGGGCGGCAGGGACACATGACGGCATATTGAAGTATACTCGCATACTGAGGTTCTCGCAGAGCTTCATCATATAGTCAATGCCTTCTGTTCCGGCAACATTAGCGATCTCATGAGGGTCTGCCATAATGGCAACCGTGCCGTGAGGCAGAGAAAGACGTTCAAACTCAGCCGGCGTAAGCAGGCTTGACTCGAGATGTATATGACCGTCCATAAAACCGGGCACGATTATCTTACCGCTCAGATCGATCTCTGCTTTTCCGTCATATCTGCCGAGTCCGGCGATACGACCGTCGCATATGGCTACGTCCTTTTGTTCTAAACGCTCGGTGAAAACATTAAGCACCTCAGCTCCTTTGAGCACAAGGTCGGCTTTTTCTTGCCCCATAGCAACGTCTATCAGCTTTTTGAGGTTCATATTATACCTCCGTTCTCTGATTGTTATCAAAAACACCTTATAATCATTGATATGTATCACAGTCGATTGTGTCGATTATATGTATTCGTATTATTATACCATATATTTGATGAAATAACAATAACATTATGTTTTGTTTTTATATAAATTGATAATGCGTTTTACGGTCAATAAGCAGTAACCGTTGATCGAAATACGTTTGATCGGATTATTTTCTGATTTCTTGAAAATTTGATATTGACATTTTAAGAATAAAATGCTATAATTCGACTGTTCGATATGCGAGTGTGCTGGAATAGGCAGACAGGCACGTTTGAGGGGCGTGTGTCTTTGACGTACGGGTTCAAGTCCCGT
>CACYSI010000046.1 GCA_902776975.1 uncultured Ruminococcus sp.
TGAACGTTAGGCTTGAATGTTCTGTTGGAACGTCTGTGTGAGTGAGAGACCTTGATGCCGAATTTAACATCCTTGCCGCAAAAATCACATTTTGCCATGCTTGTACACCTCCTTTAAATGCATGATACATACGTTAACTCGTTTATAATAGCAGAAAAGGCAGAAAAATGCAAGAGTTTTTTTAAAATTTATTTCAACTTTTATTTCGGTCATTTAATCTTGCTATTTTTGCGGCTTTATAGTATAATGTAGTCTGTATTTATATGCGGTAGTATGACGATATTATTATATATACGTTTTATTAAGGAGTAAGTATGCTTTTTAGTTTATTCAGAGGTCAGCAGATCGACTTTGTGTCGGTAGCGGTACAGATAGCGGCTATACTGATAATCATTTTTCTGGTGCTTCCGTTCCATGAGTGGGCGCACGCCTTTACAGCCGCCAAGCTCGGAGATACATCCATCAAATACCGCGGCAGACTGACTCTGAACCCTCTCGCGCATATCGACCCCGTCGGCGCGCTGTCGCTGCTGCTGTTCGGCTTCGGCTGGGCTAAGCCCGTACCCGTAAACCCGCGCAACTTCAAGAACCCTAGGCTCGGCATGGCTATAGTAGCCCTTATGGGACCTGTCGCCAACATCGTGGCGGCTATAGTCGGCGGTCTGATAATCAACGCTTTAGCTAAGTTCGCGCCGAGTTTTATTGCCGGCACAGTGGGCGGATATGTGCTGATGTTCTTCAGCTTTTATGTGCAGATCAACGTGCGTCTCGCCGTGTTCAACCTGCTGCCCATACCGCCTCTCGACGGCTCTAAGATACTCTTCGTATTCCTGCCCGACAGGGCTGTAGAGTGGTTCTACCGCTATCAGCGTATCATCTCGATGCTCCTGCTGGTGCTGCTGTGGGTAGGAGTGCTGACCGTACCGCTCAACTTCCTGAGCAATTATCTGCTCAAGTTTGTGAGCTGGCTGACAGCTCTGCCTTTTTCGTTCTTCTGATTTAAGCTGTTGATATTGCCGAGCGTTTGCTTTGAGCGCTTTTGCAAGCAATGTACAAAAATCTAATGTAGGGGAGGGTCTTGACCCTCCCGAATATGAGCCTATTGCAGTCGTGGTGCGTGACACGCGCCTGACTCTCCCAAGCATACAGCTCCTTTGATTCTGTGTGTGGGGAGTCAGATGATTGAAACGTCCGTCATGCAGCGGGCGGGTCGAGACCCGCCCCTACAATAAGTATAACATATAACTCCCGATGTTTGATTGAGGAGGCGACGGTATGCCCGAACAAGCGAATAATCAGATCACCATACTGCCCTCCGACGCCGATACGGTACAGATAGGGGAGGGTCAGCTGACCTATCACTTCGACGTCTATGACGGGCCTCTCGACCTGCTGCTGACTCTGGTGATCAAAAACAAGATAGACATATATGACATCAAGATAGCCGATCTGCTCGACCAGTATATGGAGCAGATAGAGCTCATGCGCGAGAACGAGATGGATATAGCCTCCGAGTTTCTCGAGATGGCGTCACGGCTCGTGTATATCAAGTCCGCCATGCTCCTGCCTAAGTATGAAGAAGAGGCTGAGGACCTCAAGAAGGAGCTTACCGGACAGCTGATCGAGTATCAGCTCTGCAGGGATACAGCCCGTATGCTCGCGCCTATGGTAGACTTTGATACCTTTACAAAGAACCCGTCCAAGGTCGATTTTGACCTTACATATAACCGTATACATCTGCCCGAGGATATCTCGGCAGCTTATGTCAGCGCGGTGGGCAGAGGTCAGCGCAGGCTGCCTCCGGACCGCTCGGCGTTCGCGGGTATAGTAAGCAGAAAGATCGTGTCGGTATCGTCGCGCATCATCCATGTCATGCGCCGATTGTGGCACGGCAGGACAGTGACCTACGGCGAGCTTTTTGAGGCGAGCAAAGGCAAGAGCGAGCTGGTAGCTACCTTTCTCGCGGTGCTGGAGCTGGTCAAGGGCAAGCGTGTGCGTATAGAGGGTGACGGCGACTCAGCCACCGTCAGGATGATAGAGGAGGATCGCAAATGACAGAAAAAGAATATCGCTCCGCTATCGAGGCTATACTGTTCGCCGCGGGTGATCCCGTAGATATCAAGAGACTGTGCGAGACCTTTGAGCTGCCCGAGAGCGCTCTTAAGACTCAGATGGATATACTCATCGACGAGTACGCTCAGCTCGACAGGGGCATCACGATAATCAGACTCAACGACTCTTATCAGATGGTATCGGTCAAGAAGTACGCTCCCCAGGTGCGCAAGGCTATGGACCTCAGACGCAACATTCCGCTCTCACAGGCGGCTATGGAGGTGCTGGCGGTCATCGCGTATAACCAGCCCGTCACCAAGAGCTTTGTAGAGCAGGTGCGCGGAGTTGACTGCTCAGGCGTCATCGGCTCTCTGACCACCAAGGGTCTTATAGAGGAGAAGGGCAGACTCGAGCTGCCCGGCAGACCCCTTCTGTACGGCACCACAGATCACTTTTTGAGGTGCTTCTCGATACGCTCGCTGGACGAGCTGCCGCCCATACCCAAGGACGAGGACAAGGGCGACAGGGGCAGACAGCTCAGTATTTTTGAGAATGAAGCGGATCAAACCGACACAGAAGCGGATACTAACGATAACGACGAGCTGACAGGCACGGTAGAGGATATCGTAGCCGAGGCTGTAGAAGGCAAGTAAATTGATTGTACTCAAGATTTTGCTCGGCATACTGCTTGGTATACTTCTGCTGCTCTTTCTCATCATGCTTATCAAGGTCGAGGTGCTGGCTACCTATAACGACAGCCTCACTCTTACGATCAAGATACTTTTCTTTCGCATAAAGGTACTGCCATCCGAAGAGAAGCCCGAGAAGAAAGAGAAAAAACCCGAGAAGCCTAAGCCGAAGAAAAAAGAAAAACCGAAGGAAGAGAAAGAGAAGAAGCCCTCTCTGATACAGAAGTTGAAGGAGAAGAAGGGCTTGAGCGGTCTGCTCTCTCTGCTCTGGTCAGTCGTAGAGATCGCTCTGGGAGCCTTAAAAGGGCTGATCTCCCATGTCGTCATCAAAAAGTTCGATTTGGGCATACTTTTAGCGGGTGAGGACGCCGCGTCTGTTGCCGAGAGCTACGGCAAGCTGTGCTCTGTCGTCTATCCCGCCGTGAACATCATCACCAACGCTACGGTGTGCAGGGATTATAACGTAGGTATCGAGCCAACCTTTGAACCCGACCGAAAGACCGAGACCTACGCCGATGTGCACGCCTATCTGCGTATCATCTTCGTCGTCTGGGAGGCTCTCAAGGCAGGCGTCAAGATCATTATAGCGAGGATAAAGCTATAGTCAGTTAGGAATTAGGAGTTAGGAATTAGGAGTTAAGGGCGGGCGTTGCCCGCACCCGATTTGTATCAATAAATCAAACGTGTGCTTTTTCAGAGAAAGCGACGTTATTGTTAAATGTCGTTTTATAAAACTCAAAACGCGGTCACGCGTTTCCCATAATTCATAATTCCTAACTCCTGATTCCTGATTATATGAGCTTCAGGCTTTATACCGCCTTTAATACACTGTTCATCTATCATTTATCATCAATCATCTAACATAAACAAATAAACCCCAAGGAGGAACAATACTATGAGTGAACATCCTATCAACAGTTTAATGGAAACTTCCATGCGCAAGATCAAGGACCTGATCGACGTCAACACCATCATCGGCGATCCTATCACGACACCCGACGGCACTACCGTCATCCCCGTGTCTAAGGTTGCCTACGGCTTCGCGTCGGGCGGCTCAGACCTGCCCACCAAGCAGGATACCCGCGAGAGCTTCGGCGGCGGTTCGGGCGCGGGCGTATCTATCCAGCCCATCGGCTTTTTGAGCATCACCAAGGGCAACGTCAAATTCATCCCGATCGAGAAGTACGACGGCGCCGCTGACAGGATCGTAGGCATGATCCCCGAGGCGTTCGATAAGATATCCTCGTTCATCAGCAAGGATAAGGACAAGACCGACCTCCAGGCTGATATCGACAGCTTCGAGAAATAACTGCTTCGAGCCTTCCCCTTGAGGGGAAGGTGGGCTTTACGGCTCCCGAAGAGCCGTAAAGGTCGGATGAGGTGATAACCTATCCGATACAGCAATTAACGGGATCAGGCAAAACGTTACCGCTTTATCAGTCAACTGTGTTGACGCCAATTCATAAATCCCCGATGCACCTCATATTATATACGGGTGATTTTATGAAAAGACTGTTCTGTATAGCTCTTGCCGCGATAATGCTCGTATATGTCGGCGTTCTGCCGGTAAGCTCCGCTGAGGTCGAGACCTCGGCTCAGGCGTACGCGCTCTATTGTCCCGACAACGGCGAGCTGCTGCTCTCCTCAAACCCGGATGAGCGATTGTCCATGGCTTCTACCACTAAGATCATGACCGCGCTCATCACGCTCGAGCATGCCGCCTCTGACAACAAGACCGTTGAGTTCACCGACGAGATGACAGCCGAGGGCAGTTCCATGTACCTCAAGGTAGGCGAGAGAGTGACTCTCGATGATCTTGCCGTAGGTATGATGATGCAGAGCGGCAACGACGCAGCCAATGCCGCGGCTATAGCCATAGCGGGCAGCGTCGAGGTTTTTGCCGCTTTGATGAACAGAAGAGCGGCTGAGATAGGTATGGAGAATACCCGCTTCGTCACCCCGAGCGGACTCGACGACGACGGGCATTATTCCACCGCGCGCGATATGGCTCTGCTCATGGCTGAGGCTATGGAGAACCCGCGCTTTAAGGAGATCACCGCTCAGACCTCGATGACGGTGCGTTTTGTCGCGCCCGAGGGCAAGTTCGTCACCTATCCCAACCACAATAAGCTGCTCAGGATGTATGAGAGCTGTATCGGCGGCAAGACCGGCTACACCGACAAGAGCGGCAGATGCCTCGTCACGGCGGCTCACAGAGACGGCATGACGCTGATTGCCGTGACCCTCAACGACCGTCACGACTGGTTTGACCATATCGCCCTGTATGACTATGGCTTTGAGAGCTGCTGCGCCGTACAGCCCGATACAGACTTACCCGACAGCATAGACATAGCGGGAGGAGTCAGCGATACTGTAGCTTTGTACACGACGGCTCCCCCTCAGCTTATACTGCCCCGAGATAAAGCCTCGGCTCTGAAAGCCGAGATATACCTGCCTGCCTTCGTATACGCTCCCGTAAAAGCGGATGACACGGCAGGTAAAATTATATATACGGCAGAAGGCGAGACGGTGGGTGAGAGCCGCTTGATGTTTGCCGAAGACGTAGAGTATAACGATACAAGACGAAGTTTGATTCAATTTATAAAGGATTTGTTAAAGTGGCACTGATAAGATTACAGAAGATGCTCGCCGACTGCGGCGTAGCCTCACGACGAAAGAGCGAAGAGCTGATAAAAGCCGGCAGAGTGCGGGTCAACGGCAGAGTAGCTCAGATAGGCGATAAGGTAGACCCCTACAGCGACAAGGTGTATGTGGGCAAGCGCCGAGTCACCGGTACTGCTAAGCCGAAGCTGCGTTATATCATGGTCAACAAGCCCCGCGGAGTGCTGACCACCATGAGCGACGAGCGCGGCAGACGGTGCGTAGCCGACCTGATCAGAGATATCGACGAGAGGCTCTATCCCGTGGGTAGACTCGACCGCGACAGCGAGGGTATGCTGCTGATGACTAACGACGGCGAGTTCGCCAATCACGTTATGCACCCCAAAAAGCACGTCAACAAGGTGTACCGAGTCACCGTGCGCCCCGATATCAACGACGCTCAGGTCAATAAGCTCTCGACAGGCGTGGTCATTGACGGCAGAAAGACTGCCCCCGCTCAGATAAGGGTAGTCAGCCGCGATAAGGACAACGGCAGATGTGTGCTGGAGGTAGTCATCAGAGAGGGACGCAACCGCCAGATACGCAAGATGTGCGCCGATGTAGGCTTAGAGGTAGCCCGACTCAAGCGCATAGCCATAGGCGGCGTCAAGCTCGGCGGACTGCGCTCGGGCATGTACCGCGACCTCACCGATATAGAGGTTCGCAAGCTCTACGCCGACCCCAACCCCAATGAGGCGTTTGATCCCACACTGCTGTGAATCGGTAACCCTCTTATAGTTAGGAGTTAAGAATTAGGAGTTAGGAGTTAAGGGCGGGCGTTGCCCGCACCCGATTTGTTATGATAGATCAAACGACTGCTTTTTCAGAGCAGCGGAGTTATCGTTAATTGTTACATTGATAAATTCAAAACGCGGACAAGCGTTTCCCGAAATTCCTCATTCCTAACTCTCAGAGGCTTCTCACCGAGAAAAATCATTTTGACCCTTGATAAGCGATACCGAAAGGAGCAGCTATGTTAGTTGTAAAACCCGATCCGAATAATGAAGCAAGCGAGGTAAAGACCCTCAACGCCTTTTTGGACGGCGAGCCGTGCGGAGCTGTGCGGTTCAAGCTCAACGGCTATATTATAGTCATCACCGAGCTTTATCCGCTCCCTGCCGACCCCTCGGATATAGACAGACCCACCTTCGCTGTGCTCGATACTGTCATGCGCGCTCTCGGCTCGTGGGGGCTCAATCACTCGTGCTACTACCTCGAGTGCAGCGATCCGATGCTGTACCCCACGCTGGAGGCTCTGCGCTTCACCGTCACGGACGGCATATGCAAGAGCGACCTGTCGAAGGTGCTCAAGCATGGACATTAGATGGTTGTTGGTTGGTAGTTGGTAGTTAGTAGTTAGTGATTGGCGTTCTGTGATTATCCTGTGTCATTCTGAGAGTTACGAAGAATCTTTTTCGCAGTCGTCTGCTTAAAGATCCTTCACTGCGTTCAGGATGACAGCTTCAAGAGCGCTGTGTAAGAGGGTAAGGCTTTTATTGCTACCAACCACTAACTACCAACTATCAACTAAAAAATCCTTGCTATTTTACTCTCTGTGTACTATAATATAAAATGAAATAATTTGCGGCGTAATTACGGGTGTTCATACGGATATCCGCGATTCGTCCGTATATGGAGGAATGTTTGTGAGTACTGAAAAGTATTCAGCCTACGATGTGCTCAGCGCCTTTTTTGACGAGGGCAGCTTTGAAGAGACCGACGCTTATCTCAAGAGCGGCGGCGGTGAGGCAGAGGCTGTGACGGGCTACGGCTGTGTAGACGGCATACCTGTCTATGCCTTCGCTCAGGACGTTGACGTCTGCGGCGGAGCTATGAGCAAGACTCAGGCTAAGAAGATCACTAAGCTCTATAACGCGGCGCTTAGGACAGGCGCTCCCGTTGTGGGCTTCTATAACTCGGCAGGCGGCAGACTCGATCAGAAGTACGAGCTGCTCGCCGCCTACGGCGATATCCTGCGCAAGAGCAATAAGCTCAGCGGCGTTGTGCCTCAGATCTCAGTTATCTTAGGCAGCTGCTTGGGTACATCAGCTCTCACGGCGGCTTCTGCCGATTTCATCATCATGGATAAGGACGCGAGCCTGTCCGTGGATACCTCGGGCGAGAGCTCCTCTGCCGAAGCTAACCTCAAAGAGGGCAACATCTCGTTCATCTGCGAGGGTATCGGGGCTTGTATAGATAAGGCTAAGGCTCTGCTGACCTATCTGCCCTCAAACAACCTTGAGCCCGCTCCCGCCTTTGAGAGCGTGCCCGCGTATTCAGACCCGGACAAGCTGCCCAAGTTCTTTGCCGATGACAACAGTCTGCTGTGTGTCGGCTGCGGCTACGGCGAGCCTGTATGCACGGCATTCGGCAGGGTCAATGGTTATCCCGTGGGTATAGTCGTCACCAAGGGCGGAGTCATATCATCCGACAGCGCCGCTAAGATAGCGGGTCATGTCCGCTTCTGCGACGCTTTCTCGATACCGGTCATCACCGTAGTTGACGCCGAGGGCTTTGAGACTCTGTCCGACGCTTCTGAGCTCATCTCGGTCTACGCCGAGTCCACCGCTCCCAAGATATCCCTTATCTCCGGTACTGCGGTAGGCGCGGTATATATAGCTCTCGCGGGTTCAGCCTCGGGCGCCGACGCTGTATGGGCTCTCGCTGACGCCGTAGTATCTCCCGTAGCTCCCAAGGCGGCTGCCTTCATACTCGACCCGTCTATCGCCGACGCTCCCGTAGCCGAGCAGGACGCTAAGGCTCAGGCTTTCGTAAGATCTGAGCTGACTGCGGTCAAGGCTGCCGAGGACGGTTATGTAGACGATATAGTCGCCCCCGAGGATCTGCGCGATAAGCTCGTCAGAGCGCTGGATATGCTCAGCTCAAAGCGAGTATCATCCCTTCCCAAGAAGCATAGTACGAAGTCCTGAGACGTTTTTGTAGGGGCGGGTCTTGACCCGCCCGATCAAAAAGCATTTGCTTTTTGATACCATAACCAACACTTAATGTCATTCGCTGCGCGAACGGGCGGGTCAAGACCCGCCCCTACATACACTTGATAGAGAGGTATATATATGAAAAATCTGAGAATCACCGTAAACGGTACAGTATATGACGTACAGGTAGAGGAGCTCGGCTCCGACGCCGCACCCGCTCCCGCGGCAGCTCCTGCCGCTCCCGCTCCCAAGAAGGCCGCCGCTCCCAAGGCTGCCGCCGGCGCGGGCGAGAAGGTAGCCGCTCCCATGCCCGGCACCATCGTGTCCGTCAACGTCAGCGAGGGTCAGTCGGTCAAGAAGGGCGACGTCCTCGTAGTCCTCGAGGCTATGAAGATGGAGAACGAGATCAAGGCTCCCCGTGACGGCTCTATATCCTCTGTCGCGGTCAGCAAGGGCGCGAGCGTAGATACGGGCGCTACCCTTGTCACCATCGCATGATCGGAGAGATACCCATGAGCAAAAAGATTTTAGTCACCGAGACAGCTCTGCGCGACGCTCACCAGAGCCTCATCGCTACCCGCATGACCACCGAGGAGATGCTGCCCATCCTCGATAAGATGGACAAGATCGGCTTTTACTCCCTCGAGTGCTGGGGCGGCGCAACCTTTGACAGCTGTCTGAGATTTTTGAACGAGGATCCGTGGGATCGTCTGCGCACCATCCGCGATCACTGCAAGAACACTAAGCTGCAGATGCTCTTCCGCGGTCAGAATATGCTCGGATACCGCCATTATGCCGATGATGTGCTCGAGTACTTTGTACAGCGCTCGGTAGCCAACGGTATCGACATCATCCGTATTTTTGACGCGCTCAATGATATCAAGAACCTCAAGAGCGCTATAACCGCCGCTAAGAAAGAGGGCGCTCATACCCAGGTAGCTATCAGCTACACCACAGGCCCCGTCTTCACCGACGAGTATTATGTCGAGTACGCTAAGCGCATAGCCGACGCCGGCGCTGACTCTATCTGCATCAAGGATATGGCGGCTCTGCTGACGCCCTATAACACCGAGAAGCTCGTCAAGGCTATCAAGGCTGAGGTAGACCTGCCCCTGCAGCTGCATACGCACTATACCTCGGGTCTTGCGTCCATGTGCCTTATCAAGGGCGTTGAGGCAGGCGTAGACATCATCGACACCGCTATATCTCCGCTCGCTTTGGGTACGTCCCACGCTCCCACCGAGAGCATGGTCGCCGCCTTCGCGGGTACCGAGTACGATACGGGTCTCGACCTGCAGGCGCTCAATGAGATACGCGATTACTTTATGACTCTTCGTGAGAAGTACATCAAGTCGGGTCTGCTCGACCCCAAGATGCTCGCCACCAACGCCAACGCTCTGATATATCAGGTGCCCGGCGGTATGCTGTCTAACCTTTTGAGCCAGCTCAAGCAGGCGGGCAAGGAGGATAAGTTAGGTGAGGTTCTCGCCGAGGTTCCCCGTGTGCGTGAGGACAGCGGCTATCCTCCTCTAGTCACCCCGACCTCCCAGATAGTCGGTACACAGGCGGTGTTCAACGTCATCACAGGCGAGCGCTACAAGATGTGTACCAACGAGTTCAAGGATCTTGTAGCCGGCAAGTACGGCACCACACCCATGCCTATCGACCCCGAGTTCCGCAAGAGGATCATCGGCGACATGAAGCCTATCGACTGCCGCCCGGCTGATCTGCTCGAGCCCGAGCTTGAGAAGCTCCGCGCCGAGATACCTCAGTATATCGAGCAGGAGGAGGACGTCCTCAGCTACGCCCAGTTCCCCAAGGTAGCGGTAGATTTCTTCAAGAAGCGCCGCGATAAGAAGCTCGGCATCAACTCGAGCTTAGTTGATACAGTGAATAAAGTCCATCCGGTATAAACGTAAAAGCCCCGACGAGCGTCGGGGCTTTGCTATATCCGAAACCGGTTATTGTTGCTTTATCACGCCTTGTGTGAACTCATTTATCACGCTGTTCTGCGCTATGTTCATCAGCTCCGCCGCTCTCAGATCTACGCTGAATATTTCCTTTGCAGAATTATCCAGCCTGTCATAATCAGCCTTTACCTTAACTATCAGCGGCAGAGTCGCACCGCTCAGCATACTCTCGCGACCGCTCGTCAGCCCGAGCGCGCGCAGATAGGGCAGGGGAGTGTTTTGTATTTCCGAAGTGATGCCCAGCACCGTCTGTATCACTATCCGCCTGAGCCGAGCCATGGTGTAGCGCTTTGTTTTGACAGCGGACAATATTTCTTCTGTAGAATTATACTTTTTCGCCGCTTCTGTCAGCCTGTTCTCCAAGCCCTCATCCACCTCGGCTATTTGAGCAAGTTCATCGGCTGCTATGGTTTTCAGCCGATACAGTATCGCCGCTTCGATCGCGTTCAGACTGCACGGCATCTCTATCGTCATAGGCGTAAAGCTGTGATAGTCCTCTCCCGATTCTATCAGCCCGCGTATCATGCTTGCCGACGCTATATCCTCGCTTGATTCACGGCTGTCATGCGCAGCGCCTCTGCGCTCGATGGCTGCGGGCTGTATACCGCGCTCCTTGCACGCTTTGATGTATTCAAGCGCGAGTATGTTATTCGGCTGACAGATGATATCCGCCCGGCCTTCACCGACGGCGAGACTCAGCGCCTTGGGATAGTACATACCCTCATCCATATATCCGCGTATTTTGCGGTTGATGTCGTCACTCATGAGCAGCTCCGACAGCTCTGTCAGACTGCCGGTGTCACTCTCCGCGCCGAAGCACAGCCTATCGCACCCCATGGCGGCGGCGGCTCTGACGCCGTTCTCGGCAAATATCCTCGCCGATGACACGGCGTAGGCGGTCGGCAGCTCTATGACGATATCCGCTCCGTTTTGCAGAGCGGCACAGGTTCGCGCGTATTTGTCGGTTATCGCGATATCTCCGCGCTGTACAAAGTTACCGCTCATCACGCAGACGATCTCGTCACCGTATTCGGCTTTTATTTTCTCTAAAAGAAATTTATGCCCGTTATGAAACGGATTGAACTCACATATCACGCCTACTCTGCTCATTTTCACACCACCCGTTCAAAATTTGTCACTGCGAGGGAATGGCACGAGTGCCGATCCCGTGGCAATCTCAACCAAATTACTTTCTGAAAATACTTGAAATACTCACCGAAATATACTATTATAGTATATGTCAAAAAATTGCGTTTTTCAATAGGAGGATGACTAATATGAAAATTCTTGTAATCAACGCGGGCAGCTCGAGCCTGAAGTATCAGCTCATAGATATGGACACCGAGCAGATGATTGCCAAGGGCAACTGCGAGCGCATCGGTCAGGAGGGCTCCTTCATCGGTCACAAGACCGCCGACGGACGATCTTATACCAAAGAGATACCCATGCCCGATCACGCTAAGGCGTTCCATGCTGTCAGCGAGGCTCTGCTCTCCGAGGAGTACGGCGTTATCAAAAACCTCAGCGAGGTATCCGCTATCGGTCACCGTATAGTACAGGGCGGCGCTCTGTTCAGCGATCCCGAGCTCGTCACCGATGAGGTCATCGCGGGCATCGAGAGTCTGATTCCTCTCGCTCCTCTGCACAACGCCGGTCATGTACAGGCTATACGCGGCTGCAAGCAGGTATTCGGCGACGACGTGCCCATGGTAGTCGTATTCGATACCGCCTTCCACTCCACCATGCCCGAAAAGGCTTATATGTACGCCGTACCCTATGAGTATTATGAAAAGTACGCTGTCCGCCGCTACGGCGCTCACGGCACATCCCACCGCTTTGTATCCGGAGCCATGGCTGACCTCATGGGCAAGGATATCAAGGATCTTAAGCTCATCACCTGTCATATCGGCAACGGCTCGTCCATCACAGCCGTTAAGTACGGCAAGGTAATAGACACCTCCATGGGTCTGACTCCCCTCGACGGCATCCTCATGGGCACACGCTCAGGCTGTCTCGATCCCTCGGTAGTCACCTTCATAGCCGAGAAAGAGGGCTTCACTCCTCAGGAGATGAACACCCTGCTCAATAAGAAGTCCGGTCTCTTAGGTATCTCGGGCGTCAGCTCCGATGACCGTGACGTCACCAAGGCTGAGGAAGAGGGCAACCACCGAGCCGCTCTCGTACACCAGATGCTCTACTATCAGATCGCTAAGTACATAGGTCAGTATTGGGTAGCCATGGGCGGATGCGACGGCATCGTCTTCACCGCGGGCTTAGGCGAGAACCAGCCCGCTCTGCGTGAGGCTGTCATAGATTATCTCGCTTTTGCCGGAGTCAAGCTCGACAAAGAGGTCAACGCCGTCACCAGAGACACAGCCTTCATTTCTTCCGCGGATTCTTCCATCCCCGTTGCTGTCATCGCCACCAACGAGGAGCTCGCCATAGCCCGCGACACCAAGGCTATAGTCGAGAAGCTGTGATAATATAATAAATTTTTAATCCCTCGATAACTCGTCATCAAGAGCACCAACCCTGTCATCTCGAACTCTCACCCGTCATCCCGAGCTTGTCGAGGGATCTTTCATAGCTCACCTGTCATCAGGAACACCCACCTGTCATCCGAAACAGCACGCTTGTCATCCCGAGCTTGTCGAGGGATCTTAATTCGAATCATAATTTGATTATTTTACAACAATATGTCACACGATACTTTCTATGTATATATACTCACAAATTGGGATAATAAGGTAATGTATATAGGCGTTACTAACAATTTAGAGCGTCGGCTTTATGAACATAAGAATCATATTGCAGATGGATTCACGAGTAAGTATAACGTCAACAAGTTGGTGTACTATGAGACGACTAATAATCCCAGAGAAGCTATCGAGCGGGAAAAGCAGTTGAAAGGGTGGAGTCGTCTCAAAAAGAACAGACTCGTTGAGAGCGTCAATCCCGGATGGATAAGTCTCAGTGATGGATGGGAATGATATATAAGATCCTTCGACTCCGCTCAGGATGACAGCATGAGTCATCCGAGCACCCACTTTGTCATTCGAGCACCAACCCTGTCATCCCGAACTCTCACTCTGTCATCTCGAACTCCCACCCTGTCATCTCGAACTCCCACCTTGTCATCTCGAACTCCCACCTTGTCATCCCGAGCTTGTCGAGGGATCTTCCATAGCGCCGATTATGTCATCCTTATACTAATCCTTGATAAAAAGATTTAATAAGGTATTAGGGATAAATTTCGCAGAGCGCGGCGGGCGACGCAGGCAGGCTGGCGCCTGTCAAGGAGCNNNGCGGGCGACGCAGGCAGGCTGGCGCCTGTCAAGGAGCCCAACAAAGCTATGCGGAATTTAGTCCAATAGATGATAAATGTTTTTATTAAGGATTAGTATGAGCACCGAAAAATCACCCCTAACGCTCTCTGATAAACGAGAGCGTTTTTTCGCTTACACCCCAAAAACCGCCCGATCCTGATTTTCTACCTTATATCTAATAAAGAACGATGCTTTTTGTGCAATTTGTCTAAGCGAATACCCCCGCGGTAGTCGAAGTATACAAAATATAGTGGTTTTCGAAAAAAAGCGGTATTCATTCTTGACTATTGTTTTGATATTTGATATAATTCAACTATTAAAATAGGATGATAAGGGGAGCTATGTAATTTTTGCGTATGCGGTGATATGCGGTTCTCTGATTTTTAAGGGCTCTGCCTATACAAAACTGCCGTTTTAAGCATGCATATTTTGCATAAATATGGTAGATTTACCAAGTTTTACAAGTAGCCGAAATCGGTTAAAATCCAATTGTTTTTCGATAAAAATGCAGTAAACACACCGCTCTGATCAACGGTAAATATACATAATAATATTCATTTTTGTGAATATTAGTTTAATAATCGGACGCTTAGGTCGGAGTTATCAGAAGCCTATAGTCTCAATTAGAAAAGGTAGCCTCGACCCGTCACTGCGCTAACAACAAATCAAAAACGTTGTCATCCGGAGCTTGTCGAGGGATCTTCATCATGGGCTTCTGCAGCAAGATTCTTCGACTTCGCTCAGAATGACACAATACGGGCTTCTGCAGCAAGATTCTTCGACTTCGCTCAGAATGACACAACTCCACGCCCTATATATCAATCCAAAACGCGGACACGCGTGTCGGCGTTTCCCGAAATTCCTAATTCCCACCCCGGCATCAATTCTGTACTCATACAGATTTACATAGATCGCAAAAAACAAAACTCTTAAGGGAGGAACCTTTGTATGAAAAATGAAACCACACGAACAAAAACCCTATCGGGCTTCAGCTCCCGCGCTATAGCGCTGGTGCTGTGCTTCGTCATGCTCCTCACGGCTATCGGCTCCGGCTCGGTACTGAGCGCTATAGCTGCTGACTTTGAGGGCAACGGCGCGGCTGTGCTCGTCGACGCCGCCAAGGCAGGCGCCTCTGTAGATGTTGCCGCGGCTGACGAAGAAGCCTCCGACAAGGCTGTCGACGACGATAACTCAGAGCCGAACTATGAGGTCGTGCCTGAGGACGATGTCGACGACGTTCTTAAGCTCAATAAGAAAGCTGATGCTGACATCGCCGATACAGGTTGGGATGGCAACGCATATATCAAAGGCGAGTTCAACGGCTGGGGCGAAGGCAACAGCGGATCAATAAGTGATAACAAAGCTACTATTAGTTGCTATTTTGATTCAACAGGCAGTCAGCCATTCAAAGTTGTAGCAAACGGACAGTGGTTCGGCAACGGTGAAACGTTGAGCAACTCGACTAATTCTGAAACCAACCTTGCAAAGGGTAACGGTGATAATGCGTCTATCGACATAGATGTCGCCGGTAGATGGACTTTCTTTCTGTCGTTCAGCGATAACGCGGTTACTGTTAAGGTTCAGTCCAAGCCTTCCAGCAGCAGTGGTAATACTGATAAAATGTATATTTTCGGTAACTTTAACGGACATGAAAAATGGGGTACTGACGGCACTTCTACCGGACGTACAGACTATGAAATGACATATATGGGTTCAAACGGAACTCATAAGTATTATACTTATATACTTAGTGCCGGTTCTAATACCACACATTATTTCAAGTTCTACAATAAAGTAGGAAACACTGATTATTTCTGGGGCGCTAAAGATAAAGATAATGACATTGAGGTAACGACAAATCGCGAGGATCCTACAAAGGGCTGGCGTTCAGATACCAATAAGGCCTATAAGGTTACCAACCCAAGTGTCAAGAAGACCGTATGGGTATATGTAGACTCTGCAAATGATGATATCTCCGTTTGGGTTACACCTGAAACTGCCGTTTACCTCACCGGTTATGTCAACGGTTCTGATACAGATGGTACAACATATCCCTTCACATCGTCTACCGGCAACAACTGGACATACACGCTTACCTCTACTGCTGCTACGCAATACGTGACTATCTGGGACAATAATTCCAGTGCATATCATCCCGCCACTCACGGAGCCGGCAACGGCGTAGCTGCCGACCCGACTAAAACAGACAAAAGTCCCAAAAAAGATAACAAGTGGCTGGTTACTGGCGCGCAGGGTAAGAATATTACCTTTACTTGGAACGCCTTAACCAATGTTCTTTCATGGACGATCGGTGGTAACAGTGTTACCGTCTACGCAAAGGACGGAGCCGCGCCTATCGACTGGGATAAGCGCAGTTCATCTTCAAAGGAATATCCCGGTGCTACCGGCATGAGTGGTTTAGATTACGGCAATCCCAGCTCAAAGCATTATAATTATAACTTTGCCGCGATAGCAAGAACAAAAATGTATAACTCCGGCGGCGGCGCTATCACTGGTATTACAGAGACAAACTGCGATATCAATGATTCCACTAACGATTACAGCGGTTCGAGCTGGTTCCAGACAGCCAGCCTTGAGGCAGGTACAAAGATCAAGATCACTACTACCATATCCGATTCATTAAGCAACGGAACTACTACAGTCAGTGATCTGAGATCAAAGTATTATGTCAAGGGCTGGTGTATCAACGGCGTCACCTATAAGTGTGGTGACAATGTCAAGGGCGTAAACTCCGGTACCGGCGACGGCAGCTCAGGCGCGTACACCATGTACTACACCATTCCTGCGACAGCTGCATCTAATACTAAGTTTGAGATTACTCCTATTTACTACTTTGCAAACAATACCAACTCCATAACATTCTATCTTGAGGGCTATGACAAGCCCCTGCAGGACGATGGTTGGGGCAATACGCCTTACTGCTATCCCTTCTACGGCAACCTTTCCGGTTACCAGAACAGCTTCGGCGTATATCCCGGTCAGCCGATGGTCTATGTAGACGGTAAGTACAGCATGGCGGTTCCGATCACCAGCAACGCTATTTTTGACTCAGCTAAAAACGGCACAATCATCAAGGGCGTTACGGTCAACAACGGTTACGCCGATCATGTACACCGTAATCTTATTTATAACTGGGATACAAAATCAGGCGACGAGGGTAATGATGAGACCCATAGACAGACATATGACTTCGACGACTTCTACAAGATATATAATGAGAAGCGCGACAGTAACGGTAACAAGCCTAATGCGATCATCCTGCGTATAAAGAGAGACACTACCAGATACAACCGTGACATTTACGGTGATGCGTACAACACCGGTACAAACGGTTATAGCAGCTATATTAACTGGGGCTTTGGCAAAAACGATCCGTATACGTCATTATACGGTTCCGATTCAACATCGACTTCTCAGTATGTAAAAGATATCGCTAAATCAGGTAACGGATGGGAGCTGCTTACCGATCGTTACGGCAGACCTGTTGACCTTTTCGGTAACGTTATCTCCACTACTTACAGCGCTTCAGCTGAAACGGCGAAGCCGGCTATACGTGTCGTTTCTACAGGTTATAATGAAAACATGGCCGGTGACTACGCTACCGGTTGGTTGATTTATACTCCTGATTCTGCAAGCGGATATGACACAGCGATCACTAACGCGGACGGTACGTCTGCCGGATATATAGGAGCAAATTATACTCTGCAGACAGCGAACGGAGGCACAGCTACACGCAAGGCGGTTCCGCCGTCGGTATTCCTGCTCAATTCGTCATCAAGCTTCAGCACGACTACCTATCCGAACGTAACCAACAGAAGCTTTGACGGTGTTACTTACTCTGACACTATCAACAACTATAAGAATCTGTATAATACGCTTAATACAAGCGGTACCGCTGGAACTAACGCCAAAGGCAGATATGTCTATATCACCTACGAGTCTGATCAGCAGCGTAAAGGTAAAACCAACTCGAGCTCTGATACTAACGCTTACGGCGCTAAGCGTCTTGACGCGCGCTGGTATTATACCTACGCTACAGATATGGTAAACGCAGATATCAAGATCCAGTACTATGACGGTACAACTTATGTTGATGAAGCTAAATATACAACCGGCTATAACAGCAAGACTAACCAAGGTTCATATACCGGCTGTAAAGCTTACTTTACTAATACTGCCTTTGACGGCAATATGTCTTCCGGCGATGTACTGATCAACTCCGGCGACTTTGAATTTAAGGCTGTTTCAGCTTCAGGATGGGTATTCGATAGCTGGCAGATCGAGTACGACGGCGGCGTTTATACCGAATTGAGCGATCAGGCTTCTGCTTCGACGCCGATGTCCTCTAAGGATACGCTCGTAGCCCGCTTCAAGCCTCTGACTGACGGATACCTTAATCTCTCACATCATCTCAGTTCTGATTCAACCGGTGCAGGTACTACTGAAATTCAGGTTAAGGTATATGCAACCAACGCTAAGACCAACTTGCTTTATGATTCAGGTAAAACAACTGAAGATGTTACGCTTGATACCAACTATGTATCAAACGCAGTTAAGAATAATTACATTGAGGTTACGTTAACAACAACAAAATCCGGTGACGATGTATTCAACAAAATAGATGCTCCGGCGACAGCAGATATAAATACAGATGATGAGAAAAAGACGTTCTTCGGAGATGCTACTTCAACTACTACTAATCCGTATACTTTCGGATTTACTGTAGATGAACTCTGGAACGATGCCGGTACGGCACAGACCTATAAGTCTCTGCCTTATACCTCAAAAATCACTAAAACGGATCACTATTATAAGATCACCTATATGTATCCAAAACGCGGCAGCGCGAACTCTGCTACAGACGGTCAGCTCACTACCTACGGAACCTTCACCGCTAAGGAATACGAGTCATATGTTACTATCTCAGGCAGTACAAGGACTGTAGCTGATGCGTTCATCATATCCAAGGCGCCTTATGAAAGCAACTTCCTTAAGGATCTGACGCTGAACGTATCATCGGCAACTCAAAGATATAATACCTCGGATTACACCCATACTATCACAGCTACATTCAGCCAGCAGGATGATCTTGCTACCTACGCCATCTTTGATCTGCCTTATGAGTACTATGCTCCCGACGATGATATCCCGGGCGGCTCTAAGATCTATACTGCTAAGGTAACAAACGAAAAGGTAGTAGAAAACCATGACACCTTGCCCGTCGAGATCGACACCACATACAATAATTACTTTACTAACGGCGCTAACAATCCTGCTGTTGTAACTAAGGTCACAGATGTGACTGATGTTAATCATGCGGGTAACGACTTCATTACCGCTCCCGAAGAGATCTGGGACGGCAGTACCAGAAAGTTCTTTAAGTACTGGGAGGTAAGGAATATCGCTGATAACCAGCTGCTGCTTCAGATCCGTTATCCGGATTTCAACTATCGCTCCTGCGGCAACTACCACATTGAACCTATCTACAGCGAGAACGAAAGCGACAGCTGGAAAGTTAACTATACCAAAGGCGGTATTTCAACTTCTATCCTGTACCTCGACAGCACCCGTAACCAGTGGAACAGCTCTGATTCTACAAATACCACAAGCTCTGCGATAGCTGCCGACCTTATCTATAATGACTTCCTGCTCTCTTTCTATTACAACGGACAGGAGATCAAGAATAATGCTTCTATCGAAGATTGCGGTATGATCATTGAGCTAGTACCTACCACCAAGGGTGGCAGCACATATGCTCTGGGTGATGCTTCTACACCGGGTACATCAGGATACAAAACAACATACGCTGCTTCGATCCCGGATAACGATACACTTGTCGGTATTGCTAATGGAACTGTTAGCGGCAAGTATATCAGGATCAATACGGACTCTTCCGGCAACAGCTTCAAGTCTCAGGTCAACGATAAGAACCGCTATGAGTTCAGCTATTCGTTCTACAGTCAGTATGGTCAGGCTAATGCTACCGGCGGCAATAGCGATGGTTATGCGTTTAAGACTGATTCTGCCGTAGATAACTATGTATACAGAGCGTATACATATATCAAAGATTCGAACGATAATGTTACTATCAGCGAACCCGCATACTTCAGCATGAAGTATACCGCAAGCAGATAACAGAAAGGTTTGGTGAAAAATGAAAGAATTATATTCCACGCCTGAGCTCAACTTTATCGAATTCAGTATCAAGGGCGACGTCCTTACGGTAAGCGACCCCGAGCCTTCTATCCCGTCCGGCGGCGGAGGTGCCAATCCTGAGAATCCGTTTGAAAGTCTGATTCCGTAATACTTAAATAATCAACTAAGCAGGCGGTACTTTGCTACCGCCTGCTCTGCAATAAGGATGTTTATTTATGAAAAAAAAGATTTTAGCTACCGTATCTCTTGTCTTGGCTGTATTATTTACCGTTATGTGTGTAATATCAGTATCCGCCGCGACTATTATCCAAACCGACGGATTCTCTTATACTCAGATAGATAATCTTTATATTTCTGTTTGCGGATGGGATAACAGCAGCGAGTCTTTGAAGATACCCGCTCAGCTTGACGGCAGATTTATAAAAGAAATCGGTAATAAGGCGCTGGAGGACAACACATATATCACATCTGTTGACTTTTCATCTGCTTATTATCTTAATCGTATAGGCTTGATGGCGTTCAAAGGCTGTACAGGTCTCTCAGGCAATCTGACCTTGCCTTATCGTATTGTGAGTATTGAAATGGGCGCCTTTCGTGATTGCGATTCTATAACCTCGGTTGATTATTATGCCGATACTGAGA
>CACYSI010000047.1 GCA_902776975.1 uncultured Ruminococcus sp.
ATAAGACCGATCTGTCTTTCCTTTCCTTCGTTTATGTTGCTTCTATTGCTATTTTGTTGAAATGATACAAATGACTTCGATTTATTAAACAAGCCCTAGATTAATCAATGGCCAAACCATAAAAAGGGGAGAAAGATATGAATCAAAGGGTAAAGAAAGTTAGGGTTATTGAAGCAACCAAAAATGCTGATGAATCAATTAAAGAAAAATACCTTCAAAAACGTGTGGCAGCATACTGTAGAGTTTCTACACAACAGGAGGAACAGTTGAACAGCTATGCAGTCCAGGTGAAACACTATACGGAAAGAATCAACAGTGAGCCGAAATGGAAACTTGTCGGGATATATGCTGATAAGGGAATCTCCGGAACAAGCACCAAAAACAGAGATGAATTCAATAAAATGATACGTATGTGCAAACGTGGGAAGATTGATATGATTATCACTAAATCAATTAGTAGATTTGCGCGTAACACGGTGGATTGTCTAAAATACATACGTATGTTAAAAGACTTGATTTTGAAAAACAATGATGCTTAAAAGTCGTTGACTTTTATTTATGGATTTGTTACTATATAAATGAAAAGGCAAGTGCTATCGGTAGTGAATCGATTTTGTTCGTGGGTTCAAAACTCCGGCAGGTTTGGTGTTCGAGGGTTCAAAACTGTACGGCTTTTATGCGAAAAAAATTTTTTTGTACATGAAGTACAGACAAAGAACCTGCGGAGTTATCTCTTCAGGTTCTTTGCTATCTGAAAGTTATTGCGAATATATAATCAAAGATTATTGATTCATTAATTCAAAATATAAAAGAAACAGGGGAGAGCTGAAGAGCTTTCCCCTGAATGTTTATATGTTGTTCTAAATATCCGAATAAAGCGATTTTTCGCCTATATCGTAAGGAGTATGGTAATCACAGAGATATCTTCGGATATAAGTTGAGTCATTGATATCAAGTCCGTCTCCCTGCATATCGCAGCGCTCCTCTGATTTGGCGTCTTTTTCTGCGTTCAATCTGATCAGATCGTACTGTATCATGGTCGCGTCGGTAAGATCGACCTTGCCGCTGTTATCATAATCTCCGCGGATAAAGCTGTCACGAACTTTGAATTCTATTGATCGCGAATTATTATAATAATACGCTTCTTTAGTATCGTGGCTTGGATTGACCGTGAATGTCAGTGTATAATCACCTGCGGGTATATCCTTTACCGCAAGATAGCGCGTATCTGTTGATTGAGTATAGTTCAGACCGCTTAAAAAAGATATGGGTATACTGTCGATATCGCTGTAGAACACCTGTCCCGTTGAGCTTGTGATACAGCGTTTTGTTTTGATCGACGAGCGCCATGCTTTATCGGCTGTACTTGAAACTATATATTCAAGGTAAAGATCACTTCCGCTTTCATACAGCGTTTTGGTGGATCTTGTGTACTTTTCGTTAAGATACGCTTCGCTGACTATGAGATCGGGATACTTTGTCTTATCACGACCCGATGCAGGATCGCGCTCTTTTTGTATGCTCTCGCTGTAAGAAGCCAAATATTCGTAGTCATCCAAAGAAGCTGTCAGATTATCATAATAGTCAAAGCAAAACGCGCCGCGGCTATTCACATACAGCGGATGGTAGCTGATGACTCTTTCGCTTTTTGTTCGATCATGTTCTTTGAGCATGTGAGAGTCGGAGTCTGATACCAGTACACCGTGATAATGATCGGGTTCGTCGATCCTGAGTGAAGTATCCGTCACCATGCCCCACAGGGTGATAGCGTGTGATCCGACCGTATCTGTACCTTCCATCAGGTTTACTCCCGGGCTGATACCGTAACCTTGCTTGAGTAGCTCGAGCATGTTGAACAGATCATACGAGCTTCTGATATACCTGTATCCGCTGACCATATCATAGGCGTAATCATTTAGATATCCGCCTGAACGGGGATAATTCTTTATCTTAGCTCCGTTAATTGAAAAAAGATTTCTTTTAAGCGCGGCAGAATTGAAAAACCAAGCCATGGCGTTTTCTTGATGAGATCCGTCATCGGTAAAGGATGAAGTAAAAAGATCGAACAACTCATCTTCATCCTTGAATCCCGCCTTTGCGCCCCAGCCTGTGTAGTACAGGATGTTTGATGACGCGGCAGCCCAGCATAAGTTTTCATCTCCGTCGGACAAAGCTGTCTTTTCTGTATCGATAAAGCTCAGGTCGGAAAGCTCAAAAGTAGCATCGGTCGTAAAGCTGTCGATTATGAGCGTTTGCAGCTCTTCGATGTTATCGGAGCGCAGTCCCGTTAAATATACCTGTAGCGTAGTGTCGGGTATCATGAATTCCGCGTGAAAGAAGCTCGGTACTGACGCTCCCGTTGCGGCAAGATCGCTGTTTTGGCGCTCGACAGTCAGCACAGGTTGCTTATTTATATACAATTCGTAGCTTTGATAAGAATCCGGCTCTTCTACAGCTTCCTTACCTTTGACTTCAGAGCTACCGTCATCGTCGGTAACGACGGCGCAGATACCGAGCGGAACTGTATCCGCGTCAGCCGCGCTTACGGCAGGCGCGCATAAGGATACAGATATAATCAAAATAAGTATTATGCTGATGAGCTTGTTCATACACAGTCTCCTTTGAGCGAGGCGCTATAGGATGCTTTATCTTTATGATACTATATTTGTAAGGATAATTCAATATCTGTATAGATTATTGTAACTTGAATACGCAATGGCTAAAGTTTTAGTCCGGCTCTTGATTTTTTCCTACAGTATGATATAGTATAAGTGGCAATATCCATTGATCAATATTATTTAGGAGTTTTTTTATGAAAAGATTACTACTCTTATTAACAGCGCTGTTTATGATGATCGTAATGTTGGCAGGCTGCTCTTCTAAGCAGAGCGCTTCCGCGCCGACAGACGCAGCCTCAACGACTGCCGCTTCTGCCGCCGCTACCGAGGCTGCCACGGAGACTGTTGCTCCTGCCGCGTCCGAGACCGCGGCTCAGCAAAACAGCGGAACCATCGATCTTGAACAGGCTAAGGCTGTAGCTCTGTCCGACGCCGGCTTGGAAGCTTCTCAGGTCCAATTCACTAAGCAGAAGCTCGATACCGATGACGGCGTTCAAAAGTATGAGATAGAGTTTACCGCTAACGGCTACGAGTATGAATATGATATCGATCCCAAGAGCGGTAATATCATCGAGAAGAGTAAAGAACTTCCCGATTGAAAGAAGAACGAAAACGGGTCTGCCTGCATCCTGTTTGATGCGGCAGACCCGATTAATAGTTATATAGAGTTTAATGATTATTTGAGCTTATCTGGTTATCAAGCTGAATTACGGTGCCGATAGCTTCGGAAGAGGGGAGGTTAACCAGCCACCTCTGAAGCAACGTTACATCGATGATGCCTACATCGCCGTCTTTATCGACGTCGGCGGCAATAAGCTGTTCATTTGTCATATCATACATATGGATATCGTAGCGCTGGATAAATGTGGCGTCGACAATGGTGATCTCAGAGTCAAGATCGACGTCTCCGCAGATGATGACCGAGTCGCTCTGCGAATCTGTTATATACAGCGGTAGTACTAAATTGCCGTCGTCAAACACCAGTCTCAGCTTGTGCGCTCCCGTTGACATATTGCTCAGCTCTGATTTGCCGATGCTCAAAAGACCTTCATGAAATACCATGTTGCTCTCGATGATAGAGCCGTAGTAGTTGTTGTCGAGATATACTGAAGCCATGATAGACTCTGAGTTTGTTTTTATTCTGATGCCGGCGCTTTCGCTTTTGTCCCATTTGATCACGGGCGTCTCCGAGGTGATCTCTTTTTGCTCGGGAGGCGTGATGTCGTCAAAGTCAGCGTAAGCGAGGATACGGTCGCAGTTTTTACAGAACGCTTTTCCTCTGTACGATTCTTCGACGTCAAGGTCGATCTCGCGTGTGATGACCAGACCGTCGGAGTTGCCGTTTGTGTAGGTCAGCACATGGGTGTCGGGATCATAGTCCACTACGATAGCGACGTGAGAGTAGTATTGACCCGTACCGTCCCATGAGAAGAAGAGCAAACCGCCCGGCTTGTACGGAATGTCAAAAGGATCGATATCGACATTGTAGTAAGTATTCCACGGCATTGCGTCCAGCTTGTGATGTGCCTTGGGAGGATAGTAAACCATGCGCTGGTCGAGGTTGAACGACTCTATCCATGAGTCGGCGTCATAAAATATCCTCGGATCAACGATATATGCGTAGTAGTATTTCTTGAGCTGTTCCTCAGAGTAATAACCCGCCTGATACAGACACCAGCTGACAAATATAGCGCACCAGTCGTAGTCGGCGTACTGAGCGTCTCCGAAACGACTCATAACATAACTCTGAGCCCAGCGGGTGTATTCTGTGTTACCTGTCAGGTTATCGTTCATGCGCAGCTCTTTGCCTGTCCAAAGTTTGCCTTCGGCTCTTGCCTGATCGAGGTCATAACCCTCGGTCGCAAAGTTAGCGTACCCTTCCTGAGACAGAGCGACCGCGAGAGTCCTGTCCATAGCCGACGCGTCCTTGGTATCATCCAAAGCCTTGATCAGCTTCTCATAATAGGGAGATGTTTTATACTCCTCGGAAAAACGCAGATCTTCAGCCTCTGTTGACGCCGATACGGAAAGCACGCTTGTCATCAAAACGGTGAGAACAATCAGAAAACAAATGATTCTTTTGATTTTCATATTTTAGCCCCCTTATAAAGTTAGCTTTATTCTATCATTTAAGCCAATAAAAATCAAGTTATTTAGTTCTCATTATCCTTCGGATGATTCAAAGCGTTTCTTTTGTTCGATATGGTTGACAAGAGAGTTTTTGCGCAATGCTGTCTCATATCTGAATAATTATTTCGGCGCTGCCCTGACTCTAACTAAATCCGTGATGAGCTGAATATCTCCGATGAGATATTTATTCCTAATTAGAAAAATAATTGCTTTGATAATCCTGTGTTTTCATAGTTCGCAGTAAATAATACGGCGGGTGAGGGCTGCCGCATTTGACATTTGCTCTTTGTGATGATAGAATGTTAACACAAATCTGAGTAAGTCAGGGCAATTATCGCGTATTCAAAGTCGGCGGTGCTGCCTTAATAACAAATTTGTAGAGTTATTCAGATATGAAAGGAGATCATATTTATGGCAAAAGTTAATCTGCAGGCATATAAGGTAGATAAAATCGATTTTGTCAACGAGCTTGAAAACGGTACAAAAATTGCCTTGGGCAACAAGTATTCTTATCAGGTACAGTACGCCGTAGATAAGAACGTAGCGAAGGGCACCTTCGATATCGAAGTCCATGACAAAGAGAATCCCGAACACTTCAAGATCCATATAGCAATCGCCGGTATTTTCTCTTTTGAAGAGGGCGGGAAGAAGGAGATCCTGCATACGGAGACCTTTAAGGCGCTGTTCCCTTATGCTAAGGCACTTATCACTACGGTCACGGCTAACTGCGGCATACAGCCTGTCATCATCCCCAACATAGATATCGACAATCAGGAGATATACAGGATAGATAAACAGTAAAAGCTAAAGGCAACATCGACTCATCGGCGCGGTGTTGCCTTAAATAATTAACGTGATAAATGATCAGTTATTACATCGGAGAATAATATGAAGACTTATGATGCTGTTATTATAGGGGCAGGTCCCGCCGGTATGGGGTGCGCCATTTCTTTGGTCAAATCCGGTAAAATACCCTGCGTGATCGACAAAGCTGTCTTCCCGCGTAATAAGACCTGCGCCGGACTGGTTACCGCGAAAACCGAGCGTTTGATACGTCAATTGCTTAGCGACGATCATTCTGATGATGTTTTTTGTAACAGCGCGGATTCGATAAAGCTGTTTCAGAAAAGCAGTGAGCTTGTAGAAGCTCCTTTAGCGAGAGCCGTACACCTGGTTGACAGGATAGATTTTGACAACTCTCTTGTTGACAGATACAAGTCGCTCGGAGGCACTATCCTCGAAGGAGAGCGCGGTTTCAGTGTAGACTACGACAACAACAGAGTTACTCTGTCTAACGGCAGTGAGATAGGTTATAATACTATCGTGTTTGCCGACGGAGCTCTCAGCATGGCGCATAAAAACCTCAAAGTCAATAAAGGCAGGCTGGCTCTCGGCATAGAAGCGTATATCCCGTCGAACCGTACCGGTATCAAGAGCGTCAATATATACTTTGATTATCTTAAGGACGGATATATGTGGGCTTTTCCACATGGCGACACCGTTTGCTTCGGAGCCGCCAATCTCTTTAAAAAGGGTGTTGATTACAAGGCTCTGTTTATTGATTTTCTCAACGATCTGGGTGTTGACTTCACCGGAGTTGAATTTATCGGCGCCTTTCTGCCGTACGGATACATCGTTCCTCAGGAAAAACTGCCGCTTAATGTTATACTCGTCGGAGACGCCGCGGGTTTTGCCGATCCTATATCCGGCGAGGGCTTGTATATGGCGCTTCAGTCAGGCATATATGCCGCCGAAGCGATGCAGACCGATGATCCTAAGAACAGTTATCTGAAAAAAGTCAAGCCGATCATCGAGACCGTAAAGGACGGAGCAAAGGTCCAAAAGCTGTTCTTTTCTACAGCTGTTCAAAAGACTTTTCTAAATAAAGTCAAAGGTAAAAAAGGACTTGTATCTTACTTCTTCGAGAATCAGGTCGATGAGTATAAGTACGCGTACCGTGATATACGAAAGCTGTACGGTGATTATAAGAATCGAAATAAATGATATGAAAAAGGCTGCGGTTCTGAAACAGAGCCGCAGCCTTTAGAAGTACTTGGATTATTTTAGCGCCGCTTCGACAGCGCCGGTGATGTCGCTGAACTTGTCACTGACAACAAGGTATACTATGTTACCTGCCTGCTTTACCGAGCAGGATTCGATCATAGCTACCTGACCCGCGTCGTAGCTCTTAGCGTTGCTGAGCTGACCGGCGAGATGAGTCTCGAGCTGCTTTTTGACGTTGTCCGCGGCTGTCTGATCGTTAGCTTCTACCAGCACTACCTCTGTATACTGTGAAGCGGCTGTAGAAAGCTCCGCGGCGAACTGCTTAACATCGGCAGTGTTGATCGTATAATATCTGTTCAGATCATCGACAGACTCAAGTGTTTTTAGACCTGTCAGACCGTACTTGCTGTTGATGTCATTCATGACAGCTTTGAGATCCACTGCTTTTGCGGAACCGCCGCAAGCGCTCAATACGCCGACAATAAGGATAGCGGCAAGCACTATACAAATAACTCTTTTCATACATTTACCTCTTTCTGTTTTTGATAAGCATATTATAGCTCAGATGATTTCAAAAATCAATATTCTCAACAGCTCTTTGTATGCTTTTACCTATAGTCTAAAACATAGTTATTGAGTTTTAGGTCGAATTATGCTACAATGATTACATCTTTGTTACAGAGGTAGAGAGTTATGACAGAATTTGTAAGTATCAACGGCATAGAAATGGAGTATTTCTCTTTCGGAACAGGTAAAAAATCATTTGTTATCCTGCCCGGAGTTTCAGTCAAAAGCGTTATGCAGTCCGAGAGAGCAATAAGCTCGGCATACAGAGATTTCGCCGATGATTATACTGTATATGTGTTTGACAGACGCTTCAATATGCCTGAGGATTATACGATAAGGCAGATGGCTGACGATACAGCAGCGGTCATGACTGAGCTCGGACTCAGCGATCTTTATTTATTCGGCGCTTCACAGGGCGGTATGATAGCTCTGTGCTTAGCTATATATCATCCGGAGCTTGTGTCTAAGGTCGTTCTCGGTTCTTCAACCTCTCGATATAACTCTTCTGCTTCGTCAACCGATAAGTGGATCGAGCTTGCGCAGAGCGGTGATCTTACCGCGCTTACGGCTTCTTTCATAGACAGCCTTTACTCCGAAAACACTTTAGGCAGTTATAAAGAGCTGCTTATGCACATGAACGATGACGCTACCGAGCGCGATATAGAGAGATTCATCATACAAACTAAGGCTATTTACGGCTTTAACGTATACGATCAGCTCGACAAGATAGAGTGTCCCGTGCTTGTTATCGGGGTAGAGGGCGATAAGGTGATACCTCCTTCGGAGTCACTTGCTATAGCTGAAAAAATCGGATGTGAGCTGTATATGTACGGTAAAGAATACGGTCACTGTGTGTTTGACGAAGCGCCTGATTATAAGCAAAGAATTATCGACTTTTTTAATAAATGAAGCATTATTATTCTTTAAACGAATATTACAAAAGCAAATACGGTAAAAAGGTATATAAGCTTTCGCTGAGCGGCGGTATGACCTGCCCTAATCGTGACGGAACACTGGATACACGCGGATGTATATTTTGCGGCAACGGCGGCTCGGGCGAGTTCGCCGAGAGCTTTCGGCTCTCTGTATCGGAGCAGATTGAACGAGCTAAATCAAGGGTCAGAGCCAAGACTCACGATAACGCGTATATTGCCTATTTTCAGCCGTTTTCAAATACCTACGCATCTGTCGAATATCTCAGAAAGCTGTACTATGAGGCTATAGCTCCCGATGAGATAGTCGGCTTATCCGTCGCTACCCGTCCCGATTGTCTGCCGGATGATGTTCTCTCACTGCTCTGTGAGATCAACAAGATAAAACCGCTGACAGTTGAACTCGGTTTACAGACCATACATGAACACACAGCCGAGTATATACGCAGGGGTTATAAGCTCAGCGTATATGATAAAGCTGTTGAAAAGTTGCACAGCATAGGGGCAGAGGTCGTAACTCATCTTATTATAGGTCTGCCGGGCGAGAGCAGGGATATGATGTTCGACTCGGCTGAATATGTCGGTCGGGTTACCGACGGCGTAAAGCTGCAATTGCTTCATGTAATAGAAGGTACCGATCTTGCAGTCGAATTCGCAAACGGTGTGTTTGAGGTACTTTCTCTTGAAGAGTATGCAGACATATTAGCAGGTTGTATCGAGAGAATAAAGCAGGATGTCGTCATTCACAGGCTCACAGGTGACGGCGATAAGCGCTCGCTGATCGCTCCGTTATGGAGCGCCGATAAAAAGAGAGTATTGAATTATATCAGCAAGTATTTTGATGAGAAAAGTGTCGTTCAAGGCAGTTTATTAAAGTGATTCATGATGTCGCTTAATGATCGGAGGTATCATCATGCCGCGCAGCTTCAGCATGAGTGACGCTAAGCGTTTGCTCAGACTCCAAAAGGATATAGACGCTAAACTCAGACAGATCGAGTCTGTTGATGACCGACTCCGCGCCGAGATCACATCAGCCGCAGAAAAGATGGCAGGCAGCGGATCTATGGAGATACTCGATACTATCCCCGTAGAAGAGCTCAATCGTGATAAAAAGGGCATCAGAGTCAAGATGCTTCGTGACTCCGGTTTTTCTACGCTCGCCGATATAGTAAAAGCGAGCGAGTATTCTCTTTCATCTATAAACGGAATCAGTCCCGACGGAGCTAAGGCGATAAAGCAAGCCGCCTCCGAGATAGCGGAAAAAGCTAAATCCGGAACAAAAATAAGACTGAGCACGGACGACAAAAATCCGCTATCTACCGCGCTGATATCATCATTGTACAAATATAATCGCGCTGTGCCGTTTATCAAAATGGCTGATGAATATCTAACCAACTTCGGCTCGTCAGTATCGGCTGCCGCTGCCGATCTAAGACCTGCCGCCGGAAGCCTGAAATGGCTCTTTGCCTCTTCGCAAAAAAGGTCTGCCGCAGAGTCGGCTTATCAGGCTTTATCTTCTATCTTAACAGATGATTTATATAGAGAGATATCGTCTGCCGCGAGAGCTGTCCAATCGTCGGCATATGTATCATCTAAAGACGCTTGGGCTGATTTCTCAAGAGACAGCATCGGCTATATCAATCTTCTTGAGTCGGTCGTACCCGACATGGTCGGAGGCGGCGATGAGGTTTACGGACTGCCTGAGGAGCTTGCGGAATCAGTAGCAGATATCGAGCTCGATCTTACGGGACTCAGGTGCACTCTTCGACGTTATCAGGAGTGGGGCGTCAAGTACGCCGTAGCTCAGCGAAGGATACTGTTGGGCGACGAGATGGGTCTGGGTAAGACCGTACAGGCTATCGCCGCTATGGTGCATCTGCGCAACAAAGGTGCGACACATTTTGCCGTTGTTTGTCCCGCGTCGGTGCTTACAAACTGGTGCAGAGAGATCGAAAAGCACAGTAATCTTAAGGTGATCAAAGTACACGGTAACGGTAAGGAGTCGGCGGTACGCGGCTGGATAGCCGAAGGCGGTGTAGCTGTTACAACATACGAAACAACATCGGTATTTGATATAGACGAGAGTTTTCGTATCACTATGCTAACGGTGGACGAGGCTCATTATATCAAGAATCCAGGCGCTCAGCGCACGGTGAATGTAAAAAAGCTGTGTGATCACGCTGACAGACTGCTCTTTATGACAGGTACCGCTCTTGAGAACAGAGTAGGGGAGATGGCTTCGCTTATTCAGATACTTAACACTTCTGTGTTCAAAGATATCTCACCTATGCTGTCTCTGTCCAACGCGCCGCAGTTCAGAGAGTCGGTAGCTCCCGTATACTATCGGCGCAAGCGAGAGGATGTACTGACAGAGTTGCCGGAGTTGGTCGAAAGCATGGAGTGGTGCAATCTTACACCCGAAGAGAAAAAGGTGTATAAAGACGCTTTATCTGAGCAGAACTTTATGGCCGCTCGCAGAGTTTCATGGAACGTAGATGATCTGTCTCAATCTTCTAAGGCACAGCGTATGCTTGAGTTAGTAAGCAACGCTGAGGAAGAGGGGAGAAAGGTGCTTGTTTTTTCGTTCTTCCTCGATACGGTAGCTAAGGTAGCCGCTTTGTTAGGTGATCGCTGTATGGAGCCTATCACAGGATCTGTATCTCCCGCTCGAAGACAAGAGATAATTGACGAGTTCGACAAAGCAAAGCCGGGTTCGGTACTGGTAGCGCAGATCCAGTCCGGAGGTACGGGTCTTAACATACAGAGCGCGTCAGTAGTCATACTTTGTGAGCCGCAGATAAAGCCATCTATAGAGAATCAGGCTATATCAAGAGCCTACCGAATGGGACAATCCCGCTCGGTGCTTGTATATCGCTTGCTGTGCGATGATACCATAGACGAACGAATAACTGATCTCCTTGCCGAAAAGCAGAGTGAGTTTGACGCGTTCGCCGACGAGTCAGTGGCGGCTGATGATACGCTTGAGCTGGATAAGGCTGCTATCAACGGCATTATGATTGCTGAGATAGAAGCTCAAAAGGAATAGAGTTTTTTATAACAGGGATGCCAATAGACATCCCTGTAGATTTTTTACAGTCTGGAACAGTCCGCAGGATCGTTTTCTTAACGCCCTTTCGATTCCCATCATTTGATTGTTTAATAATGGAGCAGATGATTACGTTTCATATGTAGATAATGAAGATATCGTCTGATAACGACACCTCCTGACTTTCGCTTGATCAGCGCCACGGGCTAAAAACAGTCCACAGGACTGTTTTCTTAACGCCCTTTCGATTCCCATCATTTGATTGTTTAATATAATAAAAGAGATACCCTAATGGGTATCTCTTTTATTAATGGAGCAGATGATGGGAATCGAACCCACACGGTCAGCTTGGAAGGCTGAAGTTCTACCACTAAACTACATCTGCATATCCTATTGCTCATGTAGTATAACATATTCCGCTGCCTTTGTCAAACAAAAATATGTCTGTTATTTGTCGTCTACTTAAAAAATCCATCTTATTTCTAATTTGCAATTATAATTCTATGTAAACCTATATAATATTTATGGCTTTAGTAAACTAAACTATTAAAGGAGTAAACCATGAGTAATGAAAGATTAGTCGGTACCGTATCACGCGGTATCCGTTGTCCGATCATACGCCAAGGCGACGATCTTGCCTCTATAGTAACAGACAGTGTTCTCGCCGCCGCAGGAAGTGAGGGCTTTGCTCTGCGTGATCGTGATGTTATCGCGGTTACCGAGTCTATAGTAGCGCGCGCTCAGGGCAACTATGCTACGGTTCAGAATATCGCCGATGATGTGAGAGCTAAGCTCGGCGGCGGTACGGTAGGCGTTATTTTTCCGATATTATCCCGCAACCGTTTTGCTATCTGCCTTCGCGGTATCGCTATGGGTTGTAAAAAGATCGTGCTTATGCTCTCCTATCCTTCTGATGAGGTGGGCAACGAGCTTGTATCTTTAGATAAGATCGACGACGCGGGTATCAATCCTTACAGTGATGTTCTGTCTCTTGAGAAATATCGTGAGCTCTTCGGCGTAAACAAGCACGAGTTCACCGGTGTAGACTATGTTCAGTATTATGCCGATCTGATCAAAGAGAGTGGGGCAGAGGTAGAGATCATTTTTGCCAACCATGCTAAAGAGATCCTCAACTACACCGATACGGTTCTTACCTGCGATATCCATACCCGTAAGCGTACTAAGCGTATACTCAAAGACGCGGGAGCTAAGATCGTACTCGGTCTTGACGAAATAATGAACGCTCCCGTAGACGGTTCGGGATTCAATGAGAATTACGGTCTCTTAGGTTCGAACAAATCTACCGAAGATACCGTCAAGCTCTTTCCGCAGAACGCTCAGCCGCTGGTTGAGGCTATACAGGCTAAGATCAAGGCTGTTACCGGTAAAAATGTCGAAGTTATGGTTTACGGTGACGGCGCTTTCAAGGATCCTCAGGGTAAGATCTGGGAGCTTGCCGATCCTGTGGTTTCTCCCGCTCATACCTCCGGGCTCATAGGTACTCCTAATGAGCTTAAGCTCAAGTATCTTGCCGATAACGATTTCAAGGATCTCAGCGGAGATGAGCTTAAGGCTGCTATATCACAGAGCATCAAGTCAAAGGAAGCAGATCTCGTGGGCAACATGGCTTCTCAGGGCACCACTCCGAGACAGCTTACAGATTTGATAGGTTCTCTGTGTGACCTTACATCAGGCTCCGGAGATAAGGGTACTCCTGTAGTGCTTGTTCAGGGCTACTTTGATAATTATACCAATGACTGACGTCGGTAATCACAAATGAATAGTTAAGATTTTTGATCCCCGCAGGAAACGCACGATAGAAGAGATGCGACATTTCTGTGGGGATTATTTTGATAAAAACCTGTGGGATTGATGCTTGTGACCTATCTCTGAGTTTGACGGTGAAATGAGTATAAATATCGCCGTTTATGGTATGATTGTTGGTAGAATTAAAAGAGAAAAGGCTTCGGAAATCGCTTTCCGAAGCCAAAAATGGATGGCAGGGGCAGAAGGACTTGAACCCTCGGCACGCGGTTTTGGAGACC
>CACYSI010000048.1 GCA_902776975.1 uncultured Ruminococcus sp.
AATTCCGATTCTTCTGTTACCGGCTCCTGTCACGCGCCCTCTGCCTTTTTACATTTGTGACTTTTGCCTATTGACAAACGGTCACTACATAACAGTATTCATGGTCACACCTCCTTAACTCGCACTTTCCTGATCTTGGCGTTCATCACTTTGATTAAGATTTCGTCGATCACATCAGTGTAGTGACCGGTATTGATCAAAGCGTTTCTCTTGTCATTCAGCGCATGGACGATCTCCTGCCGTTCTTTATAGGTGAGATAAATGTGGTACTTCTTTTTCATTCGTAAAACCTCCAAAGTATTGAATTCATCCTACAAATCCAATCTATCCGACTGTTTTACATAACCGATCTTAAATCTCACTCTTTATCTAATGTGTCATGAGGACTGTTTTTAGGGAGAGAGCATACGGTGCGCTTTACGGGAGCATCGTGCAACAAACGATTACTCTTTTTTCGATGACAAATACGCCTGTCGCCCGCACCATAGAAATAATACTAATTTCAAATAAAACCCTTTAACATCTGTTGCGGAGAATTCCGTATAACTTTGTTGTCAGACTTGACAGGCGCCAGCCTGCCTGCGTCCTCCGGCGCGTTCTACGAAATTCTCCGCTAACACCTTATTTAAGCTTTTTATTTGAAATTAGTATAAGGGCATCTGTAAGGATGCCCTATTTCAATATAAAAGTGCGAGAGTAGCTAAAATATCGAAATCAGAGATTTAACTATTGCTAAATGACATGTAAGCTGTTATGATATAATCATATTAGATTAAGGAGATGTTTTAATGAAAAAGATAATTGCTTTGATACTCGCTCTTATACTTTGTTTTGCTGTAGCGGGATGTTCGGTAACAAAAAAAGATAACGATGCGACTGTCAGTACCGCTGATGAAGCTAAAGCTACAGATGATACCTCTGTTTCTGAACCTGTTGCTTCTGAACCTGTGGCTGCGGACAACGCTGCTAAAATTTACGCAAGTATAGAAGAATATATCAGCGATCCCGCTGTAAGCAAGTCATTGGATTCGGCAAAAGAAAGTTTCGGAGATAAACTGAACTTTGAATATCACGCCGAGGATGATAAGCTCATATACGATTATACTTATACCGAGCAATACGGTGAAGCGGCATTAGATTCGATCAGACCGACTCTTGAGGCTTCATTTGAGGAAGAAGCCGATTCTTTCAATCAGGTGGTGGATGTTCTCAAGAAAACCGTGAAAACCGCCTCTCCCAAGCTGGTGATCAATTATCGTAACGGTGACGGCACCGTCATAGCGACCCATACCTATGAATGATGTGACATAATAAAAATGAATAACAGCCGCCGAGCGGGAGAGATCCCCTTCGGCGGCTGTTTGTATCAGTCGATAAATTTAGTTATTTGTTTGCGGTGATGATTCCGCTTTGCAAAAGTGATGTTATGACCGCTTTCGCGTTCACAGTTGATTTTGCTTTGCAAAATCACTCCCATTCTACCGTTGCCGGCGGCTTACTTGTGATATCGTAAACTACTCGTGTTATACCCTTCAGCTCATCGGTGATACGGCTCGACGCCTTTTCGAGGACCTCATAGGGGATGCGCGACCAGTCGGCTGTTACAAAGTCGTCGCTGTTGATGGCTCTCAGGACTATAGTGTTGCCGAAGGTTCTTTCGCCGTCGTGGACGCCTACAGACTTGATGTCGGCAAGCACGGCAAAATACTGGTTGGTGTAGCGGTCATAGCCGGTCTTTTCGATCTCATCACGGAAGATAGCGTCCGCCTCACGAAGCAGATTCAGCTTCTCGGCAGTGATCTCGCCGATGCAGCGGATAGCGAGTCCCGGACCGGGGAAGGGCTGACGCCATACAAGATCCTTGGGGATGCCGAGCGCCTGACCCATCCTTCTGACTTCATCCTTGAACAGATTTCTGAGCGGCTCGAGCATATCGTCGAAGTCTATCACGGCAGTCAGGCTCTCCGCGGTGATATCTCCTGAGCCTCTGTCTATAACATCTGAGTATATAGTGCCCTGTACAAGATAGTTCAGCTTGCCTATTTTAGCTGCCTCTTCTTTGAATACGCTGACAAACTCCTCGCTGATGACTTTGCGCTTCATGTCGGGCTGTGTGATGCCTTTCAGCTTGTTCAAAAAGCGCTCTCTTGCGTCAACTCTGATAAGATTGAACTTGAATGTATCGCGGAAGATACGCTCCACGTTGTCGGCTTCTTCTTTACGCAGAAGACCGTGGTCTACAAATACGCAGAACAGATTATCGCCGACAGCCTTATGCAGCAGCATAGCGGCTACCGAGCTGTCTACGCCGCCCGACAGAGCGCAGAGCACCTTCTTGCCGTCTAACATGCTCTTATACTCGGCGATCTTTTCTTCGACAAAGGTCTCCATCTTCCAGTCGCCCTTGCATCCGCAGATGTTGTACAAGAAGTTGTGCAGCAAAAGCTCACCGTACTCGGTATGGCTTACCTCGGGATGGAACTGTACGCCGTAGATATTGCGGTCGCTGTCTTCAATAGCGGCGACGGGGCAGAACTCGGTATACGCGGTCACGGCGAAGCCGATCGGAGCCTGTTTGATATAGTTGCGATGACTCATCCAGCTTGTGCTGACAGCAGGAAAGCCGTCAAGCAAGGCGCTGCCGTCAGAGACGAGCTCTACCTTGCCGTACTCACCACCGCCGTCGGCATAGGTGACCTTACCGCCCGCTGTATAGGCGATAAGCTGACAACCGTAGCCGATGCCGAGTATCGGGATACCGGCTTCAAAGATCGCGGGATCATAGTGCGCTGCGTCTTTATCGTACACGCTGTAGGAGCCGCCTGTAAGGATAACTCCCTTATAACCTTCTTTGACGATCTCGTCAACGGTTATCTTGGTGTATGGCTTGATCTCGGCATAGATGTTTTGCTCGCGTATTCTGCGAGCCGCAAGCTGACTGTACTGTCCGCCAAAGTCAAGAACCAGTATTTTTTCCATAAATTCCCCTCTTTTCAAAAGATTTAGATAAGTATGTTGTATGATAACCGATCAATATCGGCGTTAGCCTCGGCAATATAAGGGATTTTGCAGGAATACTTAAATATCAAGTCATTTTGCTTCATGAATTTTAAAAATATTCTAACATATGGATGATAAAAATGCAATGATTTATTGTAAAAATTGCATTAATGTTTTGAAATTTGCCGTTAAATTATTGTCAATTCTATTAGCTGACAAAGTCGAAAGAAAATTTTAAATAATCACGTAAAAACTATTGACAGTCAAATGAACTTGTGATATAATTATGTAAACATCAAGAAAGGTGAAAAACAGGAGGCGAGATGATGTCAGATAATCCGACAGACAAGCGAGGCGTAGGTTCTCTTGCTGATTACGCCCCGCTCATACAGGCGGCAGACGGGCTCACACTCAGGCAGATATGCTCTTTAAGCGATCTGGAGCCTACTACCGTTCAGAACTGGATCAAGCGCGGATTTGTTCCGCATCCTGAGGGCAAGAAATACCATGAGAGGCACCTGGCGCGAGTGCTGCTGATCTCTAAGCTCAGAGAGAGTATGCAGATAGATAAGATCGGCGAGCTGCTCATATATATAAACGGTGATACCGATGATATGAGCGATGACGTCATATCCGAAGAAGAGCTCTTCGATCTTTTCATCGGCATGACGGCGATACTTGATGATCTCAGCGTCATGGCGTGCGCCTACATGGCAGGCATTTATAAGCGAAAGGCAGACAGCCTCTTCGCGGAATTATAAGGAGTAAACAATGGATAATAAGATTAAGAATATAAATATAAAAAAGATAGTTATACCTGTTGTGATCGTTCTTGTGCTGATATTTATCGGCGCTAACGCTATCACGGTAGTCAACGCCGGTCACACCGGTGTGGTAGTGACTTTCGGTAAGGTCAACGAAGGTGTTTTGCAGGAGGGCATCCACGCTAAGATACCTTTTGTGCAGAACGTCGTTATGATCGATAACCGTATTCGCAAGCTCGAGGTACAGACAGAGGCATTCTCTAAAGACCTTCAGAGCGTAGATACTACCTTAGCTATCAACTACCGCGTAGATACCGCTAAGTCATACAGTATATACAAGAATATCGGCGCCGATTATGAGAACGTTCTTGTTACCCCTGCTGTAAACGAGGTGCTCAAGGCTATCACCGCTACCTATACAGCCGAAGAGACAGTCACCAACCGCGCTTTGATATCAGACGGACTTGTCGAGGGGCTCAACGACAAGCTCAACTCCATAGGATTGTATGTGACTGATGTAAATATCATCGATTTTGACTTCTCAGACGCTTTCATCACCGCTATCGAAGAGAAGCAGGTAGCTCAGCAGCAGCTCCTAAAGGCTGAGACCGAGAAGAAGACAGCTATCACCAACGCTGAGGCAGACGCTGAAGCCGCTAAGATCAGAGCTGAGGGCGAAGCTTCCGCAAACGATACTCTCGCAAAATCACTGACATCCTCTGTAATAGAGAACAAGAAGATCGAAAAGTGGAACGGCGAGCTGCCTAAGGTAACTTCAGACAGCGGCACAATAATCGACATCGGAGATACTGCCGATAAGAAATAATGGTATTATATATATGGAAAACAATCAAAAAGACTTTATGAAGAACCGCCCGGTGGCGGCTCAGGCAAATCAGTATAAAGACGTATACGGCTCGCAGAAAAAGTCGACCCGTACTACTATCAGCGCGGCGCTGATGGTTCTCGACTTCATACTCGCTGTTATCGCTATCATAACAGGTAACAGATTGATGATGATCATCTTTATACCGCTGTTCTTTATACTGCTTATATCGTTTATCGCGGCTAAGCGAGCCGATAAGTATAACGCTCCGGTAGAGCCGCGGGAAAATACAGAAGCAATTTTCAAAGATCATACAATTTAAAGAGGTGAATCTATGAGTGGCATGACGATTTTTTGGCTTGTTTTGGCAGTAGTTACTGCGGTGCTCGAAGGAGCCACCGTGCAGCTTGTGTCTATCTGGTTTACCGTAGGCGGAATAGCGGCTTGTATAACCTCGGCGTTTACCGACAATATTATTATACAAGTGTGCGTTTTCATCGCGGTGACCGCTATAGCGCTCTTAGCTACACGCCCGTTAGTCAAAAAAATGAAACAAAAGCGCTCTGAGCCTACCAACGCCGACCGCTATATCGGCAAGACGGCTGTAGTGGTACAGAGCATCGACAACGACATGGCCGAGGGCATGGTCAGGGTAGATAACCAGAAGTGGACAGCCAGATCCGAGAGCGGCGAGAAGATACCGCAGGGCGCTCAGGTCAAGGTAGTCGCTATCGAAGGCGTCAAGCTGATAGTCAGTTCGGGCAGTTAGTCTACCTGTCGTACGGGTGGATCCTTCCTCCCGCAACACCGATCAAACTTAATTCATTATTATATTATTACAGAAAGGAAATCACTATGAATATCGTTCCCATTATCATCATTTCAGTTATCGCTATCGCGGTGATAGTTGTTATCGTCCGCAATATCAAGATCGTGCCTCAGGCACACGCGTTTGTCATCGAGCGTCTCGGCGCTTATCATCAGACTTGGGGCACAGGCCTGCACATCAAGGTGCCCTTTATCGACCGTATCTCAAAGAAGGTCTCGCTGAAAGAGCAGGTCGTGGACTTCCCGCCCCAGCCGGTCATCACACGAGATAACGTTACCATGCAGATAGATACCGTCGTATACTTTGAGATCACCGATCCCAAGCTCTATACCTACGGTGTTGAGCGTCCCTTGAGCGCTATCGAAAACCTCACTGCGACAACTCTGCGTAACATCATAGGCGACCTCGAGCTTGACTCCACGCTGACATCCCGTGATACCATCAACGATAAGATCCGCATCATCCTTGATGAGGCTACCGACGCGTGGGGCATCAGAGTCATCCGTGTAGAGCTCAAGAACATCCTGCCTCCCCGTGAGATCCAGGACGCTATGGAGAAGCAGATGAAGGCTGAGCGTGAGCGCCGCGCCCGTATCCTTGACGCAGAAGGTGAGAAGCGCTCTCAGATCCTCGTTGCCGAGGGTCTTAAGGAGTCAGCTATCCTCAAGGCTGACGCTGTCAAAGAGACTAAGATCCGTGAGGCTGACGGTGAGGCTCAGGCTATCATCGCAGTACAGAAGGCGTATGCCGACGCTCTGCGTATGCTCTCCGAGGCTAATCCCACAGATAAGGTCATCGCTCTGAAGTCTCTTGAGGCTCTGCAGAAGGTAGCCGACGGTAAGGCTACCAAGCTGATCATCCCCTCTGATATGCAGGGTATAGCGGGACTCGCTACCTCTGTTAAGGAGCTTGTTACCGATATCAAAGAATAATACTGTATCAGAATAATAATCATGGCTGCCGCCGATAATTAAGCGGCAGCCTTTGCCGTTTTGTTTGCAAATATTTTCAAATATAATGAACCTTTTTGTCGTCACGATTGTATATATAAGCAGAGGGTAATACAGGTATTGCAGCGGGGGTGAGGAATTGACCGACTTCGACCGATACGTGTCTATGTATTCTCGGGATCTTACACGATTGTGTCTGAAGCTGTGTGCCGATCCCCATGACGCAGAGGATCTCTTTCAGGATACATGGACAAGGGCTTTTGATTACATAGATCGATACAGCAGCGATCACAGCTTTAAGACATGGCTCTTTACCATTTGTGTGAACATATTTAAAAATTCATCTAAGAGCAAGTATAATACGACAAAGCTCAACTTTAACGACAGCGATGAAAAAGAGCGGTTCTTGAATTCGATACCAGACGATCAACCGGATATCGACTCATATCTTGCTTTGAGGACGGCTTTGTCCGCTCTGCCGAAGAAGCACAGAGCGGTGATAATACTGTATTATTACAGAGAATTCAGCCAGAGCGAGATAGCTCATATACTCGGCATCCCCGAGGGCACGGTAAAATCCCGCCTAAATACAGCGAAGAAACTATTGAAAAGGAGGCTTGAAAATGACTGATAAAGATTTTGATAAGATGCTTGAGCAGTATTGTGCCGCCGAGCCTGATACATCATTTGAATACAAGCCTTCACACAGGCGCGCCGGACCCGTTGCTTCTTCTAAAAACAGATTATTAGCAGCGGCGGCAGCTATAGCGCTGATAAGCGCGGTCGGTATAGGCGCTTATATTATGTTCGGCAACAGATTTGATGTGTCTACCGCCGTTGAGCCCATGATGCCTACTGCAGCGGCGAAGATGACAGAGAGTAAAGATCCGACCGAGAATGACTCGGCAGTCACAGCGACCGAGCCTCATACCTCCGATCCAGCTACTGAGGCGACTCAGACCGCTTCACTGAGAGACGCTTCGGCTGTCGGATCGCAAAATACATCCAACACTGTTATCGTATATCAGATAAACGAGGTTGAGACACCCGCGGATCAGAGCGTAACCGAGAGCGTTTCGGCGCCGACTCCGCAGCCTACGGTCATCTCTACCGAAGCTCCCACACAGCAACTTACTGAGCCTGTTGACGAGCCGCCGCTAACGCGTCCTACAGAGAGCGATATCCAGCCGGTCGGCGTTTCGTTCAGCGGAGTAGTCGACTCGAGTATGCTGACAGGCAGCGGTAACGTGTACAGTAGGATATTTGATGACAGAGGTCGATTGCTCGGAGACTCGGACGCTTATTCGCCCGATCGTCTGGCTGTTATAGTTGAACAGGACGGAGATTTGGCTTCGGTACAGTATACCGTACCCGAGGACTTGCTTTACAAAGAGGGATACTACAATATCGTGTTTTATAATGAGGACGGCAAACGACTCGCTCAGGGTCAGTTGTATATCCAACCGTTTGATACTGATGAATAACCGATAGGAGGTAAAAGTATGAAAAAGATCACAGCGATGATCCTTGCTTTGATTATGCTGTCTGCGTTTTTGTCTGTGCCGTTCGGCGCGTCTGACAGCGAGATAGCCCCGACTCGCAGCGCGGAGGACTACTATCTCGTCGGCTCTATGACAGATTGGAAGATATCGAAGGATCATCACCTGACTGAGGTAGAGGTCAGCGGCTACGAGCTGTATGTCATCAGAGATGTTTATCTGACAGTCGAAGATCAGTTCAAGTTTGCTTACTCGCTGCATGGCGTTTTTCCCGACGAGTGGTTCCCGTACGGTATGGGCAACAATTTTAACGAGAACGATCAAAGTATTATTGAAGATGCGTTTTATGATATCTATTTCAGACCTAATATGGACGGCGGTTCCGGATGGTTCTACGGTTGTATAAAGCTCGAGCCGTCCGAAGATATCTCGTCTACCGAAGGGGAGCCCGGTATACAGGCGCCGACCGAGGGCAGTACCTCCGGTATGCCTATGGCGGGTAACGGCACTCTTTACATCTACGGCACCTTCTCCGATTGGGAGCTGAAGGATGAGTACGCGCTTGATCGCAACGCCGACGGCTTCTATGAGCCTGAGGACTATGTCTATCTCAAAAAGACCGACAGGCTCCGCATCGCCTATTCTTTGGACGGAGTCAATATCGAAACGGTGTTCCCACAGAAAGACAATGTATACTTTACTCCGGCGTATACCAGCCGCTATTATAAGATAGAGTTTGACCTTTCCTGCAAGCAGAGCGGAGATGAATGGTTTAAGGGTTGTATCAGAGCGCGGATTATGTCTTCTCCCCGAAGACAGTGGCGATCAGGCATTGATACTCCCGCTTACGATTATAAGCTCGGAGAATATCTGAGATTTGATTTTCAAGAGGATTTTTCGTATTCAGAATTATACTACCATACACAACGCAGCGAGGATATTTCTATCGGAGGTAATTATACAGATTGGGTCCTTGTGAGCGCGGAGCCTATTCTTGATAATGACGGAGTTATGTACGGAGTCTTTGATGATGTGATGCTGATGAACGGTATCTCATATCCGTTCAGATTCGGTTACGGAGTGTATGACTGCATAAACGACAAGTTCTACAGCATTACACAGGCTTGGGATATGGGCTTTGACGACTTGCATGATGTTTTTGTCCATGTGCTGAAGTCAAAGGATCTTATCGGCAGCATATTTATGCTGGGTGACGCTGACCGCGACGGTGAGCTGACTGTACTTGACGCTACTCATCTGCAAAGGTTCACCGTACACGCCGAGGATCTGGAGTATGATGATGTGACAGCGCATAAAAGTCATTCCTTCGGTCCTGAGATAAAGTATCTGACAGACTTCAACTGCGACGGAGACCGCGATATTATAGACGTCACCTTGATCCAGCGTCAGGTGACCGGTATAGAGCTGTATAAGCACGATCCGACAGCGAGCGTGAAGATAGTCGAAAAGGACGGCAAGTATTACGCTCAGGCGAGCAGCTCCTTCATGCGCGGTAATGTAAAGTATCGCTATTGGATATCCGGAGGACTTCATGGGTATTCATATTATGATGTTAATAATATGGGAGCGTTCACATTCTGTAATGATCCGGATTACGATATAGAACCGGGCGGCGTGGTATTATCTACAGGCTTTACTGATGAAGACTGCGTAGAGCTGCCGCTCGACAGCATTACTAAGGATGAGAGGTTTACTCTGACTATCACCGCCAAGGATTCTTCCGGTAAGCTCTCAACATCCGAGTGTTATAATTTCTTTAATTCATCTGATAAGTAAAACAATTCCATATTACCCTATACGACGTAACGCCGCGGCTGAGCTTGATCCGGTTCGCCGCGGCGTTATGTCGCCGGATTGATCTACTCTCTTATATTATCCGAATGTCTGTCGGCGTCGGAGGCTACGTTCATCAGCGCCATGATGATAACTCCGATGATCCCGCCTACGATGATGCCTATCAAAAATCCTAACATTTTGATCTCTCCTCGTTAAAAAAATAATTATTACTATTATTCCAATACCTAATAATAAATATACATATTTGCGGTAAAATACTACATATAGCGCCCCTTTTATTCCGATATACAAAATATTATTAAAACTTTGTAACTGTAGATTATGGTTTTGTTACTTGCAAACCACAAGATATTGTGCTATTATTCTAATTGCAATCAAGATAGAGTATATTTTTACTGTATTGAGACATATTTAAAACAGAAATAATAAAGGAAATGAGGAGATTGACATGAAAATAACAGTAACAGGCGGCACACTTGATCAGGCAGAGATCAACGCTTATGTAGAGCAGCTCAGAGAGCAGAACCCCGATAAGTACATCAAGACAGTTACATTCACCGTTGACGGTGAGTATGTTGATATGAGCTATACTTATGATAACGTCCCCTTCGAGCGTATCCGCCGCATCACAGGCTATCTCGTAGGTACCGTAGACCGCTTCAACGACGCTAAGCGCGCCGAGGTACAGGACAGAGTCAAGCACTCTATCGACTGCGGCTGTTCTTTAGAGGAGATCGCCTGATCTTGTCGACGGATATCGGCTATTGACATATCCTGTCTGACGTATTATAATACAACATCGTAGGGAGGGACGTGACAAGCGTGATTGTCCCTCCCGTATTATTACAATCTTACTTATCAAGAGCGACTGAGGGACAGGCCCGCTGAAGTCCGGCAACCTGCGTATGTAAGGTGCTAAATCCTGCGGTTTAACCGAAAGATGAGTATATTATGCTCCGTGTGGTTGCCGCACGGAGTTTTTTGATTTTGTTCGGTTAATAAGGAATGAGGTATATTTATGTCATATTTGTTTACATCGGAGTCGGTAACTGAGGGGCATCCCGATAAGGTGTGCGACAGAGTCTCCGATTCTATACTTGACGCGGTACTCGCGCAGGATAAGAACGCTCATGTAGCCTGCGAGACCACCGCTACTACAGGTCGTATCAATATCATGGGAGAGGTCAGCACTACCGCGCAGGTCGACTTTGAGGCTGTAGCGCGCAGGGCTGTCTGCGAGATAGGCTACGACTGTGAGAGAGCTACCTTTGACGGCAACACATGTGAGGTCAATGTGTTCCTTGACAGCCAAAGCCCCGATATAGCTATGGGCGTGAACGAGTCCTATGAGCACAAGGACGGCGACAGCGGCGACGAGAGCCAGCTCGGAGCCGGCGATCAGGGCATGATGTTCGGCTATGCCTGCGACGAGACTCCCGAGCTTATGCCGCTCGCGATCTCGCTCTCTCATAAGCTCGCTAAGCGTCTGACCGACGTACGCAAGAACGGCACTCTGCCTTATCTCCGTCCCGACGGCAAGACCCAGGTCACCGCTGAGTATGACGGCGATACAGTCAAGCGGGTCGATACTGTTGTTGTATCTACTCAGCACGACGATGATATCCCTCTATCAAAGATCCGCGAGGATATCATCAATGTAGTTATAAAGCCCGTTATCCCCGCAGAGCTGATGGATGATGATACCAAGATATTCGTCAATCCTACAGGTCGCTTTGTCATAGGCGGCCCTGAGGGCGACTCCGGTCTCACCGGCAGAAAGATCATAGTCGATACCTACGGCGGTTACGCCCGTCACGGCGGCGGCGCCTTCTCGGGCAAGGATCCGACTAAGGTAGACCGCTCGGCGGCTTACTATGCCAGATATATAGCTAAAAATATAGTCGCAGCCGGTATAGCCAAAAAGGCTGAGGTGCAGCTCGCTTACGCTATAGGTGTGGCAAGACCGGTATCTGTCATGGTAGATACCTTCGGTACCTCAAAGTACAGCAACGAAGCTGTATCAAAGGCTGTTAATAAGGTGTTTGACGCTCGTCCGTCGTCGATAATCCGCTCGCTCGATCTGCTCAATACCAAGTATGCTCCGCTCTCATCCTACGGTCATATGGGTCGTGAGGAGCTCGGCGTAAAGTGGGAGGATACCGATAAGACCGAGGCGCTTCTGCAGGCGCTCAATTGATAGTGATATAGTATACACATATAAAAGTCATCCGGGGATTATTCCTCGGATGACTATTCATATATACTAACCTATCAGCCCGAAGGAGACCGACAGCGCCTGATTGATAGCCTTCATAGCTTCTATGTCTATAGAGCCCATCTTCTCCTTGAGACGTCTTTTGTCTAATGTACGCACCTGCTCGAGCAGTACCACGCTGTCCTTTTGCAGTCCGCATCCGCCCGCTTCTATCGGGATATGAGTCGGCAGCTTTGTTTTGCTTTGGCGGCTTGTTATGGCGGCAGCGATCACGGTAGGTGAGTATCGGTTGCCTACGTCGTTCTGTATTATCAGCACGGGCCTTATGCCGCCTTGCTCAGAGCCTACTACCGGGCTCAGATCGGCATAGTATATATCGCCGCGTTTTATGTTCAAGTTATTCACACTCCTGTATATTTATCTGTCAGTATTGTTGGCTGTTTTTTCTCGTTTTATACTAAGACAACTCCGCGCGGTTGAATTATACTCTTCATTGTGCTATAATTTTATTACTGATTTATTATATGACCGGTGATGTTTAAGGTGAGTAACAGAACTAAAGGAATAGTCTTCTTGGTATTATCGGCGTTTTTCTTCGCCTGTATGAATATGTTTGTAAAGCTCAGCGGAGATGAACTGCCTGTTTTTCAAAAAGTGTTTTTCCGCAACGCTATGGCTTCGGTTATAGCTATAGCCGTATTGATAAAGAACAAGCAGGGCTTCAGACCTAAGGTCAAGGGATCTATGCCGTTTTTGATCATGCGAACACTGTTCGGGCTCGGGGGAGTAGTCTGCAACTATTACGCGCTCGAGACACTTGTGCTGTCTGACGCGTCTATACTCAATAAGATGTCGCCGTTCTTCGCGGTGCTGTTCTCTTTCATATTCATTAAGGAGCGTCCGAGGCTGTATCAGTGGCTTATCCTCGGCGGAGCGCTCTTCGGGACGCTGTTCGTCATCAAGCCGAGCTTCGCCAACGCCGCTTTCATCCCCGCTTTGGTCGGATTCTTGGGCGGAGTTTTGGCGGGAGCCGCATACGGATGTGTCCGCAAATTAGGTCTGATGGGGGAGAGCAATCCTTACATAGTGTTCTTCTTTTCTACGGCTTCTACTCTGATCGTGACGCCCGTGATGATAGCGGGCTATGTGCCTATGACCGTGTATCAGTGGATATATCTGCTGTCGGCGGGCGTATCGGCGGCTCTGGCACAGTTCTGCATCACGGCGGCGTATACCTACGCGCCCGCTAAGGAGATATCGGTATATGATTTCAGCCAGATAATATTCGCGTCGCTTATGAGTCTGATAGTATTTCAGCAAACGCCGGATATCTACAGTATCATAGGTTATATAATCATAATTTCCATGGCTGTTCTCAACTATTTTATCAGCAACAAAAAAATAACTAAAAAGAATAACGGCTGATAGCTTATTATCGTCATAATAACGATATTGACATTTTGCTTTAATGTGCTAAAATTAGCTATAGACAATTAATAAAGGCTGTGACGAAGACGGTCAGGGCTATGCTTTTTCAGAGAGTCGGCGTATGGTGTGAGCCGACAGAGCTAACCTCAGTACCCATCCCTTCCGAGCCGGAGGCCCGAACGGCGTTGCTTAGTAGATACCTCCCGTGATTGCTGCGTAAAGGCATAGGGGTTGTCAGACCCTGAGAGCGGCAGTTTTATACTGCAAATTGAGTGGTACCGCGGATGTGATTATTCACACTCGTCTCAATGTTGAGACGGGTGTGTTTTTTTTGAGGTACTGTCCAAGAAGCGGAGCCGCAGGCGAACGCTGATTGGCTAACAGTACCCACGCAAGGCTCTCCCAAGAACCGGAGCCGTAAGGCGAACGGTGATTGGCAGAGAGCTACTGCGAAGGCGCAAGTCCAAGAAGCGGAGCCTCAGGCGAACGCTGATTGGCTAACAGTACCCACGCAAGGCTCTCCCAAGAACCGGAGCCGTAAGGCGAACGGCGATTGGCAGAGAGCTACTGCGAAGGCGCAAGTCCAAGAAGCGGAGCCGCAGGCGAACGCTGATTGGCTAACAGTACCCACGCAAGGCTCTTCCAAGAACCGGAGCCGTAAGGCGAACGGCGATTGGCAGAGAGCTACTGCGAATAGGTCCAAGAAGCGGAGAGAAAATCTTTAACGCTGATTACATCTGTCGTGAACAAACCGCTCATTACAAGGCGTGATATTTATTAATTGGTCTGATATTTATATTGATCAATGGAGGAAATACTATGTCAGTTGTAGACAACGAAAAACTCATGGAGGTCGCGGAGCGTATCCGCGAAATGCGTGAGATCAGCGGCTTTTCCGTTGAAGAAATGGCAGAAAAGACCGAGGTCAGCGTATCTGAGTACAAGGCTTATGAAAACGGTACTGTTGATTTCCCTTTTACCTTTATCCACAAGTGCGCTTTGGCTTTCGGTCTCGGCATCACCGATATCCTCGAGGGTGAGTCGGCTCGTCTCAAGAGCTATACAGTGACCCGTCGCGGCGGCGGCAGACAGACCGCCGAGGAAGAGGGCATATCTATCGTGAACGTCGCTCCGATGTTCAAAAACAAGATCGCCGAGCCTTACTTTTGCAAGTATGACTACAACGAGGAGCTTCAGACTAAGCCTATCCACCTCACTAAGCACGCCGGACAGGAGTTCGACTTTGTACTCTCGGGCAAGATGAAGATACAGATCGGAAATAACTTTGAAGAGCTTGCAGCCGGCGACAGCATCTATTATAATTCGTCCACGCCTCACGGTATGATCGCTATCGGCGGCGAGGACGTCAAGTTCATCGCGATCATCCTCCCGGGCGAGAAAGAGTCCGAGGAGCTTGACGACGGCGTCATGAAGTCTCATATCGCTAAGAAGTCCGCTATCACCGGTCAGTTCGTGCGCACTCTCGAGGACGGAGACGGTTGCCTGAAGGCTATCAACTTCCGCAACGAGGATAAGTTCAACTTTGCCTTTGATTGCGTTGACGCTATCGCGAACAACACTCCCGATAAGCTCGCGATGCTCCATATCTCAAAGGATAAGACAGAGCGCCGCTTTACATTCAACGATATGAAGCGCCGTTCAAATCAGACGGCTAATTACTTCAAGAGCCTCGGCATCAAGAGGGGCGACCGTGTAATGCTCGTCTTAAAGCGTCATTACCAGTTCTGGTTCTCGATGCTCGCTCTGCATAAGCTCGGAGCTATAGCTATCCCCGCAACTAATCAGCTGCTCGCTCACGACTTTGAGTATCGCTTCAATTCAGCGGGAGTCAGCGCTATCGTAGCTACCGCCGACGGCTCTGTCGCCGACTCTGTGGATGAGGCGCAGAAGACCTGCCCGACCCTTACCACAAAGATCCTTGTAGGAGGCACAAGAGAGGGCTGGCGAGACTTTAACAGCGAGTTTGAGATGTACTCTACCCATTATTATCGCACAGTTGATACACCCTGCGGCGACGATACCATGGTTATGTTCTTTACATCCGGCACTACCGGTTATCCCAAGATCGCCGAGCACAGCTACAAGTATGCTTTAGGTCACTATGTCACGGCTAAGTACTGGCACGGCGTCGATCCCGACGGTCTGCATTTCACTATCTCCGATACAGGCTGGGGCAAAGCTCTGTGGGGCAAGTTCTACGGTCAGTGGCTCTCCGAGGGCGCTGTCTTTACATATGACTTCGACCGCTTTCACGCGGATGATATCCTCCCGATGTTCGCCAAATACCACATCACTACCTTCTGCGCTCCGCCTACCATGCTGCGCATGATGATCAAGGAGGATATCAGCAAGTACGACCTTTCCAGCATAGTGCATATGACTACAGCGGGCGAGGCGCTCAATCCCGAGGTTTACAGACAATTCAAGAAGGCTACCGGACTCAGGATCATGGAGGGCTTCGGTCAGACTGAGACCACCCTTACTATCGGTAACCTCTTCGGCACCAATCCCAAGATCGGCTCTATGGGCAAACCTACTCCCGGCTATGATATCGACATAGTCGATCCCGACGGCAATCCCGTCCCCGACGGCGAGCCCGGCGAGATCATCATCCGTACCGATAAGCGCGTACCCTGCGGCTTGTTCAAGGGCTATTACAACAATCCCGAGGCTACTGCCGAGGCGTGGCACGACGGCATGTATCATACAGGCGATACAGCCTGGAGAGATGAAGACGGCTACTTCTGGTATGTAGGCAGAACAGACGACGTCATCAAGAGCTCGGGCTATCGTATCGGGCCGTTTGAGATCGAGTCTGTTATCATGGAGCTGCCCTATGTGCTCGAGTGCGGCGTATCTGCCGCTCCCGATGAGGTCAGAGGTCAGGTCGTTAAGGCTTCTATCGTGCTTGTAAAGGGCCAGCGCAACAAATTATAATAAGACGTAAAAACGGGGCGCGGGCAAGCCTGTGCCCTGCAAATTACGGGTTGACAAACATATAAATATGTGATAAGATAAGACGAGTTAAAGGCTGTGACGAAGAGGACTCGGTCAGTCCGTCACTCAGAGAAGGAGCGGTTGGTGAAAGCTCCCGTGACGTTTTCCGTGTTTGTAGCTTTTGAGCCGGGGAGAAGAAAGCGGCTTTGCCGTGATTAGACCTCCTCCGTGATTACTGCGTAAAGGTATAGGGGTTACTGCCGTATCGATAGAAAAGGCATCAGACCCTGAGAGCGGCGCGACAGAATTGACGCGCAATTTGAGTGGTACCGCGGGTGTTATACGCTCGTCTCAAAGTTATTACTTTGGGATGAGCGTTTTTATTATGAGATCGCTTATCCCGCAAAAGAGGTATTAAAAGGTATGGAAAAAATCACTTCATTGGATCTGAAAATCAAAGAGATGGCAGCTCGTATCCGTGAGCTGCGTGAACTTGAAGGCAAGACTATAGCTGAGATGGCTGCCTTCACCGACGTATCCGAGGACGAGTATATCGCCTGTGAGTCGGGCGAGCAGGATCTGAACTTCGCGTTCATTTACCGTGTATCGCAGGCTCTCAACGTCAATGTTACCGAGATCATCGAGGGTATCTCTCCTAATCTTAAGTCCTATACGGTTACCCGCAAGGGGCTCGGACAGAAGGTATCTCAGGCTCACGGCATGACTTATTATAACCTTGCCTATGCGTTCCAGAATCGTATCGCCGAGCCTCTGTATGTTAAGAGCAAGTATAATCCCGATAAGCAGAACAAGCCCATGGAGTTGACTACTCATGACGGTCAGGAGATAGATATCGTCATCGAAGGTCAGCTTATGGTACAGGTAGGCGATCATAAAGAGATATTAGGCCCCGGAGATACTATCTATTTTGACTCTAACACCCCTCACGGTGAGATGGCTGTAGGCGAGCAGGATTGTATCTTCTACGCTATCGTCCTCAATCCCAAGGGCGAGCCTATCCCCGAACTCACTCATACCAAGGCTATAGCGGCAGCTAAGGTCGAGAACACCGATACCAAAGAGCGTGTATGGAAGAAGTTTGTTGACTATGAGGTCAACGAGAACGGCACTCCCACTAAGGTGACCTTTAAAAACGAAGATTCTTTCAACTTCGGCTTTGATGTTATAGATGAGATATCCTATAAGGATCCCGAAAAGCTCGCGATGATCCATGTAGGTAAGGATAAGACCGAGCATCGCTTTACATTTACCGATATTCGTCACGCGTCATGTCAGTGCGCTAACTACTTCAAAAGCCTCGGTATCAGACGCGGCGACCGTGTCATGCTGATCCTGAAGCGTCATTATCAATTCTGGTTCGCTATCATCGGTCTGCATAAGCTCGGAGCTATCGCTATCCCGGCGACTAACCAGCTGCAGGCTCACGACCTTGAGTATCGCTTCAAGGCGGCGGGTGTTTCGGCTATACTCTGTACCGGCGACGGCTACTCTGCCGAAGAGGTAGAGAAGGCTATGGAGAGCTATCCGCAGCTCAAGCGTATCATGGTCAACGGTGTACGCGAGGGATGGCGCAACTTTGACGAGGAGTATAAGCTCTTCTCATCTCACTTCAAGCGCACTGAGCATACTCCCTGCGGCGACGATATCATGCTGATGTACTTTACATCCGGCACATCCGGCTATCCTAAGATAGCAGCCCACAGCTACAAGCTGGCTCTGGGTCACTTCATGACGGCTCACTTCTGGCATAATGTCGATCCCGACGGACTGCACTTCACCATATCCGATACAGGTTGGGCAAAGGCAGCGTGGGGCAAGCTCTACGGTCAGTGGCTGTGTGAGGCTCCGATGTTCGTTTACGACTTCGACCGTTTCCACGCCGACGACATCCTGCCGATGTTCGCTAAATATAAGATAACTACCTTCTGCGCTCCGCCTACGATGCTGCGTATGATGATCAAGGAGGATATCAGCAAGTACGATTTCTCCTCAGTCAAGCGCATGACTACAGCTGGCGAGGCGCTCAATCCCGAGGTATATAATCAGTTTGAAAAGCTGACAGGCTTGCAGATCATGGAGGGCTTCGGTCAGACCGAGACCGCCGTCATCATCTGCAACATGATCGGCGCTCCGCATAAGATCGGCTCTATGGGTAAGCCCTCGCCGATATATGATATCCACCTTATCGATAAAGACGGCAACGATGTACCCGACGGCGAGCCCGGCGAGATCGTAATCAATATATCCGAGAAGATGCCCTGCGGTCTTGCTCTGTACTACTACAATGATGTTGAGAGCACTCGCAAGAACTGGCGCAACGGCTATTATCACACAGGCGACCTCGCGTGGCGTGATGAAGACGGCTTCTTCTGGTATGTAGGCAGAGCCGACGACGTCATCAAGAGCTCGGGCTACCGTATCGGACCGTTCGAGATCGAGTCGGTCATCATGGAGCTGCCTTATGTTCTCGAGTGCGGTGTTTCAGCCGCTCCCGACCCTGTCAGAGGTCAGGTAGTCAAGGCTTCTATCGTCCTTGTAGCCGGTACCGAGGGCACAGACGAACTCAAGAAGGAGATCCAGGATTACGTCAAGACTCATACCGCTCCTTATAAATATCCGCGTATCGTAGTATTCCGCGACGCTCTGCCCAAGACCACCAGCGGCAAGATACAGCGAAACCTGCTGTAAGCTCGGGTGGATACTATGAATTATAAACGTTTAACCATACTCTGCGGTCATTACGGCTCGGGAAAGACCAATATCGCCGTCAATATGGCGCTCGATCTGCGCTCTCAGCGCGACAATGTAGCCATAGCCGATCTCGATATAGTCAACCCGTATTTTCGGAGTAAAGACAGTGAAGATGAGTTCAGAGAGCATGACATCCGTCTGATATGCTCTGAGTTCGCTTCGTCAAACGTCGATCTGCCGTCTATGCCCGCCGACCTTTATTCGATAACAGATGATAAAAGTCTGAGCGTTATCATGGATATCGGCGGCGACGACAGAGGAGCTTACGCTCTCGGCAGACTCCGTGATATGATCCTCGCTGAGGATGACTATGAGATGCTTATGGTCGTCAACAAGTTCCGCCCACTCACTCCCGACGCTCCCTCGGTGATCGAGGTCATGCGTGAGATAGAGGCGGCGTGCGGCATACCGTTCACCGGCATTGTGAACAACTCTAACCTTGCCGATGAAACATCCGCGGAGGATGTTCTCGGTTCCCGGAAGTTCGCTGAAGAGGTATGTGAGTTATCAGGGCTGCCGCTTGTGCTGACTACAGTAAACGAAAAGCTCTATGATGCGCTTAAAGATAAGATGAGCCCGTTGTTCAGCTTGAAGCTCCAAAAGAAACCGATATAAGCGATTTGTCTAATCTATAGGTAACGTCCCTTTGTAGGGGAGGGTCTTGACCCTCCCGATTGAAAATTTTATGATTTTCAATATCCCCTTGTGTTTCAATATTTCTATTCTTAATGTTTTATCAAGCATAAGGTAAGTGTCGCGTGACGCTCAAATCACGTGAGCGGGCGGGTCAAGCCCCGCCCCTACATAGGCGTTCTCTATTGCTCATAACAATCAAAGAAGGGAAAATGTATATGGCAAAACTGACATTCAAGACCGACAACTGCAAGGGTTGCGCTCTGTGTGTAGACGCCTGCCCCAAGGGCATCCTGCGTATCGCCACAGACAAGATCAACAAAAAGGGTCATCATCCCGTCGAGTGCACCGATATGGATCAGTGTATCGGCTGCGCCTCGTGCTACATGATGTGTCCCGACTGTATTATCAAGGTAGAAAGGTGATGAAAAGCTATGGCAGATAAGATTTTGATGAAGGGTAACGAGGCTATCGCCGCCGCCGCTATCAAAGCCGGCTGCATGCATTACTTCGGTTATCCTATCACACCTCAGACCGAGATTGCCGCTTACATGGCTAAGGTCATGCCTAAGATCGGCGGTACCTTCCTGCAGGCTGAGTCTGAGATCGCCGCTATCAATATGGTCTACGGCGTAGCATCCGCAGGTAAGAGAGTTATGACATCCTCGTCCTCTCCGGGCGTATCCCTTAAGGGTGAGGGTATATCCTATTTGGCAGGCTCCGATCTGCCCGCTCTGGTAGTCAACGTACAGCGCGGCGGCCCCGGCCTCGGCGGCATCCAGCCTTCACAGTCCGACTACTTCCAGTCTACCCGCGGCGGCGGTCACGGCGACTATCACATGATAGTTCTCGCTCCCGCTTCAGTTCAGGAGATGGCTGAGCTGACAGTAAAGGGCTTTGAGCTTGCCGATAAATACCGCGTTACATCTATGGTCCTCGCCGACGGTACTATGGGTCAGATGATGGAGCCCGTATCTATCGAAGATCTCGAGGTCAAGCCCGCTCCCGAAAAGCCCTGGGCTACCACAGGTACTCAGATGGCTCGTGAGCACAATATCGTAAACTCTCTCTCTCTTGTTCCCGAAGAGCTCGAGCAGCTCAACTTTGAGCGCTATGACCGCTATAAGGTCATCGAAGAGAACGAGACTCTGTATGAAGAGTACAAGGTCGATGACGCCGACATCGTCATCGCCGCTTTCGGTATCGCCGCGCGTGTAAGTAAGAACGCTGTTGACGAAGCCCGTAAGCTCGGCATCAAGGTCGGTCTCATCCGTCCCATCACTCTCTGGCCGTTCCCCAAGGCTCCCTTCAAGAAGGCCGCCGAGCACGCTAAGGCGTTCATCTCGGTAGAGCTCAATATGGGTCAGATGATCGAGGACGTTCAGCTCGCTATCGAGTCTAAGTGTCCCGTAACCCTTTGCAACCGCGCGGGCGGTATGATCCCCGATCCCGAGCAGGTGCTTAATTCTATAAAAGAAGTAAACGGAGGTATCGCGTAATGGCTGTATTTGAAAAACCGCATGCGCTCATTGATGTGCCGCTGCATTATTGCCCCGGCTGTACCCACGGTATCGTTCACCGTCTCGTAGCCGAGGTCATCGACGAGCTCGGTATCGAGGGCAAGACCATCGGTATCGCTCCCGTAGGCTGCTCCGTTATGGCTTATAACTACTTCAACTGTGATATGATCGAGGCTGCTCACGGCCGAGCTCCGGCTGTAGCTACAGGCGTTAAGCGCGCCGATCCCGATAACCACATCGTATTCACCTATCAGGGTGACGGCGACCTCGCTTCTATCGGTATGGCTGAGACGGTTCACGCCGCAGCCCGTAACGAGAACATCACCGTTATCTTTATCAATAACGCTATCTATGGTATGACAGGCGGTCAGATGGCGCCTACATCTCTTGTAGGTCAGGTCACACAGACCTCTCCCTACGGCAGAGATCCCAAGCTCTGCGGCTATCCGATCAAGGTTTGTGAGATGCTCTCTGAGCTGGTAGGCCCCGAGTATCTCGAGCGTGTTACCGTAAACAATGTCAAGAATGTCCGCAACGCTAAGAAGGCTATCAAAAAGGCGTTTCAGAACCAGATCGACGGCAAGGGATTCTCTCTCGTAGAGGTAGTATCCTCCTGCCCGACCAACTGGGGCATGACTCCCAAGCAGGCTCTCCAGTGGATCGAGAGCGATATGCTGCCTTACTATCCCTTAGGCGTATACAAGGATCGCTCCGCAGAGCAGAAGGAGGCAGAGTAATGAGCGCTAAAAATATGTTATTCTCCGGCTTCGGCGGTCAGGGTATCCTGTTCGCGGGTAAGTTCATAGCTTATAAGGGTCTTATTGAGGATAAGCAGGTATCTTGGCTGCCCTCATACGGTCCCGAGATGCGCGGCGGCACAGCTTCCTGCTCAGTTATCGTATCTGATACACCCGTTGGCTCTCCGATAGTCAGCAATCCCGATATCTTAGTCGCCATGAACCTGCCTTCTCTCGACAGATTCGAAGATAAGGTCGTATCGGGCGGTATGATCTTTGCCGACAGCACTCTTATCGAGCGTAAGGTCGAGCGTGATGATGTTAAAGTCTTTTATATCCCCGCTACCAAGATGGCTTCGGATGAGAAGCTCGGCAATCTGGCTAACATGATCATCGTAGGCAAGCTCCTTAAGGAGACAGGCGACTATACAGAAGAGGGTATCAGAGCCGCTCTTGATAAAGTCATCCCCGCAAAGCGCGCCAACATGAAGGATGTCAACTTCAAGGCTATTCAGATGGGCGCTGAGTTTGAATAAGCTGAGCTTATTGTAGGGGAGGGTCTTGACCCTCCCGGGCAAAAGGATGTCTGAAAAGTCGTTTGCCATGATATTAACACTTTATTTTTTCGTTCGTTTGTAAGTGGATGAAATATTCTTATTTTTTCGATCTGCTTACGCAGTTCGAACGGGCGGGTCAAGACCCGCCCCTACAATCACATTATGAAGAGGAATGCTATTATGGATATCAAAGTTACATTAAATCCCAATCCCAAGAAGAAGCCCGAAGATACTTCTACTCTCGGCTTTGGTAAGATCTTTACAGACCATATGTTCCGCTGGAGCTGGAACAGCGAAAAAGGCTGGTACAATCCCCGTATCGTACCCTTTGAGCGCCTTTCCATCCATCCCGCTTCCACCGTGCTGCACTACGGCTCCGAGATCTTTGAGGGTCTTAAGGCTTATCGCCGCGCTGACGGTAAGGTACAGATGTTCCGTCCTATCGAGAACATCCGCCGTATGAACAACTCCGCTGAGCGACTCTGCCTGCCTCAGATGCCTGAGGATGACTTCATGCAGGCTCTTATCGAGTTTGTACGCTTAGAGCAGGATTGGACTCCTGCCGATAAGGGCACATCTCTCTATCTGCGTCCGTTCATGTACGGCGATGACGAGAGCCTCGGCGTACACGCTGTTCACAACGCTGAGTTTATCATCATCGCTTCTCCCGTAGGCTCTTACTACAAAGAGGGTCTCAACCCCGTTAAGATCATGATCGAGGATCAGGATGTCAGAGCGGTACGCGGCGGTACAGGCTACGCTAAGTGCGGCGGTAACTACGCTGCTTCCAACCGTGCCGGCGAGCGCGCGGAGCAGATGGGCTACAGCCAGGTTCTCTGGCTCGACGGCGTTGAGCGTAAGTACATCGAAGAGGTCGGCGCTATGAACGTTATGTTCAAGATCGGCGACGAGATCGTTACTCCTAAACTGACAGGTTCTATCCTGCCCGGTATCACCCGTAAGAGCTGCATCGAGGTTCTGGCTGACGAGGGTATCAAGGTATCCGAGCGTCTGCTCTCTGTTGAGGAGCTTTCTAATGCCATGACAGACGGCACTCTTGCCGAGGCATGGGGCTGCGGTACAGCGGCTGTTATCTCTCCGATCGGCGAGCTGTGCTACAAGGATCATAAGTATACGGTAAACAACAACGAGATCGGCGAGCTCTCTCAGCATCTGTATGATACCATCACAGGTATCCAGTGGGGCGAGATCGAAGATAAGTTCGGCTGGACCGTACAGGTTTGATTTAATAAATATAGAATTAAACGGCAGGGTAAAACCTGCCGTTTTTGCTTATCTGAAACTATGGTTACAGTCCCATGACATGTTTGTCCGGGCTGTGGAAATCTCAACCGAAAAATTTGCAACCAAAACGTTCACTTGAGCGTGTACATTATGAAGGGGGTGTAAAAGCATGAAGCGGTACGCGGGTCTTACATATGAGCAAGCGGTGCGAAAATACGCAGACAGCGTGGCTAAAGTTTGCAGAGTTCATCTTGTTAATACTGCCGATGCCGAGGATTGCTTTCAGAACACCTTTTTTAAGCTGTATACCAAGTCGCCTGATTTCAATGACGAAGAGCATCTTAAAGCGTGGCTTCTCAGAGTGGCTATCAACGAGTGCAAAAGCTGTGTCAGAAGAGACCGACGCAGAAACAGAGAAGCTAAAACCCCGGACATAGCCCCTTCTACCGAGGATGCAAACGATATCTCATGGGCTCTGGCTCTCGTGGAGTTCAAATACCGACAGGTGCTTTATATGCATTACTGTGAGCGATACAAGATAGATGAGATCGCCTCCATCCTCGGTAAGAACAAAAATACGGTGAAAACCATGCTGAGCCGAGGCAGAGAACGTCTGAAAAAGCTGTACGGAGGTGATGAAAAGTGAAAAAGGTCAATTTTGATACAATAGATAAAATGACCGCGCCTGAAGAATGGGTGAACAAAGCGCTTTCCATCCCCGAAGAGCAGTCAAAAAGAAAATCTCGTAGCATACCTTTTTGGCAGTACTCAGTCGCTTTTGCCGCATGCTTGGTAGCTGTAGCGGCTGTAACCGTGACACTGTTTACTCTTACGAGAGATAAAGATCCGATCGTGATCAGAGAGAATGTACCGGTGATCGTTATGCCTACTCTGTCGACGCGGGAGGATAAAATGGTCTCTGAAGAGTCACAGCAACCATCAGACCATAATGGCATATATACGGACGATTCAGATGTTTCTGTCCGGCAGGACGTTGTACAAGGCACAGATACGGCGCGTTCGCAGGTATCTTCACGATCAGATTCATCTACTCAGTCGGAAACGCTCCGAGCCGCTCGATCGGTCACAGGAACCTCAGACGCTCCTACAATCCCGTCTATCTCTGCTTCAGAAGATTCAACAGTCACTGCGACTGAATATGTCACTGAACCGGCTTATATACAAACAGAGCCCGCGACACAGCAGGCTACAGAGTCCGCGACTCAGCTTGCTACTGAACCCGGATATATACACACCGAACCTGTCACTCAAAATACAACAGAACCCGCTGTAGAATACGTTGATACGATTGAAAGGGGGTTTTATATCCCCGAGTGGATGGATGTTTACTGTAAAATAACGGATACTTCGGGAAACATCCTGTACGGAGATGAGGATCTGTCCTCTCAGCAGCACCTTTGTACCGTCACTGAGAGGACGAGATATCAGACCTTCTGTTCCTATTCACCCAAGGAGCTTGGTGTTCTGCCTGAGCGTGGTTGCTATTTATGCTCATTCTATACATTATATGATGAAACGTGCGTCGTTTTATTATCCGAAAAGGTTTATTTAAATAACTGAGAACTGATTTTGAAGTGAAGATAACTGATATGGAAACAAAGACTTTAACGAATAGAGATGAAAGAATAAATCTGCAATTCAAACTACTGGCGGCAATAGGCGCTGTTATAGTGGTTTCGGGACACTGCTATCACGGCGGTATCTCGCTTGCTTATGAGTGGTTTCCTATATATTCTTTCAATGTTTCGTTGTTTGTTTTTATATCGGGATATTTTTATAAGCCGAAATATGAGAAGACGGTGTTCAGATATATATGGAAGCGTTTTAAAAGATTAGTGATACCGGCGTATCTCTGGAATTTGATCTACGGCGTCTTTATCCTTCTGCTGAATAACGCGGGTTATACTATCGGCGCAAAGGTCACCCCATTCAATTTATTTGTGATGCCCTTCGTGGACGGAGAGGCATTTGAGTATAATCTCGGATCATGGTTCGTCTATCCGTTATTCCTTTGCTGTGTGTTCAACGTGCTTTTTCGTAAGCTTGCCGGGACGCTGAAAATCAGAAACGAGTATGTGTTCCTTTTGATTTATCTTTTTGTAGGGATGTACGGAATACATCTTTCCATAGAGGGTCACAACATAGGTATTATGAGACTTTTGACAAGAACGATGTTTTTTCTTCCGAGTTATCAGCTGGGAGTTATCTACCGCGCGCGTTGGGAGAAAAAAGACAGGCTCAACAATACCGCGTATTTCGCTTTGCTGTTCGCCGTGCAGATCATTCTGCTTACATTTGTTCAGAACCCTGAGTACGCACCGTCGAAAATGTCAGGCTTCAGTAACGGCCTTATCATACCGTATGTGACCGTAGTGACAGGGATCGCGTTTTGGCTCAGGATATCCCGGCTTCTTACGCCTGTTATTAATGATTGGAGACTCGTGCTGCTTATATCCGATAACACCTACAGTATAATGATCCATCAGATGTTCGGCTTCATGTGCGTTAAATGGCTGTTTTGTATTCTGTATCGTTCTGCCGGATCGTTTTCGGACTTTAACATTCATTTTTTGCGAGAGAACATTTGGTATTACTATATACCGAAAGGATTACAGCAATACGGTATGCTGTATCTGGCTGGAGGAATATTCATCCCTATAGGTATCAAAAAGATTTGTGATATGCTTTACAGCGCAGCAATTGCTGTTAAAATACATATGATACACAGATTTGAAAGCGGGTAAGACCTTATATGAAAAATGTGCTGAAAAACGGTCAGTTCGCTTTTAGTTAAGTATATTTATCTTATTTTTTTGTTTGGGGATTTGTGTGTCATCTTAGACGCATCAGAGCTTTTGTCTGCATATCACTGCCGTTCTGCGAATCCGAATAATTACATCTGCGACCTAAATTGATACAGATACAGTATCATTTTTAGTTTTTTTGAAAATTATACTTGCATTATTCTTGCAGTTGTGGTAATATAATACTGCTTTGGGGGCGTAGCTCAGCTGGGAGAGCGCTTGAATGGCATTCAAGAGGTCAACGGTTCGATCCCGTCCGTCTCCACCATTTTAATGCAAAAGAGAGATACCATGAGGTATCTCTCTTTTGCATTACAGCGAAAAAGCGGAGACGGAGGGGATCGAAGGCGACCGTGCCAAGCCGTAAGCGTCAGCGCACGGCGCAGGTAAAAATTTAGGGAGAGCGTAGGCGAAACTTAAGACAGGCGGTGTCGCTCCGAAGACGATATCACTGAAACCGACAAGTTAAGCTCAGTCCGTCATTTTGTAGATACCATGAGGTATCTCTCTTTTGCGTTACAGCGAAAAAGCGGAGACGGACGGGATCGAAGGCGACTGTTTTTTATAATATCCTTCAACTTTGATTACATGATTGACATGTTGCTCAAGATTTATAATATTTGTTGAATTATATGTCACTAAGATGATTATCTGCTCATATTGTGTCTGTATGTCGCTGTATCGAATTTACAAAACTGTAACATCATATTTCTTATATAGCCTTGATATTCTCGATTTAGTTGTGATATAATGATTTGGTAAATTGAGTAAGTATGACTTGCTGTATTATCAGATCATTCCCGTTTTATTACCTTAAAATTCACTTTAGGGGGATTAGATATGCCTTTATGTATGGGTTGTCTTAACGAAATACCGGCTGCGGATTCTGTCTGCAAAGTTTGCGGCTTTAATAATGCCGAGAAGCAGACCGCTCCTTATCTGCCTTTCGGTACGGTTCTTCGCAATAAATATGTAATAGCCAGAAACCTTGATACAAACGGTGAGAGCACTAAGTATCTCAGCTATGACAAGACCAGCGGCAAGGTGCTTGCGGTACGCGAGTTTTTGCCAATAGGTTTGTTTGACAGAGGAGACGATGAGACCAAGCTCTTTGTTTCTCCCGAGTATAAAGATTTTTTCTCCGAGGCTTTGTCCGGCTTTATGTCATATTATGAGACTCTCGGCGATCTTACCGATAAGAGCGCTATGATAGAGATCATAGATATGTTCACATCTAATAACACCGCCTATGTCGTTGAAGAGAACGATGATCTCATCTCTTTTACCGAGTTTGTCGATCATAACGGAGGACATCTTGAGTGGGATGTCGCGCGTCCGATGTTCATGCCTGTCATAACACTGGTCGAGAATCTGCATAAGCTCGGTATAGGCCATTACGCTGTATCACCATCTAATCTGTATGTAACATCCGCGGGCAAGCTCAAGCTCGGCGGTTTTTGTACAGAGAGCGAGCGTAAGCGCGGCACCATGCTAAAGTCCCAGCTTTACAGCGGATGCGCTGCTCCCGAGCAGTATCAAAGTGAAGTTACGCTCGATGCCGCTACCGATATATACGGACTTACCGCCACTCTGTTTTATGCTCTGACCGGTAATCTGCCCGCTAACGCTAAGGATCGCGAGAAGGATCAGAGACTGCTTATCAGTACCAATACAGTCAAGAGATTACCTCCTCATGTTGTTACCGCTCTCGCTAACGGTCTGCAGATGAAGCGCGATCAGCGTATCTCCGATTTTGATGAGCTCAGAGCGCAGCTCTCGGTATCATCTACCGTGCAGGCTATCCAAGATGAGATCTCGCGTACAGCGAGTATGACTCCTATCAAAAAAGAGATCGATAAAAAGACTTCGTCTGCTAACACCACGGCTGTTGGTTTGGTAGCAACTATTATTGCGTTGCTTGTATTTGCGTCTATCGGTCTGTTTTGGCTGCCTACTAATCCTCTGATGGGATTATTCAATAACGGCTCCACTGTTCCCGCTACTTTAGCGGCGCCTACCGAGGATTGGACAGGTCCCGTCATGGCTGATTATGTAGGCAAAAAGTATGAAGATGTTGTAGCCTCCGGAATCACGGTAAAGGTGTCCGCTGACGGTGAGTTCAGCGATACCGTGCCTAAGGGCTGTGTGATTTCGCAGGAGCCCGCGGCGGGTGATCCCGTTACCACCTCCGACTCTGTAGTTTATGTCGTCCTCAGCAAAGGTCCTCAGCTTACAGCGCTCCCGGATATCGTAGATAAATCTTATACGGCAGCTGCCGAGGAACTGACAGGCGCCGGCTTTATCGTTAATCAGGTAGTAGAGTACAGTGATACTGTGGGCGACGGAAAGGTGATAGAGTACGTCGGTCTTAAACCCGGAGATAAGATCGAAACCGGCTCGGAGATAACGATCAGAGTATCCCGTGGTAAACAAAAGCAGAATAATGATTGATAAGTATCAAAATCGCTGATTTGTAAAGTATAGATCATGGGCTGCCGCATCATATTACGCGGCAGCCCTGTTATATTACAGCCTCAGCTTTGAGATCACGTTTTCAGACTGTTGTATGACGTTGAATATCTCGCCCGCGTTTTCCGGGTATTCCTCGGCGAGCATCTCTGGCGAGCTCTTCAGATTTGAAAGAGCGGTGATCCTGCTCTCGCTTTCATGTTGAGTCATGCTCTCGATATCTGCAAAGCTCTTGAGCATGGCGGCGCTTGAGTAGCCTCCGTACAGTCCCTGCGGTACCGTAAACATTTCCTGAGGATTGTTTTTGTTTGCTGAGTATATTCTTCTGAATACCTTGTACAGTCCTAACATGATATAGTTGGTCACAGCCCTGTCAAGTCTGCGGTTTTTTGCTGTCGCGGTATAGTCGTAGATAACATTTATCATGCTTGATATAAGTCTGCGGTTTATCTTTTGCGCGGCGCTCTGTTTGTTTGAGGCGGCTTCGCGATTAGCGTCTGATAACTCGTATTCTCTGTCTGCGGTACGTCCGAGAAGATAATCACATGTTACGTTATAGTAGTCCGCGGCTTTGACGACAAAGTCCAGACCGCATTCTCTTATTCCTTTTTCATAGTGAGAGAGCAGAGCCTGCGAGATACCGAGTTCTGCCGCGGCTTGCTTTTGACTGAGCTTTCTTTCTTTTCTTAAAAAAGTAATTGTGCGTGAAAAATCTCTGTTCATCTGTATCACCTCTCAAATATATACCGATAGTATAATATATTTATTACAATTTGTAAAGTTCCGGAGGGAATCATGAAGTCATATTATATACATTTCATACGACACGGCGCTATCAGCCCAACTCTTAAGGGCAGATACATAGGAACTACTGATGTACCTTTGTCCGAAGACGGCAAGACCGATATACGCAGGCTCGACGCTACTGCTGATTATCCTTACGCCAAGGTGGTTTTTACATCCCCATTGAAACGATGCACCCAAACAGCTAAGCTCATTTATCCCGATATCGAGCCGCTCGTCATAGATCAGCTGACCGAGTGCAGCTTCGGCGAATGGGAGAACAAGACTGCCGATGAGCTCAGAGGCGACGAGACCTTTGCCCGTTGGCTCGCGGGCGACAGCTCCGTCAAGCCTCCGAGAGGGGAGAGTAACGCTGATTTCACGCGCAGGATATGCCTGATGTTTGAGAGTATTGTCGACGGTCTGCTCAAGACCGGTACCACCGACGCCGCTATAGTTACTCACGGCGGAGTTATGAACACATTACTTGCCGTTTACGGCATACCGCAGGCTAAGCCTTTTGACTGGGCATGTGATAACGGCTACGGCTATTCTATGCGTGTTACACCGATGCTTTGGATGAGGGACAAGGTCGCTGAGGTTTTTGCCACTATACCAAAGCCTCGGGATGATGAAGATTAAATTTGCAATAACAATTCAGCAATATTTCATAAAATGCCTTTAATTCTTACCATACTTATTGAATTTTGCAAGTTAATGTGGTAAAATGAAGTGAAACATTGATTTGTGAGTGATAATTATGATATCTAATCTGCTTGTAAGAATCGATATGTCTCGTAAGGATTTTTCTAAGGGACAGCGCAGGATCGCCTCTTATATCGAGGAACACTACGATACCGCCGCCTTTATGACTGCCGCTAAGTTAGGAGAGGTGGTCGGAGTATCCGAGAGCACGGTAGTGCGTTTTGCCGCTCAGATCGGCTACGACGGTTATCCGTATCTGCAAAAAGCCATGCAGGAGATGATACGCGACAAGCTCAACTCTATCCAGCGCATCGAGGTAACTACAGGCCGCATAGGGGACGATGATGTTGTCGAGACTGTCCTCAATCAGGATATCGACAAGATCAAGCGTACTATAGAGGAGCTATCGAGAGAAGATTTCAAAAAGGCTGTCAACGCTATAATCAATGCTGAAAATATTTATGTTTTCGGCGTCAAGTCCGCTTCTCATATAGCCGGCTTCTTTGCGTATTATCTTGATCTGATATTCGGTAACGTCCATGTTCTTGATTCGACTTCCAAGACTACAACATACGAGAAGCTCTTTCGTATATCCGATAAGGATGTTATGATAGGTATCAGCTTTCCGAGATACTCCACTATGGCAGTCGACGCGATGAACTTCGCGCACGATCGCGGAGCCGAGGTCATAGCCATTACCGACAGCATGATATCTCCGCTTGTCACTAACGCCGATGAGGTGCTTCTTGCTCGCTCGGATATCGCTTCAGTGGTAGATACCTTGGTAGCGCCGCTTAGCCTTATCAACGCTTTGCTGGTAGATATAGTTATCGAGCGCAAAGAGGACATCATCCATACCTTCTCTGAGCTTGAGCAGGTATGGAAAGAACAGAATGTTTACGCTCTCGATCGCGGCGCCGACAACTCGGAGGACGATAATAATGGCAGGTAAAGTGATAGTGATAGGCGCGGGACCTGCCGGAATGATGGCGGCGGGAGCAGCCGCTGAGAACGGCGCCGACGTCATGCTTATCGAAAAGAACCGTCTGGTGGGCAGAAAGCTCGCCATAACAGGTAAAGGCAGATGCAATATAACCAACTTCTGCGATACCGATACATTTATATCCAACGTTACAGCTAATCCGAGATTTATGTACACCGCGATAAATCGGTTCTCGTGCTATGATACGGTTGCTTTTTTTGAGGAGCGCGGGCTTAGCACTAAGGTAGAGCGTGGCAACCGTGTTTTTCCTGTTTCTGACAAGGCGGCTGATGTAGTCGATACTCTGTATGATTATCTCGTTGAATTGAATGTCGATATCGTCAGAGCGGAAGTAAAAAGCCTGATAATCCAAGACGGCGCCGTCATAGGTGTACGGCTCGATGATACAGAGATATACTCAGATGCAGTTATAATCACCTGCGGTGGTTTGTCCTACAAAGCTACAGGCTCTACCGGTGACGGATATACGTTCGCAAAATCGGCAGGACATACGATTACGCCGCTTTTACCGTCGCTTGTGCCTTTAGTGTCCGATGATAATGACGTCACGGAGCTTCAAGGCTTATCTCTTAAAAATGTAAGTATAAAGATAATAGATAATAATTCTGATAAAGAAATATATACTGATTTCGGTGAAATGCTGTTCACTCATTTCGGTATTTCGGGTCCTATAGTCCTATCGGCGAGCGCTCATATGCGCTCTATGTCACCCGGCAGATATACGGCTTATATAGATTTGAAGCCTGCCCTCGATTCAGAGACGCTCGATAAAAGGATCCTCCGTGATCTGGCTGAGTTTTCAAATAAGGATATCATCAACTCGATGGGTAAACTTTTACCGAAGAAGCTAATTCCTGTTGTACTGGACAGAGCCGGTATCGACTTCAGGACCAAGTGCAATTCTCTCACTTCCGAAGCGAGAGAAAGGCTGCTGAATGTCATCAAGGCTTTCAAAGTCGATATACACTCTTTCAGACCGATAAATGAGGCTATCGTAACTCACGGCGGAGTAGACGTCAAGGATATCGATCCGCGTACCATTGGCAGCAAGCTGATCAAAGGTCTGTATTTTGCCGGAGAGGTTCTTGATCTTGACGCATACACAGGCGGCTTTAACCTGCAGATAGCCTACTCTACAGGCAGACTTGCGGGTACAAGCGCCGCTTCAAGTATTCTGAATCATTAAATTGACCTATCAAGGAGATTGTTAATATGTCTATCGCTATCGCTATCGACGGACCCGCAGGGGCGGGAAAATCCACTATAGCCCGACTTGCCGCTAAAGAACTGGGCTTTATATATGTTGATACAGGAGCTTTGTACAGAGCTATAGGCTTAGCCGCTTCACGCCGAGAATTCACATCTGATAGTACCTCTGATATTATCGCTATGCTTTCAGATATCAAGGTAGAGCTGGCGTTCAATGACAAATCCGAACAGATCGTACTGCTTGACGGCGAGGATGTCAGCGGTCTTATCAGGACTCCCGAGATATCCATGATGGCTTCGGCTGTATCTGCTATACCCGAGGTCAGAGCGTTTTTGCTTGATCTGCAGCGTGATATGTCGCACACTAATAACGTGATCATGGACGGCAGAGATATAGGCACGGTGGTGCTTCCCGACGCTAAGCTCAAGATATTTCTCTCGGCGTCGCCCGAGTGCCGAGCCCGCCGCCGCTACGATGAACTGATCGAAAAAGGCATGGATGTCAAATATGAGGATATCCTCAGCGACGTTATAGCTCGCGATTACGCGGATTCGCACCGTGATATAGCTCCTCTCAAGCCTGCAGATGACGCTGTTATGGTAGATACATCGGGTGAGGATCTTGAAACATCCGTCAATAAACTGCTTAAGATCATGAGGGAACATATATGAAAAAAAAGAATCTCTTTTACTGCTTCTGGCGCGCTTTGGTAAGACCTTTCTTTCACTTGATATATCATCCTGTTTATAAGTGTATCGAAAATATACCCGAAGAGGGCGCTTATATCTTAGCATCAAATCACCGTGAGGCAGCCGATCCCATCAATATCGGTATCGGACTCAAGCGTCAAGTCCACTTTATGGCTAAAGCGGAGCTTTTCGAAAACAAATTCTTGGGATGGTTTTTGCGTAAGCTGGACGCTTTTCCGGTAGAGAGAGGTACAACCGCCGCCAAAGGCGCTATACAGCATTTTGAAAAGGTGGTCGAGGACGGTAACCTCATGGGTATCTTCATCGAGGGCACACGTTCCAAGACGGATGACTTTTTGCCTCCTAAAAACGGCGTAAGTCTCATAGCTTATGATACCAAGACTCCCGTTATACCCGTTTGCATTACTATCATCGGTAAGCGCAGAGTAATACATTTCGGCAAGCCTCTGAGCTTGTCTGAAATGGGCTTTGATAAGGGAGGAGCGCGAGAGTTCCGCAACGCGAGCCGTGTCATTATGGATCATATCAAGGCGCTGAGAGAAGAAGACCTCGCGGAGGCTGAGAAAAATGCCTGAGATAATACTCGCCGAGACCGCCGGCTTTTGCTTCGGAGTCAGCAGAGCGGTAAAGCTCGCCTTTGATGTTGCCGAAAAAAACAGCTCGGGTTGTACTCTCGGACCGATAATACATAATAAAGAGCTTGTATCGGAGCTCAGCGACAGGGGAGTAGCCGCGGTAAACTCTATTGATGAGATCAACGGCAGACAGCCTGTGATCATCCGCTCTCACGGAGTACGACGCGATATATATGATAAGTTGCGCAAGATGGGACTCGAGTATATAGACGCAACTTGTCCCTTTGTATCCAAGATACACCGCATCGTATACGATATGAGCAGTCAGGGATATATAATTCTGCTCGCGGGTGACGAGGATCATCCCGAGGTACAGGGTATCTTGTCCAACTGTATGAGCAGTTATTATGTGTTCAAGGATGAAGAAGAATTAGAAAGAATTTCTAAAATAATTCCAATAGAGAAAAATAATAGCGTTTGTGTAGTCGCTCAGACAACATTTAATGAAAAAATATGGAAAAAATGTTTAAAAAATTTGAAAAAACTATATACAAATGCTAAAATTTTTGATACAATATGTAATGCTACGTCAAAGCGCCAAGCTGAGGCTCATACCTTGTCGGCTCGTTGTGACTGTATGATCGTCATAGGAGACCGTTCCAGTTCTAATACAAATAAGCTTTATTCTATTTGTAAAGCTAACTGTGAGCATACCTATTTGATCGAGACAGCCGCCGATCTTGATAAAGCTATGTACGCGGACGCTGAGCGTATAGGCGTAACAGCCGGCGCTTCTACACCGGAAAGGATTATAAAGGAGGTACTGGATACAATGAGTGAAAACACCACATCCAGCGTAAACGAAACTGAGAACTTTGAGGAGATGTTAGAAGAGTCTCTGAAGAGTTTAAACACTAATGAAAGGGTTATGGGTACTGTCGCGAGCATCACACCTAACGAGGTTTATGTCGAAGTCGACGGCAGAAAGCAGACTGGCTTTATCCCATTTGACGAGTTATCATCCACTCCGATTCAGAGCGCCGATGAAGTTGTCAAGGTCGGC
>CACYSI010000049.1 GCA_902776975.1 uncultured Ruminococcus sp.
TGCTCATGAACGCCCAACTTTTCTGCTTTATTTTATGTGTTTATTATACCACAAAACAAGCGAAAAGTCCAGTGTTTATGCGGGTTTATGAGCAATTATCCAAACTTTATTTTCTCCATTTTTCGGTGTGCCTTCGGCTGCTGAATACTCAATCCTTCCATCAGCCATCGGTACTGTTGAGCAGTAATGCCGAGCGCTTCGTTCTCACTACGAGGCCATTGGAACTTGCCCTTTTCAAGTCGCTTGTAGAGCAAGAGAAAGCCATCGCCTTCCCAGTAGAGCGCCTTGATTCTGTCGGTTCGCCTGCCGCAGAACAGGAACAGCGCGTCGGAACACGGGTCAAGCCGGAACTGCTGTTCAATGATGGTTGCCAGTCCATCGATCCCACGGCGAAGATCGGTGTAGCCGCAAGCGAGGTAGACCTTCGATCCGCTGAAATCGCTCAACATGATTTGAGTACGCGAAACAACGCGGCGAGTGTAGCTTCATCTGCGCCGTTGTGAACTTCGGCACAGATGCTTCCGACTTTTACCGATGCCGCAACATTGCTGTGATTACTTTCATCGAAAGATAACGGGACTTCAACGAACTGAGAATTCTTTTGCAGCGCTTTCCATACCCTTTGCTGGCGGTAATGGAAGGTGCTGACAGCGATCTGATTCCGTTCGCACCATGAGCGCACACTCAGCCCGCTATTGCGGCACTCTTCAACCTGCCGCGACCATTCTGCGAGATTATTGTTTTCCTTAATGATTTGTATGCCTTTTGACATGATTCCACCCCGTGCGATTGTGTTCGATTGTAGCCGTTCAAATACAACGGGCTACAACCGCACACTTCGTTTTTGATTATATTTTCGCACATTTGACGGGTGGAGGGCAATACGGTGATTTATTTGACGGTTACGGCTGTACTCTCACACGAGGGTACAGCCTGGTGTATTTATCTAATACTAATCCTAAATAAAAACCTTTATCATCTATTGCAGTAAATTCCGCATAGCTTTGTTGAGCTCCTTGACATACGACAGTATGCCTGCGTCACTCGCCTCGCTCTGCGAAATTTATCACTAATATCTGATTAAATCTTTTTATCAAGGATTAGTATAAGAGTGTTATAATAAACCTTGATACTGTGTGTTGAGAAAACACAGCTGCCTTACGATATCGGTATGTACTAAAATCTTTGTGTTTGTTACGGATACGCAAAGCTATTGTGCTTTATGATTAAAACATCGTGATCTTTTTGTTTATATCGACAAATCGAAAAAACTAACTTGTATTATATTATTTGTTTGTTGCAAATAAACATATAATTGTAATATAATATTAAATAATCAATCGAGATATTCTTGGGAGGTAAAGGTCAATGAAGCGCATTTCAGCTGTTATAATATGTATCTGTATGATTATTTCAGCGGCAGGCTCTGCTGCCGTATTTGCCGCCGATGAGACCGCCGGCACCGGCACCGCCGTATCCGCGGCTGCCGGGGAGCAGCACGAAGATGAGTCGCGCGATGACACCGCTGAACAGATAGTATATATCGATCCCGATGAGATAACAGTAGAGGCAAAGAAGGAGCTGATCAATTCAGCCGAGCTGCACCCCGTTACCACCGGATATTCGCCTTTGGATGATCTTGTGGCCAAGATCCATTCAAAGATATTTACCCCTACGATGGACACATACGATAAGGTGTGCGCTATATATAAGTACCTTATGACAGGCACCAGATATGAATTCGGCAACCCGACATCCACAAATACATACAGCGAGCTAATAAAAACACATAATTATAAAAACAAGATCGATTATTATATCGTCTATAACGCCTACGGTATGCTTGTAGAGAATTACGGCGTATGTAACCATTATTCATCCGCGTTCATGGTCATGACCCGCGCTTTGGGTCTCGAATCATTCATCGCGTCCTGTACCAGCTCTACCAAAGGACTCGGCAGTCACTTTTCGGGTATGATACGTCTGAACGGTCGCCTTTACCGCTTTGACCCCGTTATGGGCGTTGTTACAAACAAGAGGGATATAGTAGCGGAATCTGAGTATTTCTGCACTCCCATGGTATCTAAGGTCACCAGCGAGTTCAGCTATCTTGATGAGCAGGTAAGATGTTTCGGCAATTTTGAGATGTTCGGTTATGCCGGCTCTCATAAGACAGGCAAACACGAGGGCAAGACCGAGGGCGATGTCCACTTTTCGTTTGGCTCTTATCCTCAGACTCGGGTCACGGACGAAGAGCTTATCGAGCGGCTCAATGAACAGCTCAACGGCGTTACCATGAATTATTATCCGTATACCTGCGGTACGGATGAGCCGGGCTCTCAAAAGCAGTGTGATAATATGAGCTGGGCTGATATAACTTATAACAATGAAAAGTATCGTGTAGTCAAGATAGATGAATACCGACCCAAATATATCTACCGGACTCATGAAAAAGCGAACTCACAGCAGTTCAGGGTGGGATACGACGCGGGCAACACCTACTGGTTCAAATTTGAGCCTATCGAGTGGAGACTCGCTGACGGTAATAATCTGCTGATAGCCGACCTCGTGCTTGACGCACAGCCCTTCAACGAATCTCTGTATTTCAACAAAAAAGGTAAGAGGATAAACGGCAGGACGTACTATGTGTTCAATGATGAAGAGATGACCCGACCCGCCAACAGCTGGGAGTATTCATCGATACGCCGCTGGCTTAACGAGGATTTCTACAATACGGCGTTCACCGCCGCTGAACAGCGTCTGATCCTTGACAGTCAGATCAAGAACAACTGCAATTATCTTGATATGTACGAGAATCCGGATACTACCGACAGGGTATTTCTGCTTTCCTTAAGTGAGATCCGTGACTCCCAATACTATTTGGCTTCGGGCGAGAAGGAACGCCGATCGGATTGTTCCGATTACGCGAAGAGTCAGGGAGCTACCTCTAATAGGAACTCTGACGATTACGGCTTTTCCACGTCGTGGCTGCTCAGATCTCCCGGTATACATTCGGGAGATATCTCGGTCGTTTTAACTACCGGAACCACTCAGGCAAGTGTTAACGCCGGCGCTGCTAACGCAGGTATCAAGCCCGCGATCAGGATCGATCATATCAGTTCGCTTGTTGACGATCTGACCGAAGCTCCCGATAAGCCTGAGGCAAACGCTACGGATACAGGTCAGATCACTCTAAGAGCGCATGTGTTTAACGGAGTAGACGGATATAAGTTCTATGTTTATACCGATGATGAGACAAAGCCCGATTATGTATATACCTCAACGAGTCCCACTATGCCAATAAACGGTCTTATCCCGGGAAAGACCTATAGCTTTCGCAGTACCGCATATCGACTGACGGAGGGTCAATTGATCGAGAGTCCGATGTCCGAGACGGTCCGCCTGATGTGCAGGACCCTGGTCGAGCCTCCGAGCGATACCTCAGCCGAGCCTGTATCTACGGGTACGGTCAGACTGTCGTTCACGCCTGTTGAAGGAGCTGTTGAATACCGGGTTTACAGATATATCGACTCAGAGAACCTTGAGCTGTGCGCGTCATCCTCGAAGCCGGTCATTGATGTTACGGATCTTAAGGTAGGTTCACCGTATGCTTTCAAGCTGACTTCTGTTTCTGACGACGGTTACGAGAGCAAGATGTTGAAGAAAGCTGTAACCTGTGTATGCGAGAGCTTTCCCAAGCGCCCCGAGAATTTCAAAGTGGAGCCGTACGCTACTCACAAGCTGCAGATATCATGGGACGCGGTAAGAGGCGCCGCCTCATATAATGTTTACAGATTCTACTCTGCCGACGATATCGAGCTTATCGCGTCTACCTCTGATACTTCGGTCATCGTATCCGATCTCAGGACAAGTTTAAAATACTATTATAAGATCGAAGCCGTAGGGGAAAACGGACAGGACGTCAGCGCTCTTTCGGGACGCGTCGGCTGTACCTGTATCAGTATCCCGCCTACTCCCGTGATCAACAGCGTTGAGCCTTATGCGACCTATAAGCTTAAGGTAAACTGGGACGCTGTCGATGGCGCCGCTACTTATAATGTTTACAGGTACTTCAAGGATCGGGGGCTGGTCCTGCTCGGATCTACAGACAAGCTCTCTTATATCGTATCCGATCTTAATACGGGCGACAATTGTTACTTCAGAGTCGAGGCTGTCACTGAGGACGGCAAAGATATAAGCGAAGTTTCTTCACTTGTAGGCGGAACCTGTGAGAGTTATCCTCCCGTGCCGAAAAATGTTATCGCGACCACGTCGAAGCGACCTTTGGCGATAGACCTCAAGTGGGATCCTGTCGATGGCGCTACGGGTTATGAGATATACAAATATAATGACAGCGAAAAGAGATTTGATCTGTTCGGTAAGTCTGATAAAAACAGCTTTGAGGCTTTAGGTCTCAAGGGCGGTTCTCAGGTCAGGTTTGCTGTGGCCGCGATAAAGGCTGAAGGCGATGCTGTTCATGTCAGCTCGAGATCGAATACCGCCATAGCTGTTACAACTAATCTTGCTGTGCCCGAGAGAGTCACTGCCGCCGCAACGGGATCGGGAGAAGTCACTCTCAACTGGGCTGCTGTACCGTATGCGGATCGCTATGATGCTTTTATATATGATTCTGTTGATAAAGATTATAAAAAGGTCGCCTCATCAAGGGATAACAAGTGTATAGTCAGATCGCTTAAGACCGATACCTCTTATGTTTTTCGCGTGACAGCCGTATGTGAGTTTGAAACTCATGAAATAGCGAGCGGTTATTCATCCGGCGTAAGCTGTAAGGTGCTTTCCGGTCCCGAGGCTGTGCAGAAGCTTTCTGCCGAAAAGCTGTCGTCTGATACCGTAAGGCTGAGTTGGTCTGCCGTAAAAGGGGCTGTCCGATATAACATCTATGCGGTTTCTCCGACAGCGGGAACTGAGGATGAGCTGCTCGGTACCACTGATACGACCGGTTATACCGCGGCTAACCTGACTAAAGGCAGGGTCTATCATTTTTATGTCAAAGCCGTAAAGCCACACGGCAGCAGTACTTTGACAGGAGATCCGTCTGACGAGGTCATCGTGGATATCCCCGCCGAAAAACCTTACATCATCGGTGACGCGGACGACAACGGAGTTATAGAGATAGTTGACGCTACCTTTGTCCAGCGCAGCGCGGCGGGCATCAAAGTACCTATGACTTCAGATACCCTTATGCACGCGGATATTGACCGGGACGGTGCAGTCGGCATAGTCGACGCTACATTCATCCAGTGTTACTTATCGTTAGTCCCTATTCCGTATTCGGTCGGCGTCCTTTCTAAGTGATCCGAATTATTTGGTACATATACAGGAGTCCTGTCAGCGGGGCTCCTGTTTTTACATATAATACCGATCGAAAAATATTGCGTCTTATACTAATCCTTAATTAAAACCTTTATCGCTAATATCTGATTAAATCTTTTTATCAAGGCTTAGTATTATCATCAATAGCGATAACGTCATCACTGTATTATTCAGTCGATTACATGCCTATAAAAGTATTTTGTGCGTTATGGTGAAAAGATTGTTGATTTTTTGTTTATATTGACAAATCGACAAAAATAAATATCTGTTTTGGTGTTTATTTGTTGCAATTATACATATAAATATGTTATAATAACAATGGTATATAGTATATGCTGAATTTCGGGAGGTAAAGGTCTATGAAACGTTTTTTAGCTATTTTAATATGTATCAGTATGATTTTCTCGGTGGTAGGTTCTGTTGCCGTATTTGCAGAGGATACCGGAGCAGCCGATGGAACCGACGGTGCCGAAGACGATACCGTCGTATCTACGCCTGATTCAGCGGAGCAGCAAGGAAACAAGCCCCTCGATGATACTGCGGAGCAGATAGTCTATGTCGATCCGGATGAGATAACCGTTGAGGTCAAGAAGGAGCTGATCAATTCAGCTGAGCTGCACCCTATGACCACAGGCTATGGGCCTTTGGATGATCTCGTAGCGGATATCCACTCTAAGATATTGACCCCCACGATGGATACATACGAAAAAGTGTGCGCTATCTACAAGTATCTGATGACTGATAAAAGATATGAATTCGGTAATCAGACATCGAACGCTACCTATAACTCCCTTATAAAGAGCCATAATTATAAGAGCAAAATAGATTATTATATCGTATATAACGCTTACGGTATGCTCGTAGAAAATTTCGGCGTATGCAACCATTATTCTTCGGCGTTCATGGTTATGACGCGCGCCTTGGGTCTTGAGTCATACATCGCGACCTGTACCAGCTCTATCAGAGGTCTGGGAGGACACTTTTCGGCTATGGTCCGCTTGAAAGACCGCCTTTATCGCTTTGATCCCGTTATGGGCGTGGTCACAGACAAAACCGATATCGTAGACGACTCTGAATTCTTCTGTACTCCCATGGCGTCTCAGGTCAGCAGCGAGTTCAGTCTGCTTGAGGAGCAGATCGCGTGCTTCGGTAATTTTGAGATGTACGACTACGGCGGTTCTTTCACGAAGTATGAGCCTCAGGGCAAGACCGAGGGCGACGTTCGCTTCTCGTTTGGCTCTTATCCTCAGACTCAGGTAACTGATGAAGAGCTTATCGAGCAGCTCAACGAACAGCTCAACGGCGTTACCATGAATTATTATCCGTATACCTGCGGCACAGACGAGCCCGGTTCTCAGGAGCGGTGTGAATACATGAGCTGGGCGGATATAACTTTTAACAATCAAAAATACCGTGCGGTGAAGATCGATGAATATCGCCCTAAATATATATACCGAACTCACGAAAAAGATAATTCGCAGCAGTTCAGAGTCGGGTACGATCCCGGCAACATCTACTGGTTCAAATATGAGCCTATCGAGTGGAGACTCGCTGACGGTAACAATCTGCTGATAGCCGATCTCGTACTCGACGCGCAGCCATTCAATGATTCCCTGTATTACAGCGATAAAGGCAAGAGAGTCAACGGCAAAATGTGCTATGTGTTCAGTGATGAAGAGATGACTCATCCCGCAAATGATTGGGAGTATTCAAGCATACGCCGCTGGCTTAATGATGAATTCTATAATACGGCTTTCTCTCCGGAAGAGCAGCAGATCATTCTTGACTCTGAGCTCAAAGACGCACACGGTTTTCTCAATATTTTTGAATATAACGAAACCACAGATAAGGTGTTTTTACCCTCTCTAAGTGAGGCTAATGACTCAAAGTATTATATTGCCGAAAGCTACGAGGCACGACGGTCGGATTGTTCCGATTACGCAAAGTGCCAGGGAGCTTCTTCGAAGCGAAATGAAGACACATACGGTTTTTCTTCGGCATGGCTGCTCAGATCTCCGGGTATACATTCGGGAGAGATTTCCCTCGTAGCGAACTACGGCGGTACGCAGATGAATGTAAACGCCGGCTCTACCAACGCGGGCATCAAGCCTGTGCTCAGAGCCGAACCGCTCAGCTCGCTATTTGCCGATCTGACTGAAGCTCCCGATAAGCCTAAGGCATATGCTACGGATACAGGTCAGATCACTCTCAGATCTAATGTCGTGAACGGAGTCGACGGCTATAAGTTCTATGTTTATAGCGATGACGAAACAAAACCCGACGTTATATATACCTCATTGAGCCCCGTTTTGGTCATAAACGATCTTATCCCCGGTAAGGTCTATAGCTTTCGCAGTACCGCATATCGACTGACGGAGGGTCAATTGGTCGAGAGTCCGATGTCCGAGATGGCCCGACTGATGTGCAGGACCCTGGTAGAGCCTCCCGAAAACATCACTGCCGAGCCTGTTTCTACAGGCACCGTAAGGCTATCGTTTGAGCCTGTGGAAGGAGCTGTTGAATACCGGGTTTATAAATATATCGACTCGGATACCCTCGATCTGTGCGCGGTATCCGCTGAGCCTGTCATCGACGTTACGGGTCTGAAAGTAGGCTCGCCGTGTTCGTTCAAGATGACTTCTGTTTCTGACGACGGCTATGAGAGCAAGATCTCTCAAGAAACGGTAAGCTGTATGTGTGAGAGCTTTCCGAAACGTCCCGAGAACATCGTTGTAGAGCCGTGCGCTACGCATAAGCTTCAGATATCATGGGACGCGGTAAGCGGCGCCGCATCATATAATGTATACAGATTCTACTCTGCCGATGATATCGAGCTCATCGCTTCTACCTCCGATACGTCTGTCATCGTATCGGATCTCAGAACTAATCTGACGTACTATTATAAGGTCGAAGCCGTAGGGGAGAACGGCCAGGACGTCAGCGCTCTATCGGGACGCGTCGGCGGTACCTGTATCAGTATCCCTCCCGCTCCTAAGATCAGCAGCGTTGAGCCTTGCGCTACTCATAAGCTCGAGATAACATGGGAAGCCGTCGAGGGCGCCGCTACTTATAATGTATACAGATACTTCACGGCGCAGGGACTGGTTCTGCTCGGTACTACAGACAAGCTGTCTTATGTCGTATCCGATCTCAAAACGGGTGACAGTTGTTACTTCAGAGTCGAGGCTGTCACTGAGGACGGTGAAGATATAAGCGAAGTTTCATCTATGGCAGGCGGAGAATGTGTGAGCATACCTCCGATGCCCCAGAATCCGCAGGTCAGACCGTATTCAACGGGTTCGGTCGAAGTCAGCTGGGACGCCGTTGACGGTGCCGATACATACAATGTTTACAGATACTATGCGGCAGAGGGACTGGTTCTGCTCGGTACTACAGATAAGACGTCATATATCGTATCCGATCTCAGTACGAGCGAAAAATGTTTCTTCAAGGTCGAGGCTGTCGCGAACGACGGCAATGATATCAGTGATATCTCGGCTCTTGCGGGCGGAACATGTGAGAGCATACCGCCGATCCCGACAAATCTGCAGGTACAGCCGCGTTCAACTAGCTCGGTCGAAGTCAGCTGGGACGCTGTTGAGGGCGCCGATGTCTATAATATTTACAGATACTTAAAGACAGAGGGTCTGGTAAAACTCGGAACTACCGGCAATACATCTTTTACTGTATCCGATCTCAACCCGGGCGACAATTGTTATTTCAAAGTCGAGGCTGTCGCAAACGACGGTAAAGATGTCAGTGAAATGTCGGAGCTCGTAAGCGGAACATGCGAGAGCATACCGCCGACGCCCGCGAACGTACAGGTGCGCCCGAGTGGTACCGGCAGACTGACCGTATCATGGGAGCCTTCGCAAGGTGCGGATATATACAATGTTTACCGCTTTTATTCAAAAACAAACAGTGAGTTTTTAGGCAGAACAACAAATACATCATTTGAAGTGTCCGGATACAAAACCGGTGATCGCATCTTCTTCCAGGTGGAGGCGGCTACGGCTGACGGCAAAGATATCAGTACGCTGTCGAGCCTTGTATCCGGTGTTTGCGAGAGTTATCCTGCTGTTCCGCAGAACGTCGTATATGAACCTCTTGCAACGGGAAAGATCAAGTTATCGTGGGATCCTTCCGAGGGCGCCGCAAAATATAACGTTTACCGATATTTTAACCCCTCCAATATGCCGCTCTTGGGTACTACCGAAGATCCCGAATTCATTGTGAGTGATCTTGTTCCGTCAACTAACGTCTACTTCAAGATCGAGGCTATATCTGAAGACGGCGAAGATAAAAGCGACCTTACGCCTATGATCTTAGTTGTCGCCTCGAGTATACCCGAGAGACCTTCCAATATAGTCGCTTACGCAAGCTCTACGGGATGTATCACCGTTAAGTGGGATGCAGTAGAGGGAGCAGGTTCATATAATGTATACCGTTACTATTCAGCTTCAAGGACTGATCTTATCTGCAATACAGAGGATACGTCATACACTATGACAGGTTTGAATCCCGGCGCTGATATTTATTTCAAGATACAGTCTATATCTGCCGACGGCAAAGATATCGGAGCCTTATCCTCCGGCGTCAACGCTGTGGCTGAGAGTATTCCTCCCGTGCCCGCTAATCTTACCGCGAATACGGCAAACCGTCCTCTGGCTGTTGATCTCAGGTGGGATCCCGTTGAGGGAGCTACAGGCTATGAGATATATAAGTACAGCGACACAGATAAGGCCTATGTACTGTTCGGCAAGACTGACAAGACCGAGTTTGAGGCTGTAGGCATCAAGGGCGGGTCGCAGGCAAGATTCACTGTGACCGCTGTAAAAGAAGACGGAGATCAAGTCCATGTCAGCCTGAAGTCTAATGTGGCTACCGCGTTTGTGAATAAGCTCGCTGCTCCGACAAACGTCACAGCCGCTTGTACAGAGACTCGTGAGATCACACTGAGGTGGGATCCGGTGCCCTTCGCGGATCGCTACGATGTATACCTATACGATAAGGTGGACAAAGAGTACTACTTAGGCGCGTCTTCATATAGCGAGGAGTGCAAGATCGTCTCTCTCGATCCTGATACTACCGTAACCTTCCGTGTGGCAGCTGTAGGCGAATTTGACACCTTTGAGTTGTCAAGTGATTTTTCATCGAGCGTGAGCTGTAAAGCTCTCTCGGGCCCTGAGGCGGTACAGCAGCTTTCGGCGGCACAGATGTCGGACGGTAAGGTCAAGCTGAGCTGGAACGCCGTGAGCGGAGCCACTCAATATAACGTCTACAGCATATCAACGGGAGAAGGCGGCTCAGATGAGCTCCTCGGCACAACCGAAACAACGAGCTTTTCAGCTGAAAACTTAAGCAAAGGCAGAATATACCGCTTGTATGTCAGAGCCATAAAGGTCAAGGATGATATCACCCTCACCGGCGATCCCTCAAGTCAGGTCATTGTAGATATCCCTGTCGACGAGTCTTACATCATCGGCGACGCTGACGGCAGCGGATCTGTAGATATAGTGGACGCTACCTTCGTCCAGCGCTATGCAACAAGTATCAAAGTGCCTGTGCCGTTAGATACCTTGATGCACGCGGATATTGACGGAGACGGTTCAATAGGCGTGATCGATGCTACTTTCATCCAGCGTTATGTGACCTTTATCTTTATACCGTATTTGATCGACTGCCCCGCGGTATGATCCCGATCAACAATACTAAGCGCTGTGGCTTATGTCACAGCGCTTTTTGTATGCAAAAATCCGCACAGATCACGGATAAAAGCAGAAAGTATTTAAGTATTTAATCTAAGTATCATTAAAACACTTTAACATTTATTGCGTTAAATTCCGCATAGCGGTGTTGTCGTCCTTGACATACGCCGGCAGTGACACTAAGCCAATCGCTTCGCTCTTGGAGTGTTGTTGCATGGGTGTTGTTAGCCAAATTAAAGATTTGGACAACACCTCAGCAGTGACACTAAGCCAATCGCTTCGCTCTTGGAGTGTTGTTGCATGGGTGTTGTTAGCCAAATCAAAGATTTGGACA
>CACYSI010000050.1 GCA_902776975.1 uncultured Ruminococcus sp.
TATGGGGAGAGGAGGAGCCGCAACACGAGGTCAAGGCATACCAACCGGATATGCCTACCGAGTGCAGCGAGCGACGACGAAACGCAGTTATGCGGAATTCTCCGCAATAGATATTAAAGTGTTTTATTGATACTTAGTATGATATATGTTATTGACTTTGAATGTCGTATATTGTAAAATTTTATCAGATTACATATACAGGAGATGATAAGTATGACCGATTGGCTGAAAAACTCTGTTTTTTATCAGATTTATCCGCAGAGCTTTTTTGACTCCAACTCAGACGGCATAGGCGACCTGCACGGCATCACCGTCAAGCTCGACTATATCAAAGACCTCGGCTGTGACGCGATATGGATCAACCCCATATATGACTCGCCCTTTATGGACGCGGGCTACGATGTGCGCGACTACTGCAAGATAGCGCCGCGCTACGGCACCATGGACGACCTTATGCATCTGCTCGACGAGGCGCACAAGCGAGGCATGAAGATACTGCTCGACCTTGTGCCCGGTCATACCAGCGATACCAACGAGTGGTTCAAGCAGGCGAGATCGGGTTTTCCTACAGAGTTTGACGACCGCTACATCTTCACTAAGAGCGTGTGGGACGCTCCGCCCGAGTATCGTCTGATGTGCGGCGTATGTCAGCGCGACGGCAACTATCTGGTCAACTACTTCTCATCCCAGCCCGCGCTCAACTACGGGTTTTATGAGGTCACTCACCCCGAGTGGCAGTACTCGTCAGACTCGCCCGAGGCTTGGGCTACCGTTGGCGCGCTAAAGGACATCATGCGCTTCTGGCTCGACAAGGGCATAGACGGCTTTCGGGTAGATATGGCTGACTCTCTGGTCAAAAACGATGATGAAAAGATCGCCACCGCCAAGATATGGCGCGATGTACGCATGATGATGGACAGGGATTATCCCGACGCCGTCCTGATCTCCGAGTGGAGCAATCCCCAAAGAGCCATAGTCAACGCGGGCTTTCACGCTGACTTCTACCTCGATCATCAGGGCAACGGCTATAACGCCCTCTTCCGCAACAAGCAAGGCTCCGACAACCTCAGCTTCTTCGCCGACGGCGCTCACGGAGACATCGAGGCGTTCCTCGCCGAGTATCTGCCGCAGTATCACTTCAGTAAGGACAGCGGCTACATCAGCTTCATGACCAACAACCACGATATGCCCAGAGCCACCTTCTACATGAGCGAGTGGATGATACGTCTGAGCCACGCCTTTATGATGACTATGCCGGGCGTGCCCTTCGTCTACTACGGCGATGAGATAGGTATGCGCTACCGCACCGATCTTATATCGGTAGAGGGCGGTTTCTCGCGCACAGGCTCGCGCACACCCATGCAGTGGAACCATGAAAAGAACATGGGCTTTTCGGACGCAGACGAGGATATGCTGTATCTGCCGCTCGACTACAGCGAGGGCTCGCCCACGGTCGAAGATCAGCAGGGAGTAGGCGGCAGCATATTTGAGAATCTCAAGTCGCTGATAGCTCTTCGCAAGGCTAACCCCGAGCTGATGAACGAGAGCGGCTTTGAGGTAGTATACGCGAGAGCTAAGGAATATCCCTTTGTCTATCGCCGCGGCAGCTTCACGGCCTTCATCAATCCGTCCGACGACGATAAGACAATCGACTATGATACAAACGGCGCTAAAGAATACTACTTCCTCGGCGGCTATGAGATAAACGAAAATTCGGTCACGATCCGCAGCCGCTCCTTCCTGCTCATAAGACACGAAAACGCTTAAACTATCCGATACAGTAAAACACGGCGGCGGACGCTCAGCTCCACCGCCGTTTATTGTTCGGGTGCGGGTCTCCCGCCCTAAACTCCTCACTCCTAACTCCTCACTCCTAACTATAAAGGGTGCGGGCAAAGCCCGCCCGCAACCATTCACCATTCACTATTCACCATTTACCATTCAAGCGTTCTCCACTACCTTCATGGCTACGACGGTGATATCGTCGTCATGATCGCTGTGTCTGAGCTTAGCCGCCTCGTCAACTATCGCCGCGGCCAGCTCCTCGGCGGAGCTTTTGCGCCACGACATGATAAGCCTCTCTATCCAGTCCGGCGAGCCTGTCATAACGCCGTCCGACGCTATGACTATCCAGTCATCCTTACTCAGAGTTATGTCCTCCTTCAAAAACCGCGCCTCGTTGAGGATCCCGAGCGGCAGGGAGGGCATATCTTTTTTTATCAGCTTTGAGTTCTTCTTGATATAGGTGGTACAGGCGCCCGCCTTGAGCAGTCTCGCCTTGCCGGTGAACTGATTGAAGCTGACCATATCTAAAGTCGCCAGCGACTCATCCTCGCTCTTGATCATCAACGACGAGTTGACCACGGCGAGCGAGCAGTCATAGCTCAGCCCTGCCCTGCACAGCTTAGTCATCACGCTGACCGCCATGTTGGAGTCCACGGCAGCTCTGCCGCCCGAGCCCATACCGTCTGAGATCATCGCGACAACCCTGCCCTCACCGTCCGTAAAGTAGTTGAGGCAGTCGCCGCAAAGCGCGCCGTTGTCGCAGATATGCTGAGCCGAGCCTATCTCGAGATCGTACAGCGGCATCTCACACATCACGGCTCTCGCTCTGCCGCCCTCAAAGCTGAGCGCGGGCGGCTCAAATATCCGTCCGCAGGCGCGGCTGACCTCGTCGGTGAGCTGAGTCTGAGACAGGGCTGTCTTAGCGCCCACAGACAGCTCCAGCTCCACCGTCATACCTCCCACAAGGCTCTTGCGGCACGAGCAGTCTACGACCCTCAGTCCCGCCGCCGAGAGCGCCTCTATCACCCTGTCCGAGCAGTCGGTATCGTAGCTCTCGATACAGGCAAACTCCTCGGACAGGTCATGCAGTATGTCGCTCAGCCCGGCGAACTGACCCGCTACCACAGAGCGCACCTGAGTTATCCTGCGGCGAGCCGCCTCGAGCGATAGATACTCCTTATAGGCTCGGTTGACGCTGCGCGACAGCTCCGAGGTCTTGCAACACCTCTTCAAAAAATTATCCTCTATATCGCGCTCTTTGACAAAGCCGCGCTCCTTTAATATCGGCGTCAGCCTGTGAAAGTCATCATCGGTCATGTCGCGCATCTTATCCATACAGTAGGCGCGAAGTCCGCATCCGCGGCAGGTATACTCGGCGGCGCGGTCATATATCCACGAGTCGTTAGGCTCATACAGTCTGCCCAGCCGCTCGGATACCGCGTTCACGCAGGAGCTGACGTTCTCGAGAGCCTTGGAGCAGTGTTCGAGCCGCATGGTGACATTCCGCCGCACAGCCTCCTGAGAGGCTTTGGCGCTCTCGTCACTGAATATCGCGGACAGATAGTTCCCCGCGTCCTTAGGTATCAGCAAAAAGATCACCGACGCGACTGCCGTCTCTATCAGAACAGCTGCTATGAGCGAGCGCTCGGGAGCTACTACGGCGAACATTCCGTTGCATATCAGCGCCGCTATGACCACTGCCGCCTTGCCCATAGGCGCGAAGAGTCCTCCTACCAGCCCCGTCAGCGAGTAGCCCGCCGAGATGAAGAGCAGGTCGACATCCGACAGCGCGTATACTATGCCTGCCGCTATGCCCGCGATGCTGCCGCCCTTGACCGAGCCGTATCGCGCGAAGAGCATTATCAGCAGAACTGCGGGTATGCGCCCTACGCAGACGTCGCCTATCATCACCCCCGACAGCGAGAGCAGAGCTATACACCCCGTCATGCTCAGGCATGCCAGCTCCTGCTGAGAGAACCCCGTTATCGCCCTCTTGGAGCCGAAGAGCGCAGCCGTACGGCTGATGAAATACGCTCCCGCGGCGGCGATGACCGCCTCTATAGCGCACTCGTATATCTCGGACAGCTCCGACTGAGCGCTCACCGCCAGAGCCAGTCCGGTAGCGAAAACGGGTATAAAGGCTACAGCCGGGGCGAAAAACCGACTGTCCGAGAGCTTCTTTATCTCATTGAACACCCAGCGTATAGCGCCTATCGAGATGACCACCGCTATATAGCGAAAGGATCTCAGCGGCGACGACAGCAGATAGCTCAGAGCCGCCCCGAGCATCCCCGCGGGCATATAGGTAAATGGCACGGCGGCGACGAGCGACGCCCCAAAGGGATTAAGCTCGCCCAAAGCCGCCCCTCGGGATATCACCGCGCCCGATATGAAGAAGGCTATGTGCATAGCCACCTCTCTTGCGATATTGACCGATCCCCGGCGCGACGAGCGCGACCTCGAGCGCCTGACAGCTTGCATAACAGACATAACAACATTCCTTTGACCGCGGTCATTTTTTCATAGACCGCTCATGTGATTTATAAACTATTATAGACAAGCCCCCTTGTCGTCTTTGTCGCCGCTTGGCTGTAAATTACGGTAAGGTTTTTGTATTTAAGGGCAATCAAAACAGCTAAAGAGGATGATTTGCAAAACGCCGTAGACTTATCGCCGCAAAAATCGGCTGATAAAAGAAAAGAGCCTCTCCGCTCGGAAAGGCTCTGATAATGTAGCTATATCATGTTATGAGAGGGTCGCGGCGATGACCGCCTTTATGGTGTGCATACGGTTTTCGGCCTCGTCAAAAACTATCGAGCGCTCGCTCTCAAATACCTCGTCGGTGACCTCCATGCAGTCTATGCCGAAGCGGTCATGGATCTGCTTGCCGATAGTAGTGTTGAGATCATGGAAGGCGGGCAGACAGTGCATAAAGCGGCACTGCTCGCCTGCGTTATCCATAAGCTGAGCCGTGACCCTGTAGGGGGTGAGGTCACCGATACGCTTTTCCCAAACCTCATCCGGCTCGCCCATAGACACCCATACGTCGGTATAGATGACGTCGGCGCCCTTGGCAGCCTCATAGGGATCCTCTATGAACTCGAGCTTGGCTCCCGTCTCCTTCGCGACAGCCTCGCACTCCGCGACAAGCTCCGCGCTCGGGAAATACTCTTTGGGAGCGCAGGCGACAAAATGCATACCCATCTTAGCCGCGCCTACCATAAGCGAGTTGCCCATGTTGTAGCGAGCGTCACCCATATAAACGAGCTTGCGGCCCTTGAGCGAGCCGAAATGCTCTTTGATCGTGAGGAAGTCGGCGAGTATCTGCGTGGGGTGGAACTCGTTGGTGAGTCCGTTGTATACAGGCACGCCGGCGTACCTTGCCAGCTCCTCTACTATCTGCTGACCGTAGCCGCGATACTCAATAGCGTCATACATACATCCCAGAACGCGGGCTGTATCGGCTATAGACTCCTTCTTGCCTATCTGAGAGCCCGTAGGGTCGAGATAGGTAGGGTGCATGCCCAGATCGGCAGCCGCTACCTCAAAGGCGCAGCGGGTACGGGTAGAGGTCTTCTCAAATATCAGAGCTATGCTCTTGCCCTCGCACATACGGTGGGGTATGCCCGCCTTTTTCTTAGCCTTCAGTTCGGCGGCGAGATCTATCAGACCCTCGATCTCAGCGGGAGTTAAGTCCAAAAGCTTTAAGAAATGTTTGTTTTTTAAATCCATAGTTACACCTTCAATCTATTGTAGGGGAATCTCTTGTTGCTAAGCGGAAAAGCCCGCTTATTGTAGGGGAGGGTCTTGACCCTCCCGAAAACTCGGCGATTTGCCTGATTATTTAAGCGCCCCGATTATGATATCCACAGCATGTTCAAGCTGCTCCATCGGTATATTGAGCGGAGGCAGGAGCCTCAGCTTCTCTTTAGCCGAGAGGCACAGCACGCCCTTTTCCATACACTCGGCGAGCACATCCGCTACGGGCTTTTCGGGCGTGATACCGATCATCATACCCAGACCGCTCACGGGATAACCGGCCGCCTCTATCCTCTCGCGGACATATCTGCCCTTGTCGGCGACTTCATCGAGGAACCTGTCATCCAGACGGTTCATCACCGATATCGCGGCTGCGGCGCATACGGGATTAGCGCCGAAGGTAGAGCCGTGATCGCCGTAGCCCAGCACATCGGAGCACTTTTCGCTCATCAGTGTCGCGCCCATGGGCAGTCCGCCCGCGAGACCCTTAGCGGTAGATACCACATCGGGCTTAACGCCGAAGTGCATATACGAGTACAGCTTGCCTGTACGTCCGTTGCCTGTCTGTACCTCGTCCACCATGAAGATGATGTCGTTGTCTCTGCAGATACGCTCGACAGCCTTGACAAAGTCAGCGTCGAGAGCGTTTACGCCGCCCTCGCCCTGTACGATCTCTATCAGTATGCCCGCGACCTTGTTCTCGGCGACGAGCTTTTCAAGTCCCTGTATATCGTTAGCGTCGGCATACAAAAAGCCCTCTGTCAGCGGAGTGAACTTCTCGTGAAAGTTCGGCTGACCCGTCGCGGCAAGAGTAGTCAGAGTCCTGCCGTGAAAGCTCTTGTTGAGTGTGATTATATTATAGCAGTCTGCGCCCTTATGCTCGGCAGCGTACTTGCGCGCCACCTTGACGGCGCACTCGTTAGCCTCGGCTCCCGAGTTTGAGAAGAACACCTTGCTCATACCCGTGCGTGTGCAGAGTATCTCGGCAAGCTCGGCGCACGGAGCCGTATAATACAGGTTTGATGTATGCTGAAGGAGCTTAGACTGATTGGCGACAGCCTCAGCCCATACGGGGTCCGCGTAACCGAAAGAGTTTACGCCTATACCCGAGGTCATGTCGATATACTCCTTACCGTTGTCGTCATAACAGATACATCCCTCGCCCGATACGATGGCTATATCAAATCTTTTATATGTATGAGCGATATACCGCTCGTCTGTTTCTTTGATGCTCATATATTCTCCTCCTTTATATGCCGCAGGCAATCCACGGCGAAGCCAATTCATACAAAGGCAAATAATATTATTTCTCGTCCGCCAGCACCATCGTGCCCGCGCCCTCATCGGTCATCAGCTCCATGAGGATGGAGTGCGGTACTCTGCCGTCCATGATGATGACCTTCTGCACGCCGCGGTAGATAGCCTCGATACAGCAGCCCACCTTAGGGATCATGCCGCCCGAGATAGTGCCGTCACGATATAAGCTCTGCGCCTCAGATACCGTTATCTGAGGTATCAGGCTCGAGGGATCGTCCTTGTCCTTGAGTATACCGGCGATATCGGTCATCATTATCAGACGCTCAGCCTTGATCGCTCCCGCTATATACGCGGCGGCTGTATCGCCGTTGATGTTATAGGCGTTGCCGTCTCTGTCACAGCCTATGGTCGATACTACGGGGATATAACCCTTCTCGAGCAGATCCATGATAGGCTCGGGGCGGATGTTCACGACGTTGCCTACATAGCCGAGTCGTTCATCCTTCATCTCTGCCTCGATCAGTCTGCCGTCCATGCCGGATATGCCCATAGCCTGACCGCCCTTGCTCTCGATGAGATTGACGAGGGTCTTGTTGACCTTGCCTGACAGAACCATCTGCACGATATCCACGGTCTCCTTATCTGTGACGCGCAGACCGTCCACAAACTCGGGCTTCTTGCCGAACTTCTCCATGACCTCGCTTATATCGGGGCCGCCGCCGTGTACCAGCACGACCTTGACGCCGATGAGCCACAGCAGGACTATATCCTGCATGACCTGCTGCTTGAGCTCTTCGTTTATCATAGCGTTGCCGCCGTATTTTACCACGACGATCTTGCCGTTATACTTTTTGATATAAGGCAGAGCGGCAGTCAGTACCTCCGCCCTGTCCGCGTTAGAAATATTTTTCATGCTTTCCCTCCAAATAATTACCCTTCACCATTCACTATTATCTTTTCGTCAAAAACGGGCGCGGGCAAAGCCCGCCCATAACCATTAACCATTCACCATTAGTCATTCACCGTTTATGTCCTGTAATCACCGTTTATCTTGACATAGTCATATGTAAGGTCACAGCCCCACGCGGTGGAGCTGTACTCTCCGCTGTTAAGGTCTACTATTATATCTATCTCTTTTTCGAGCAGTATCTCCTTAGCCTTTTCTTCGCTGAACTCTACCCCCGCGCCGTCACGGCAGACGAGTATCTCGCCCTTGACGCTCTTGAAGCTGACGTCGATCTTGTTTACGTCGACATCCGCGCCGGAGTAGCCGATAGCGCACAGCACACGGCCCCAGTTAGCGTCGGCGCCGAACATCGCCGCCTTGAGCAGGCTCGAGCAGATGACCGACTTTGCTACGGTCTTGGCTGTATCGAGAGTCCCGGCACCGCTGACCCTGCACTCGAGCAGCTTGGTCGCGCCCTCTCCGTCGCCGGCTATCATGCGGCACAGACCTACGGTAACGCTGTTGAGAGCCTTCATGAACGCCGTGAAGTCATCACCGTCAGTGGTGATCTCGGCGTTGCCCGCCATACCGTTAGCGAGGACGATGACCATATCGTTAGTCGAGGTATCGCCGTCTATCGAGATCATGTTGAAGGTGTCCGCTATATCGCCCGACAGCGCCTTTTGGAGCATATCGGGAGCTACCGCGGCGTCGGTGGTGATGAACACCAGCATGGTAGCCATGTTGGGATGTATCATGCCGCTGCCCTTGGCTATACCGCCGATACGGCAGGTCTTGCCTCCGCACTCAAACTCTACGGCTATCTCCTTAGGCACGGTGTCTGTGGTCATGATACCTAACGCCGCCTCGTGACCGCCGTCCGCGCTGAGTCCCGCGGCAAGCTCGCCTATACCGTCCTTGATAGGCTCAAGGCTGAGCGGCTGTCCGATGACTCCTGTAGAGGCTACCGCTACATCTATGGCGGGTATGCCCAGCTCGCCCGATACCAGCTCAGCCATGCCCTCGGCTATCTCTATACCGTCGGCGTTGCAGGTATTGGCGTTACCGGAGTTGCAGATGATCGCCTGCGCCTTGCCGTCATCGATATGATGCTTTGTGACAGTCAGAGGAGCGCCCTTGACGAGGTTGGTGGTATATACCGCCGCGGCGGACGCTCTGACCTCGCTGACTATCAGCGAGAGGTCGTTTTTTGATGTATTTTTTCGGATACCGCAGTGGATACCCGACGCCTTAAAGCCCTTGGCGGCAGTAACGCCGCCCTCGATGGTTTTTATCATATATCTTCCCCCAACGCTTTAACGAATCAATGTAGGGGCGGGTCTTGACCCGCCCATTCGCAAAGCGACATAGTATGATTTTGTTTCGGAGATCAAGATCAATCTCCGATCGGGCGGGTCAAGACCCGCCCCTACAGTAGATTACCGCATATTCATTATACTAATTTCAATTAAAACGCTTAAACAAGATATTTGCGGAAAATTTCGCAGAGCAAGGCGGAGATCGCAGGCAGGCTGGCGCCTGTCAAGATCGA
>CACYSI010000051.1 GCA_902776975.1 uncultured Ruminococcus sp.
TATTTTGTCGGGCGTCCTCGTTTTCCTTCCGGTGGGTGTTCTTTCGGTAGCATTTCTGCTATTCTGTCCCATTCGCTATCTAGTAGCTCATATCGTCGCCTTCCCATACCTTTATGATACTTCTATTTTTCTTTTTGTGCAATATTAATTTTTTAAACAAGCCCTAGTATAAAAGCGTTAGTCTCCGGATTTCTTATTATACTCCGTATTTAAGTTTTATTCTATTCAGCTTACCGCCGACGGGTTTGGCGAGTATCAGCAAAAAAGCCACATTAGACGCGACATATGTCAGTGTGAAAGGGATCGCTGACACTATAGCCGCAAGGTACAGATCGGGCTCAAAGCCGCCGCTGTACCACAGCACCGTCCATATATCCATGATGAAGGAGTAGGCTATCCCCGCCGCCGCTCCGTACACGGCGAGCAGTACGCGGGATCGCGCGAGATACCGCCCGAGATAGCCCGCTATCAGTCCCAGCAGTCCGAAGCCAAGCATCTGGAACGGAGTCCAAGGGCCTTGTCCGAAATATATATTGGATATCAACACGCTCAGTGAGCCTGCGAGAAATCCCGCCTCGGCTCCGAGATACACAGCAGTGAGCACGCATATGGCTGTAACCGGCTTGAACACGGGTATAAAACGTCCGAATACCGCGAGCGCCGTCATAATAGCGGTGATGACCATGCGGCGCGAGCCTATATTGCGGCGCTCTACGCCCGCCGCGAACAGCAGCAGCGACAGCACCGCTATGCCGAGCGATATGATGAGATATCTTTTGCCCTCAAACACGACAGCTCCCAACGCAACCAAGGCGGGTACAAGTACAAACGGCACCGCTACTCTGAGCGCTCTGCGGAGTCTCGGATCCATCACTCTCATGTCTTGCCTCCGTTCAGGCTTATGAGCTTAAGCGCTCGCTCAACGGTATAAGCCCCTTCATACACGCCGCGGGTGATACGCGAGGCGGCTGTGGTATAGAATCGGTTGCCGCTCAAAAACCGTTCGGTAGGCTCGCAGGCGGCTATACGCCCCTGAGAGAACATAGCGCAGCGATCGGCGCACATGGCCGCGAACTCGACGTCGTGGCTGATCAGCAATACGGTGACTTCGCGATCTTTCAGCACGAGTACGATGTCGGCGAGCTGAGCTTTGGCGTTGACATCCAAGCCCTTGGACGGCTCATCCATGATGATGAGCTGAGGCTGAGTCGCCAGCGCCTTGCACAGAGCGACAAGCTGTCTCTCGCCGCCCGATATATCATAAGGATGACGGTCAAAAAGATCAGTCAGATCATAAGGGATCGTAGAAATCACGCCCTCGCAGCCCTTCAGCTCCTCCCCCACCGTATCGCGGATGAATACGCTCTCGACATCCTGAGGCAGCAGGCTGATATTGCCTTTGTACAGAGAGCCGTTTTTATAATCCTTAAGCGGCTTACCGAACAGTCTTATCTTTCCGCTGTACGGCTTTCGAAGTCCCGATGCGACCAGAGCCGCCGTGCTCTTGCCGGCTCCGTTAGAGCCGAGCAGCGCGAACACCTCACCGCGGCATACTGTCAAATCCAGGTCGCTCAGTATATCAGCGCCGTCCCTCTCATATCTGAAAAATACGCTTTTCAACTCAAGGGCGATCTCGGCGGGCTTATGCTCACAAGCATCCGGCAACGACCTTATCTTGTTATCAAAGGAGCTGAGATACCTCTGCCCCTCTCTGATACTCAGCGCAGGCTCACCGATATTTGAGCCCGCCTTGTATATCCGCGCGGCTGAGGTAAGATATGATATGTACGGACTGTCCGATGACAGCTCACGCGCTACCGAACGGGGACTGCCGTCGGCTATAACTCTGCCGCCTTCAAGAATCAGGAGCCTGTCGGCTCTCGGCAGCAGCTCTTCAGACCTGTGCTCACTGATGATGACAGTGATACCTGTCTCACGGTTAAGACGGTATACGGCGTCGATGAACCTCGCCGCCGTTATAGGATCGAGCTGAGCGGTAGGCTCGTCGAGTATCAGCAGACCCGGATCGGCTGTCATGACCGACGCTAAAGAGAGCAGCTGCTTCTGTCCTCCAGAGAGCGATGACGTATCGGCGCGATACCACGAGTCGATATCAAAAAACGCGCTTATCTCGGCAGTCCTGCGAGCTATAGTATCTCTGTCGGCTCCGAGATTCTCGAGAGTGAACGCAAGCTCATGCCACACCTTGTCGGTGACTATCTGCTCCTCGGGATACTGACCTACAAAGCCGATCTGAGAGGCGGACTTCTCGGGAGTAAGATCAGACATATCCTCGCCGTCAAACAGTACCTCTCCACAGATATCTCCGTTCAGTCTGAGCTCGGGCTTGAGCAGTCTGAGCAGAGTGCTTTTGCCCGAGCCTGTCGCGCCCATGAGGACGACGAACTCGCCGCGCTCTATGCTGAGGCTGACTCCGTCGATAGCCTTATCGGAGCAGTCGGGATATATAAAGCTCAGATCTTTGATGTCAAGATACGCCATCTAATCGCCTCCTTTAAGGCAATACCGCATAATTCAGGTGTGCGGATTGCAAAGTAAGATTTTTCGTCAGGTTGGACAAATAATCAGTTCGCATACTGACGTATGGGTGCTGATTTTTGGGCAAACTGACGGAATAAGATTCAAGCAAGGCGTGCACCGCGAATTGTGCGGTATTGCCTTAAGTTGATAACGGGCGGCAGCAAGCATAGTACTAAGAATGACGCCGCCCCGACTATGCCCCAAGGTGTAAACAAAGAAAATCTCAAGTCCGGATAATAAACGGCGGAGGTATTGGTAAGCCCCGCTACAGTAAATGCGGTGAGTACCGTGAACACCGCCGTAAGGGCAACATCCGCCGTATGGATACGATAATCGGAGTAGCTCGTGCGCCTCATACTGCCATAGCCCCGAGCCTCCATGCTCTCGGCTGTGACTATGCCGTTTTCGAGAGTCCATGTGATGAGTATGGACAGTACCCTCGCCCTGCCTCTGACGGCGTCGATTAGGTTACCGTCGTCATACAGCCCCAGGGCTCGCTGACTGTCCTGTATCTTACGCCAACGCAGTCTGAACAGCCCGATATATCGTATGCTCATGGAAATTATCAGAGCTGTCTTAGGTGAGAATCTGCCGAAGATGTACATGACCTTATCGCTCGTCATCGCTTTTGAGAGCGACCTCAGCCAATACAGCGAGGCTGTGATCATACACGCCGCCGCTATGCCGTATACGACCGCCTCGAGAGTGAACGGACGGTCATTGAGATAAAAGAGCACGGTCGAGCCGTTATGCACCGCTATGGGATTGATCACTGCCGCGATAATGAAAAGTACAGCGGAAAATATGTGAGCGCGCCTGCCCGCGGAGCGATCAAGAACCCCGCACAGCACTGACGAAAACAGCGAGATACACAGTATCACCGGCTGCATGGAGAACATGGTGACGCCTAAAACGCACAGATAATAAAACGCAGTCGTTATCGGATTCATCTGTTCAAAACGTCTCATATTCTCCTCCTCACTATATCAAAAATCCTTACCTATATTTGTGGTGTAGAGCCACTCTATCTCGTCGCCGTCGCTCACGGTATAGCTCTGACAGCCCACCTCGGGCAGCACGCCGTTGACCCTGTACATCCATCCCGAGAGATCGCCGTAGTCGAACTCATATAGATAGTTGATAGCCGCGATATAAGCCGCTCCCTGAGCGCCGGTATTGTCGATAGGTATGCCGTACTTCTTATTCGCGAGCATCAATATATCGTATACCGTATCGCCCTCGCTCGCCCTAAACTCGGTCTTGTCAAGGATGACTCCGTCGTCGGGTATATAGGAGTTGACCTTTTCCCTGTCCTTGATCGTATCGCAGCTGATACTCATGGTGACGGTGAATTCACCGTCGGTATCGTCTGTCGAGCTATGACTCTCCACTGTTTCAAAATTCGTTATCAGAATTATAACTATACCGACAGCGGCTATTACACCGACTGCGATATCGTTCTTTTTATTTCGTTTTTTCAGTATAAAAAGCAAGAGACACACAAGTCCAGCCGCGATCAAAATACCTATCACGGCATACAGCTTGTAGCCGGGTCCGCTCTTTCCCGCGGTGTCAGCCGTCGCTGACATCGAGTCCTCGGTAGCGGATGATCGGGATCTTCCGTAGCTCGGCTTTACTCTCTCGGATTGATTATCGGATGATTCGGCAGTATTTTGGGTCTGAGTAGGGCTTTTCGCGCCTTCGGAGGCAACGGTCACGTTCTTGCTCCCTGTGCCAACTGTGGCTGTCGTACCGCCTGTTGATGATGTGCCGGAAGAATTGGTTTTATTATTCGCTCCACTCGAACTGCTGACGCTTGAATTGTTGCCTCCCGAACCGTTGCCGCTTGTGTTACCGCTGTTTGTGCTATTGCCGCTTGACCCGCCCGAGGATGAGCCGCCGGACGATGAAGAGCCTCGGCTCTCCTGTTTATCGGGTACGGTATAGCCCTCGGCGTTGTCGAGGATATACAGCGAGCTTTGACCGCGGCAGTATCTGACGAAAGCCACCATTGCGTAAAACGCCTGCACGGTAGCCGACTCATTATAGCCCGAGCCTATATGCGCGAAGGAGCCGTCCGAATTGCGGTAAGAGAGCATGGCTGACAGCGCAGAGCCGCCGCTCTTGACAAAGCGGCTGTCATACTGAGCGTCTATACCCAAAGCCGACAGTGCCGTCACCACCTGAGCCGCGCTCTCGCAATTCTCGGAACCCATGCTCTTGAAGCCGCCGCTGTCGAGCTGCTTTGAATTGAGCAGCGATAAGGCTCTGTCAACCGCGTATCTGACATCCGAGCGTCCCGTATGCGGGGCTAATGCCTGCAGAGCCATGGCGGTGACGTCAACATCGCCGTAAGATCCGATAACAGCCCAGCCTCCGTCGGAAAGCTGATATGACAGTATCTCACTGACAAGCGAGTCTGCGCTGTAAGAGGAGCTTTGATACCCGTTGTTGAGTATATGCAGACCGAAGATAAGACTCATAAGCCCCAAGCCGCCTATGGCGTCATCCGCCGTGTCGGTGATATAGCTGTCGGTACTGCCCGAGGCGGCGAGAGCCAGAGCGTATTTCTCACGCGTAGACGCAGACGTCACATTATGCGAGCCGATATAGCTCAGCAAAGCTCTTTCGTAGTTTTTGAAGCTGTATGAGCCGTACTGCGACAGCCCGATGATGTAGAACTCAGAGAGACTGCCCGCGTTATCGCTCAGATAACCGTCTATGAGACTCTGATTATCATATGCGCCGCCCTGAGACCGCTTAAATGCGAGTATACCGTCGCACAGGCTCTGCACCTGAGCGGCGGTATAGATAACGCCCGAACTGTCCGCAAATGCCGTAACGCCGCCCGAAAGCAGCGTTACAAGGCACAGCAGAACAGCCGTTATCTTATGTTTGATCTTCATCTCTCTTTTTTGCTGATACAAATACCGCCAGAGCCGCTATCGCGATCAAAGATACGATATAAACATACGCGGAGGGACCTGTCTGCACAGCGTTTGTGTTAGCGCCCGATGAGTCCGTATTGCTCGAATCGGGTGTACTGCTGTCATCGGTAGCCTTCTTATCATCGGTCTTCTCAGCGGGCTGAGAGGGCTTCTCCGAAGAGGGCACAGTGGCGCTCTGAGGAGCCGTGGGAGGTACGGGATCGATACCGCCGCTTACGTTGGCTACATATACGGGGGGAACTACTGTCTGACCTTCGATATCAGCGCTGACCAAATGGGTTCCGTTAGCTGAGAGCGGGAAGGTCACTACGCCGTTTTCATCCGTCTTGATGCCTGTAGCGGCGCCGTCCACGGTGATCATAGCTCCCTCTATCGGCACTGTGATCGGAGTCCAGTTCTCGTCAAAATCAGCCTTTTTGAGCGTGAGAGTAACGTCGCCGGCGGTGATATCCTCTGTAAATCTGTCGAAGTATGAGTACTTGTCCGACCATGTATCGAGATCGACAAAGGAGTAAGCCGCTACATAGTCGCCGTCATCGACCTGAGTCGTAAGATTGGACACGGCTGAAAAATCGTTGTTGAGATAATACACATAACCGCTCATACCGTTGGCTACGCCCCACAGCTTAGTGAGCGAGAGACCGTACTGAGTGTTCTCGGTAGCGTAGCCCTCCGCCGCTCCGCCCTCATAGAACTTCTCATGAGCGGTGTACAGAGCGTCGCTGATAGTCAAAGCGCCGTCAGAATCTGTATCCGTAACGGTGATCTTCTGAGCTGTTACGGCGAGCTTGCCCTCATCGCAGATGGTGACGTATACATCGGCGCTTAGCTCATCTGCCGACGCCGATACCGCGCACAGAGCCAGCGCCATGATCGCGACCAATAAAACAGCTAATAATCTTTTCATTTCATTTACCTCATTTCTTGGATTTGAACATATACCTTTGTTGCGGATCAAGGCGAATGTCAGCCACAAAACAAAAAGCTCTTTCATAAGAAAGAGCGTGACTTCAAAGCGCGGCGCGGGCGCGCTGCACTTATCCGCGCTCTCCCGTCCAAAGGTGCTTACACACGGAGCAAAAGCTCCGAGGATACGGCAGGTCTCCCGGCTTATGATGTAGCGTATCGGCGATACACGCGGATATGAACCTTCTCGGAATCATCCAATGGCATACTCACATCCTCTGCTCAATCACGGTAGTGGCGGCTGCTCCGGACTCGAACCGGATTCCCTATTAATCTAATCAGACAATATGCAGATCTTCACTCAGCATACAGCATTTCAAACCGTATCAAATATTCAGTTCAACGATATTATATACCATTATCCGCATAAAATCAATATCAAAAGAGTTACAACTGAGCTGACAAAGCTATGTGCATTTTGTATAAATATCGCAAAGATATTTTGGATTGCGCCGATATGCGCGAGCTGTTATAATAAAAGCGGCATATACCAAACATCTCAGGAGGTGTCGGATATGAAAAAAGCAACTCAAAAATACCTGTGTCTGATGATCGCGCTGATACTGATGATCGGTTCGGCGTCTGTCATCCCAGTGAGCGCTTCAGCGGCGACCGTATCACAGAAGAATATCGTGAGCCGAGCAGACTGGCTGTATGATACTACATGGACAGCAAAGAAGGATGTGACAGGCTGGAGATACACCTTCTCAAAGGGCGGCACATATCATATCCCCTACTCTCAGCCCGTATACACCAACGGATATATAGGCTACGGTATATCCGTCGACGGTTTTCTGTCTGCGGCTGATGATCTAAGCAGTAAACTGTACACAGACAGCTCTACCTACAACCGTACCTCTACCTACTACGGCATGGACTGCTCATCGTTCGTCTCGCTGTGCTGGGGCGTCAACCGTCAGACCACATACTCGCTGCCTAATATATCAACCAAGATAGGCGCGCTCAGCTCATATATAGACAGCGCGCAGATCGGCGACGCGCTTAACTACCGGGATGAAAACGAGCAGCATGTCATCCTCATCACCGATCTGACTTATACCGACGGCAAGGTATCGGGCATAGAGATCACCGAGCAGACTCCGCCGCAGATAAAGAGGACAAACTATACCAGAGCCGCTCTGCTCAACAGATACGGGTATTACATCATCTACAGATACAAGGGCACGGTACCCGAGCCGCCCGCGGCTTATCTTGACCCCATCGTTGAAGAAACCTACTATGCCGAGTCATCGGATCCGTCCGTCATCAGACCCGCTGTCAGTATAACCAATCCCGAGGCGGTATCATCGGTGAGCTTTGAATTATGGGACGATGACTCAGAGCCTGTGACCTTTGAGGGCGTATATGATCAAGACGGCGTCTGGTATTCAGATATATTCGCCGATACGGCAGAGCTGAAAGGCACGGTATACTGCCGATGCCGCGTACAGGGCAACAGCCGCTTTGACGAATACCGCGATCTTCCCGAGTATGAGATAAATGCAACGGTCAGATATCTCGGCGACGCCAACGGAGACGGCAGCGCCGATATAGTGGACACCGCGGTGATACAGCGCGTCGCCACTAATATCTATGTACCGTATGATGAAGCTCAGCTGATGTGCGGAGATGTGGACGGCGATGAATCGCTTACGACTGTAGAAGCGACCTTCGTACAGCGCTATGTCAATCATTCTCCCGTACCCTATCCCATCGGCGAACCGATAAAATGATCCGACATAAATGTTCCTAACACTAACGGGGCTGTCGCACTAAGCGTGCGACAGCCCTAACCGTTGTCATCCTGAGCGAAGTCGAAGGATCTTATAGTGCAATTTATCCAATTACATCAGACCTATCATGTACAATATGACGGCAAAGTAAGCACTTTAAGATTCTAGCTAAAGCATGGGTGCTGTAAGCCAAATCATAGATTTGGACAGCACCTCATCACTGACATTCAGAATGACATTTTTCTTTAATGCGACAGACCCATTATCTCATGGCGGATCGTATCAAGGACGCGATATATAACATCCTGCAAAAAGTCAGGAACGCCTACAGGCTCGCTAAGCCGCAGTCCCGAGAGGCTCAGATCATAGCTCAGATGAAAGATATCATCGAGCCCGCGTATGAGATATATCAGGCGTGTTGTGCGTAACTCTTTAGGCGGTATAGACAGCGAGAGTTATCATCTAAATCGAATAGTGTTCTTTGAGAAAAGATATATCGGAATAGCGACAGCTTATCAAGCTGATAAGCCAACATACAAACTCTGCCGTGTACTGCAACGGTACGCGGCGGAGTTTAACTTTTCGTTTATTTCTTTTTGTTCTTTCCGAAGATCATGTTGAACAGATTGCGGAAGAAATATCCTATATGTTTGAACGCTATTATCAGATAAGTGCCTATATTACTGAAGAATCTCAGTATCGGTGAGCGCTGCTCGGTAGGCTCGCTGAAGTAGGTGTCAAAGTAGTCGGTGCCGTCGTCGATTCTGTCGCCCTCGTCCTCAAAGTACGACACGCCCTTAGCGGGGTCCTTCTCTATGACGCTAATATCATGGCTCGCCATCTCGTCGGTCTCGGAGCGCTGGCTGAACTCTTCTTCATCCGTATAGCCGAGATCCTTATCAAAGCTCTCGGGAGCGGCGGGCTGCTCATCAACGATCTCAGCGGCAGCAGAGGCGGC
>CACYSI010000052.1 GCA_902776975.1 uncultured Ruminococcus sp.
CTCTTTTTCGGCTTTCTTATATATTATTCTTATGTATTTTTGAAGTTAAGTAAACAGCTTTTTACTCTAAAAAATTATTTTTCTTAATATGGTTTTGAACGCCTTCGTCGGAAGCAGCTTCCATCTTGAAGCGCTCGAGAGCGTCCTTAGCCTCGGGAACAGCAATATTGTTCTTAGACATGGTATTTTCTCCTTTTCAGATTTGCGGCGGTACGCGGCAGACAGAGGGCTATTCCCTATCCCCTGCCGCAATACCGTGTCAGGAGAAACTGTCGATCCGCTATACAGCCATTTGTCAGCGCTTTTCGTGCTGTACCGATCTCTCGGAGAATCACGCTGCAATAGTATTGTTGACCGTGTCATCGAAAATATTGATAGCAATTTTTGACAGCTGAACCCTTTTTCTTTTTTAATCTTCAAAACACTCCGCTTGTAACGACTTAAAGCAGTGCGTTCAAAAACGCTTGCCAACCTATAAACCGCGTATTATTGAATATTCGATTATTGTCAAGCGCGGAACGCAAAAATCCCCGATTGCTTTAGCTCTGAATACAGAGGCAAATGCAGTATCATTATAGACATTATATCGGTTTTCTGTTATGATAACAGCAGATCAAAGCGCGGAGGGAACGCTGTGCATTATGTGAAAGCGAAGGGGATCTTGTCCTATCAAAACGGAATGAACCTTTATCGGGGTTGCACGCACGGTTGTATTTACTGCGATTCGAGAAGCGGATGTTATCAGATGGATCACTATTTTGAGGATATCGAGGTCAAAGAAAACGCCCTCGAATTACTGGAAGACGCGCTGCGACGCAAGAGGAAACGCTGTATGATCGGCACGGGCTCCATGAGCGACCCCTACATTCCGCAGGAGCTTAAAACAGAATATACTCGAAAAGCATTGCTGATCATCGAGAAATACGGCTGCGGCGTCGCATTGCAAACTAAGTCCGACCGTGTGCTCAGAGATCTGAAGATCCTGAAGCGGATCAACGAAAAGACCAAAGCCGTTGTTCAGATGACGCTGACAACAGCGGATGACAGCCTGTGCAAAATCATCGAGCCGAATGTCTGCACGACAAAGGAGCGGTTCGAGGCGCTGAAAATATTTCGCGATAACGGTATTCCCACCGTTGTATGGCTGTGTCCGATCCTGCCCTATATCAACGATACCCGTGAGAACATCGAGGCGATTTTACAAATGTGTATAGAGGCTCAGGTGCGCGGCGTGATCTGCTTTGGAATGGGGTTGACGCTCCGCGACGGCAGCCGTGAGTATTATTATCGTCAGCTCGACAGGCATTTTCCGGGATTGAAGGAGCGCTATATCAGGGAGTTCTCAGACCGCTACGAGATCCCGAGTCCGCGCAGCGATGAGCTGATGAGGCTGTTTCATCGCACCTGTGAGCAAAACGGGATCATGCACGATAATGACGAAATCTTCGCCTATCTGCGCCGCTTTGAAGAGAAGGAGCCGTTCGGACAGCTCAGCTTGTGGTAGTAGCAGAAGAATGAATAACGAAACGAATATCGTATAACAGAAAACTCAGGGGACAGTGAACCGCACCCCGTCAAGAGGACAGCGAAATAAATAAAAGCAAGAATATTCTTAATAGGGATTATCCGACCGATATTACATGATCAATATATAACTGCCGCATAATTAAGTCGGCGTACACACCGATACGCGCCGTGTCATTTTATCAGGCGCGCGCAGCCCGCAGACTGTATTTAGAATCGTCAGCCATTTGAGCGGCAGGAACATCTTTACATATATCTTAAAACATGATAAAATCGGTATGAAATAATACACACTGCTCGCAAGGAGTAAACTATGAACGATCAACTGATACTTACCGATCTTTTTGACAACGAGATCGGATATATGAGCAAGGATGAAGCTCACCGTCTGGGACGTCTGCACAGAGCTTTCTCTGTTTTTATCGTAAATGGCGGTAAGATGCTGATACAAAAGCGAAACAAAAACAAGTATCACTCGGGCGGACTGTGGGCTAACGCCTGCTGCTCGCACCCGAGATACGGCGAGGCTCTGGAGGACTCGGTGCGCCGCAGACTGAAAGAGGAGCTCGGGATAAGCTGTGAGTTCAAAGAGTTGTTCGACTTTGTATACTTCAGCGAATATGGCGAAAAGCTGTTCGAGTACGAGTATGACCATGTGTTCCTGAGCGAGTATGACGGCGGATTTGACTTTGACCGCGAAGAGATAGAGGAGCTGAGGTGGATAGGCTATGATGAGCTGAAAGCCGAGATGCTCAATGAGCCGCGAAAGTTCTCGTCGTGGTTCATGATCGCCGCGCCTAAGGTGCTGAAGCTCCTGTCTGAAATTTGAATATGAACGCAAAAAAGCCGTCGGTATGTAACCGGCGGCTGAGTTGTTGTCTGACCCATACAAATCCAAAAGCCGACAGGCTTTCCCACAACTCCTAACTCCTCACTTCTAACTCCTAACTAAAGAGAGCCGTGCGCAGCGTCGTCCAGATCGGGGTTGACGTGCACCATACAGTGCTTTACGGCGGCGAACTCGCGCTCGATAGCGTTGTGCACCTGCTCGGCGGTCTCATGCGCCTCGACAAGCGTCTTGTTTGCTGCCATGCGTATCTCTACCTCGACAAAGATCTTAGAGCCGAACATACGGGTCTTCAGCTCGTCTATGCCGATAACGCCATCTACGGACATTATCACCTCGTGCATCTTGTCTATCGTCTCCTCGGGGCAGGCTTTGTCTACCATCTTATCTACGGCGTCGCGGAAAACATCTACCGCAGCCTTGCCGATGAATACGCAGATGACCACACTCGCGATAGGGTCCATGATCGGAAATCCGAGTCGCGCTCCCGCTATACCGATCAGCGCTCCGACAGACGAGAGCGCGTCTGAGCGGTGGTGCCAGGCGTCAGCCTTCAGAGCGCCTGAGCCGATTATTCGGGCGGCGCTGTTAGTATACTGAAACATGATCTCCTTGACGACTATCGAGATTATAGCCGCAGCCAGAGCGAGCGTGCCGGGTACCTCGGGAGGCTTGGTCGAGGCTGAGATGATGCACTCTATGCCCTTCCAGCCTATACCTATACCTGTAGCGGCGAGGATAACGGCGAGTATGATCGAAGCCACGCACTCGAGTCTCTCATGCCCGTAGGGATGATCTCTGTCGGGCTTTTTGGACGATATATGTACTCCGATGATGACCACGAGCGTGCTGAAGACATCAGACGCCGAGTGCACCGCGTCCGAGATCATAGCGCCGGATGAGGCTATGATACCCGCGAGCAGCTTGAGCAGTGACAGAGCTATGTTGATAGCTATGCTGACCGCGGATACCCTGAGGGCTATCCGCTTATAGGTCTGATCTCTCTCGATGTTTTTATCAGTGATATCCACTTTTATCAACTCCTTATATCATCCAAGCTCGACATTAATGCTGCTATATAAAACAAGAAAGCGTGCGCACCAAGCGCGCGATTTCGTCTACCCATCGCTCGTGCGCACGCAGTGCGCTACTGAGCGGGGACTATAAATATTTTTTTATTTCAGCTTGTTGTAGTTTCCTGTCAAATAAAAAATCCGCGGAACAACATAGCTTGCTGTCCCGCAGATGAAAGTTCTGCTGCCTTAAGGCCCGGCTGACGGATGCCCGCCGCCTGATCAGTCTGTATGGTTATTATATCATATGAAGATATGTTTGTAAACAGAACAGTTATTAGTTGGTAGTTGGTGGTTGATGCCGGTTCTGCAAACCCGAAACGCGGTACACGTTTCCCATAACTCCTAACTACTAACTGACATAAGCTCCTATCGGATATGGAGTGGATACACGGGTAGAATACCTCTGTATCAAGGTAGCGTCTAAGGTGTCGAGCTCGCCGTCGGAGTTTACGTCGGCGTGTCTGAGAGAAGTATACTTCACCTTGAGCGGTATGAGCGCCGAATATCTCAGCACGCAGGTAGCATCGAGCGCGTCTACATCAGAGTTGCCGTCGGCGTCGCCGAGCTTATAGCTCTCGGGAGATACCAGTGAGAACACCTTTAGCGACGGCAGCGCCTTGCCGTGAGCGTCAAAGAACGCCTGATTGTCCACGGCGCTGCCTCCGTACCACTTGCCCGCGTCATCGGGATCGAACTCGGCAGAATAGGACGACGCCCAGCCCGAGCCATAGCTCTCCCACAGCCCGCGGTTAGCTTCAAGGCGGCTTTGATAAGCGCTGCCCGACAGTCCCGTTGTATCTCCTACGGATATCCACGCGCCTTCCCAGTAAAAGACGCCCAGTCCCCTGTCGCCTACCGCGTTCACTGCCGCCATAACCGCTCTGAGCTCATCAGCCTGTCCCTGAGGGGTGAAGCTCCACAGCAGATCGTCGCCTGTATTGTTGCTCCAATAGCTGACGGTGTTAGCGTGACCGTCGGTATCTTCGAGAGTGTTAGCGTATGAGGTCTCGGCTACCATAGCGTACTTGCCGTAGGTATCGGCGACATAGCTCAGCACATCTGTCAGATTATCGAGACTGCCGTGCCAGTAGGGATAGTACGAAAGCGCGAAAACGTCATAGTCAACATCGTAATCACTGAGTCGGTCGGCAAGACTCTTTATATAATCGGTCTTTTCGGGATCGGTGAAATGCACCGCCGTCAGTACGGAGCCGTCAAAGTCCTTTACTGCCCTGATGCCGCTTTTGAGCAACTCTGCGACATCGTCGATGTCATACTCACCCGCTATGCCTGTGTTGATCTCGTTGCCGATCTGCGCCATTCCGATATCCGCGCCCGAAGCTGATATTTCTTTAAGAGAATTATATGTATAATCATAGATCGCTTCCGACTTCTGACTCACCGTCATATTACTCCAAGCCTTGGGAGCTTTTTGTTTGCCGGGATCGGCCCAGAAGTCTGAGTAGTGGAAGTCCACGAGCAGCTTCATACCGTAGAGATCCGCTCTCGCGCCTATCTTACAGGCTGCGGAAACGTCGCTGTTGCCTCCGCCGTAGCCTCTGCCCTGAGCGTTGAAGGGATCATTCCACACCCTGACTCTGATATAGTTGACGCCGTTGTCGGCTAAAATCCTGAATATGTCCTGCTCCGCGCCGCGATGATCGCTGAAGCTGACTCCCGACGCCTCGAGCGAGAGAACGGACGAGACGTCCATACCTCTGATGAAATCGGAGTTATTAAAGGCTATCGGCTCGGCCGAGATATCCGTATCAGTGGCGCTGACAGTCAAAACTCCGCATATAATCACCAAAGTCAGCAACGCCGACATGATCCCTTTGAGTATACGCATATCACAGCCCCCTTATCTTATTTAAGTATAGCACAGATAGAGATAAGGCGCAATATATAGTTGGCAGTTAGGAGTTAGGAATTAGGAATTAGAAATTGCGGGAAACGCGTGCCGCGTTTTGAATTTATATAAATCGGGTGCGGGTGTCCCGCCGTAAACTCCTCATTCCTCATTCCTAATTCCTCACTAAAAGCCGGAATAATCATGAGCAAAGGTCTTCAAGCATCCTCTTTAATTCTTTTTCAGAATTAACAGTGATGCCGTCATACAATCTTACTCTGTCAGCTTTGGGTAAAGACTCTATGGGTGTATCCGTGATTCTGAGCAGGATATCTCCCCGAAATATCGCTACTCTGCCGTCATGCGCCGCTACGGTATAGCCCGTCTCGGTCGGCTCCTCCGCGCTGTGTGCGCTGACAGCGGCGGGGGCTGAGGCGTCCCCGGTCATAACGGATGTAAGTATCACATAGGAGATAAGCACGGCTCCGGTAATAGCCAACAACTTTTTCAAAACAGTCACCTCAAAGGTATTATGTCCTGATTTTTAGGTAATATTCCTATTTTTAAATACCGTATGTTGTTAAAAATCTCTGTTATTTCGCAAAAAGTTATTTATTTTTTTACCGAAAAGTGGTATAATGCTAATATATATTGTGTAAAGGCAATAACGCACAATTCGCAATTGTAGGAGGTCACGCATGAGAAAGACCGACATAAGCAAATACACAGATAAGATCGACGTAGCTCCGAAAAAGCAGAGCGGAGCTAAAGGCTTCTTTTCATCATTGGGCAGATTCTTACTGACAGCGCTTTTGGTTCTTGTTGTCACGGGGCTGATAGTCGGCATATCGGTGGGCATTTATGTATTAAAGATAGCCAACGAGCCTACGGGTATCGACCTTAACGCGCGTTCGCTGAACTTAAGCTCGTTCATCTATGTCGAAAATCCCGAAAACGACAAGTTTGAGGAGTATCAGACGCTGTACGGCACCGAAAACCGAATCTGGGTAGATCTGAACGATATGCCCGAGGCTATGCCTAAGGCGATAGTCGCCATAGAGGACAAGCGTTTTTATGAGCATCACGGCGTAGACTGGAAGCGTACCGGCTCGGCTGTAGTATCTCTGCTGACCGGCTCAAACAACTACGGCGGTTCTACCCTGACCCAGCAGCTGATCAAGAACATCACCGACGACAGCGAGGTATCTCTGACGCGTAAGCTGCGTGAGATATTCAGAGCGCTCAACATCGAGAGGGAGTACAGCAAGGACGATATCATCGAAGCCTACCTCAATGTAGTAAACTTCGGTAACAACTGTCAGGGCGTAGAGTCCGCGGCTCAGCTGTACTTTGACAAGCCTATCGGCAAGTGCACATTAGCCGAGTGCGCCGCTATAGCCGGCATCACTCAGAATCCCTCACGCTGGAATCCCCTTGTATATCCCGAGAACAACCGCGAACGCCGCGAGCTTGTGCTCAGCGAGATGTATGACCAAAAGATGATCACCAAAGATCAGTACGATGAGGCTATGGCTGAATCCGCAAACATGACCTTTGTCGGAGCAGGCGAAGAGACTGAAGATGAGGACGAAGAGGAAACCGTAAAGATACAGAACTGGTATATTGATCAGATGTTCTGGGATCTGAGGCGCGACCTCGCCAAGTTCTATGATATCTCCGAAGACGCGGCTTCATTAAAGCTGTACACAGAGGGTCTCAAGATCTACTGCGCTATGGATACAAAGGCTCAGGAGATGATCGAGAAAGAGGCTCTGAAGGTCAACGCGGAGTATGACTACGACCTGCAGACAGCCATGACTATGATCGACTACGACGGCAGGGTCATAGCAACGGTAGGCTCTTCAAAAGAGAAAGAGGGCAACCTCGAATGGGACCGCGCGTCGCACTCTATCCTGCAGCCCGGCTCATCCATCAAGGCTGTCATCCCCTACCCCATGGCTCTTGATACAGGCATATACAACTACTCGACTCTCGCCAAGGACCAGCCTATAGAGAAGTATGAGCTCGACTACTGGGGCAACTGGAAGGCAGGTCCTCCCAACGCGTATGAAGGCTACTTCCAGTTCATGACCGTACCCGAGGCTCTGGCGTGGTCGTCCAACGCGGCGGCTGTACAGACTCTCGAGCTTGTGGGTATTCAGGACGCGTATGACCACGCTACAAACAACTTAGGCTTCAACAACTTAGCTCCCGCGGACGGCACCAATATCGGCGCGCTGGCGCTGGGCGGTATGGAAGGCGGCGTCACCGTCAGAGAGATGGCGGCGGCTATGGAGTATGTAGGCAACGGCGGTATGTACTACGAGCCCTACACCTACTACTATGTAACAGACCAGAACGATACTATAATCCTCGATAACCGCAACAACAAATCTATCGAGGCGTATACACCCGAGACAGCCTACAAGATGAACAGGCTGCTCAAATACAACGTTATGACATCCACCCATACGGCGTCAAGCTACGCTCAGATACAAGGCTGGGATATAGTAGGCAAGACAGGTACCACCGACTATGACCGCGATCTGTGGTTTGTGGGAGCGTCCCCGTACTGCACTCTCGCCGTATGGTCCGGCTACGACCAGCCAAACACCGTAAACTACTACGGACTCTCGGCGATAACATGGAAAAAGGTAATGTCCAATTATCTCGCGGACAAGACCTATAAAGAGTTCACAATGCCTGATACCATTATTCCCGCTACCTACTGTATGGGCTCCGGTCTGCTGGCCGCGTCATACTGCGCGAACACAGCGACAGGCTACTATACGGCAGATGATATGCCCGCCTACTGCAGCGGTATACATCAAGCGGGAGTCCTCGGCAGCGGAGGCAACTCGATCAGCTCTACCGAGGCGGCATACGTCGCCCCGAGCTACGCCGAAACGCCTTCGTACTCAGACTCGCCGAGCACATCCGAGACGACATCCGGCGACACGCCCTCGGAAAGCGGAGGCGGTGAGACTCCGTCACAGTCCGGCGGCGGAGAGACTCCATCTCAGTCAGGCGGCGGAGAAGGCGACAATAACCCCGATCAGAACGCCAACGCTCAGGAACAATCACAACGATAGAAAGGTATAACAGCTTATGATTTCTGTAGCAATAATGGGACACGGTGTAGTAGGCTCCGGCGTAGCCGAGATACTCGCCACCCACAAGCAAAAGCTCTTTGCCGCTATAGGCGAAGAGATCAACGTCAAGTATATACTCGATCTGCGTGAGTTTCCCGACTCACCGTTCGCCGATCGCTTCACTAAGGATTTCAGCCTGATATCCGAGGATATAGAGGTCAGAGTAGTGGTAGAGACCATGGGCGGTCTGCATCCCGCTTACGAGTATGTCAAAGAGTGCCTGTCAAAGGGCAAGAGCGTAGTGACCTCCAACAAAGAGCTGGTAGCCGCCTACGGCGCAGAGCTTCTGGCTATAGCCTCGGAGCAGAACGCCAACTTCCTCTTTGAGGCTTCGGTAGGCGGCGGCATCCCGATCATCCGCCCGATAAACCAGTGCTTGGTCGCTAACAACGTCAGCGAGATCGCGGGTATACTCAACGGCACAACAAACTTCATCCTCACTAAAATGATACACGAGGGAATGGGCTTTGACGAGGCTCTGAAGCTCGCTCAGGAGCTGGGCTACGCCGAGCGCAATCCCGAGGCTGACGTCGAGGGTCACGACGCCTGCCGCAAGATATGCATCCTCGCCTCTCTCACCTTCGGCAAGCACATATATCCCGACGCGGTACATACCGAGGGTATCACCAAGATAACCGCCGCCGATGTAGAGTACGCCGCTGTATGGGGCGGTGTGATAAAGCTCATCGGCTCTGTCAAGAAGCTCGACAAGGATACCATAGATATCATCGTAGCTCCGATGTTTGTACCGGGCAACAGTCAGCTCGCCAATATCGACGACGTATTCAACGGCGTTATGGTACGCGGAGACTGCACCGGCGACGTAGTCTTTTACGGCAAGGGCGCCGGCAAGCTGCCGACAGCCTCTGCTGTGGTAGCCGATATCGTAGACAGCATCAAGCACATCAAGAGCAGAAAGTACCTCTCCTGGGCAGACTCGGACAACAGCTCCGTGCTCCCCTTTGAGAAGAGCGTAAGAGCCATGTATGTGCGCGGCGTGACAGATGACAGAGAAGCCGCATATGATAGAGCGGCGGCTGTTTTCGGCGATATCCACCGTCTGAGCAAGGACAACGCGCCCGAGGGCGAGATCGCCTTCATCACCGAGCCTCTCCCCTATGAAGAGTTTGAGAGCAAGCTCAATGAGCTGAGTGAGATAAAGGCGGAGTCCGTCATCCGTATAGGAGACCTTTAGTTCAATTAGGAATCAGGAATTAGGAATGAGGAATTTTACACTTTTCAGAGCAAATCTCACTACCTGCATCGCTGATTCCTGTATAATAAGTGCTATAATAATTTGTATTTTGAAGTATTAGGAACAGTAAAAAGGTTTGGATGTGTTTTTACAAAACAATTCCTCATTCCTAATTCCTAATTCCTCATTAATAAACGGGGGTAATGAAAAGACATGAGTTTGATCGTAATGAAGTTCGGCGGTACATCAGTCAAAGACGCCGAGCGAGTACGCAACGTAGCCGGTATAGTTACCGACAGCTACAAAAAGGGCAACAGCGTGGTTGTAGTTGTCTCAGCTCAGGGCGATACTACAGACGACCTGATAGCCAAGGCGGCTGAGATCACCGCTAAGCCCACCAACCGCGAGATGGATATGCTCCTCGCCTCGGGCGAGCAGATCTCCGCTTCTCTGCTGGCTATGTGCATCCAGGAAATGGGTTATCCGGCTATATCTCTGACAGGCTGGCAGGCGGGCTTTATGACGTCATCCGCCCACACCTCGGCACGCATACGCAGAGTTCAGGCTGACCGTATCCGCCGTGAGGTAGACCAAAAGAAGATCGTTGTTGTATGCGGTTTTCAGGGTATCTCCAGATATGACGACATCACCACTCTCGGCAGAGGCGGCTCGGACACCAGCGCGGTAGCTATCGCCGCCGCGATGCACGCAGACCTGTGCCAGATCTACACAGACGTAGAGGGCGTGTACACAGCTGATCCGCGCAAGGTAAAGAACGCTAAAAAGCTGAAAGAGATATCGTATGACGAGATGCTTGAGCTCGCCACCTTAGGCGCTCAGGTACTCAACAACCGTTCGGTAGAAATGGCTAAGAAATATAATATTGAGCTCGAGGTACTGTCATCCTACACCAAAGTACCCGGCACTATCGTAAAGGAGAAGGTTAATATGGAAAAAATGCTTATCAGCGGCGTCGCTAAAGACACTGACGTAGCTCGCTTATCTATCACTTGCATCCCCGACAAGCCCGGGATGGTATTCAAGCTGTTCTCTAAGCTTGCCGCAAAGGGCATCAACGTAGATGTGATCCTGCAGAGCGTAGGCAGAGACGGCACTAAGGACATCGCCTTCACCGTAGCTCAGAACAAGGGCGCCGAATCCAAGGAGATCTGTGAGAAGTTTGCAGATACAATAGGCGCGGGCGGCGTAGACTATGAGGATGATATCGCTAAGGTATCTATCGTGGGCGCCGGCATGGAGAGCCACGCGGGCGTTGCCGCAAAGATGTTTGAGGCTCTGTATGATAAGCAGATCAACATCCGTATGATCTCTACATCCGAGATAAAGGTATCCGTCATCATCAACAAGAGCGACGCCGACAGAGCGGTATCCGCTATACATGACAAGTTCTTCCCCGACGAAGACTGATTTAACTGATATTGACCGATATATACAACAGCGCCGCGGCTCAACACCGCGGCGCTTATTTTTGTATATTCAGTTTTTCTGTTTGCCTACCATTCTCAGGTAAATAATGAGAGTGACCAAGTCGAACACGGCAGAGATCAGTACAGCGATACCCATGATAGTCCAGATGACCACCGCGGTACCGAACGGGTTGAACGCGATGATCATACCGAAGATGACAGATATGATCGAGCTGAACACAACAAAACCGTTCTTGAAGCCTGTAGATCCCCTGAAAGCTAAGTAGTCAGCCAGCTTGAGCACGCCGCCGATGATGAGCACCAGTCCGTAGATAAGAGCGATAGAAGATACCACCTGTGTCACAGCTCCCGACGCCGCGGTCAGAAATCCGCCGAAGGCTATCATTAAAACAGACAGCACAAGCGGCGCGGTCTCGATAACGCCGGTCTTTTTACCTCTGACCAGAGCCATGATAAGTCCGATTATACCGCCGATCAGCAGTATAGAGCCGAAAAAGACGAAGATGAAGCCTGTCAGCTGCTCGCCGTTGACAAGCAGCAGAATACCGACAACGACCTCAACAATGATAAGCAAAATAGTTGGCAAAAGCCTTTTGATTCTTTCCATATTATCCTCCTGATATATCCGATCAATCGGTTTGATCGGTAATTACCAAAGTCAATAGTCTGTCACAGGCAACCTACAACATCATTCAAAGTCGTAGTCGTCGCTGTACCTCTCTTTGAAGATATTGAATACCTTCTGCAATATCTCCTCGTCGTCGATACCGACGTAGTTCTCGTTCTCGTCATCGACAGACTCGATACGCAGGATCATCACCTCGTTCTGCTCCTCTTCAGAAACGGGCAGCAGGATGATATACTCCTCCCCCTCGTACTCGACTACATCGAGAAACTCAAAATCCTTCTCGTTGCCGAGATCATCCTCGAGGGTTATGATCTGTGCCTCATACTCTTCGGCAAAATCTTCATTATTAAGCATAGATGAACCTCCTGTCATTGATATACCTATTGTACACGTTACCTGTAGAAAAAGCAAGCAAAATACAGCAAAAATCCCGACGCCTTATGACGTCGGGATAAGTTTTGCGATAATATTCTTTGAAAGAAATTACTCGTTGATAGCGATAACAGCGCCTGAACCAACGGTTCTGCCGCCCTCACGGATAGCGAAACGCAGACCAACCTCGATAGCGATAGGAGTGATCAGCTCAACGTCCATCTCAACGTTATCTCCGGGCATGCACATCTCTGTGCCCTCGGGAAGAGAGATTGTACCTGTAACGTCTGTGGTTCTGAAATAGAACTGGGGACGATAGTTGTTGAAGAAGGGAGTATGACGGCCGCCCTCGTCCTTAGTCAGAACGTAAACCTGACCGCGGAACTTTGTG
>CACYSI010000053.1 GCA_902776975.1 uncultured Ruminococcus sp.
GTTGTCGATCTTGACAGGCGCCAGCCTGCCTGCGATCTCCGCCTTGCTCTGCGAAATTTTCCGCAAATATCTTGTTTAAGCGTTTTAATTGAAATTAGTTTAAAGAAGTAAAAGTCAGGGCTCCCCGACCGGGGAGCCCTTTCATATACCGTTATCTATAATAATATACCTTCCGTTACGCGAGGTGGCCTTTTGCCGTAATGACCTCGATCACCTGATCCACATACTTCTCGCAGACCTCATCCGAGCCTGCCTCTACCATTACGCGGATCACGGGCTCTGTGCCCGATTCACGGACGAGGATACGTCCGTTGTCGCCGAGTTCCTCGGCTACCTTAGCTACGGCAGCCTGGACGTCGGGATCGTTCTGAGCGTCCGGCTTACTCTTGACGCGGACGTTCTTGAGTACCTGCGGGTAGAATACGCAGGGAGCGGCTAACTCGCTCATGGGCTTCTTCTTAGCAAGCATGACCTCCATCATCTTGAGCGAGGTCAGTATACCGTCGCCCGTGGTGGCGTACTTGCTGAAGATGATATGACCGCTCTGCTCGCCGCCGATGCGGTTGCCCTCTTCGACCATATTCTCATATACATACTTGTCGCCGACCTTGGTCTTGACATAGTCGATGCCGACCTTGTCGAGAGCCTTGTACAGACCGAAGTTAGACATGATAGTTGTTACTACCTTGTTGTTGAGCAGCTTGCCGCGCTCCTTCATATACAGACCGTATACATACAGGATGTGGTCGCCTGTAACTACGTTGCCTTTTTCGTCTACACACAGGCAGCGGTCAGCGTCGCCGTCATAAGCGAAGCCTATATCCAGACCGTTGTCTACGACGAACTTCTGCAGATGCTCGATATGTGTGGAGCCGCAGTCGGTGTTGATGTTATAGCCGTCGGGAGCGTTGTTGATGACATAGGTCTTAGCGCCTAAAGCGTCAAACACGCCCTTAGCGATATTCCAAGACGCGCCGTTAGCGCAGTCCAAGCCGACCTTGACGCCCTTAAAGCTGTATTTGCTCATAGAGATAAGGTAGCCGATATAGCGGTTACGACCCGATACATAGTCTACCGTTCTGCCGATGTTCTCTCTCTCGGCTACGGGGATATCGATCTTGCCGTCGATATAATCCTCTACTTTTAGGAGGGTCTCCTCCTCCATCTTCTCGCCCTTGCCGTTGAGCACCTTGATGCCGTTGTCATAGAAGGGGTTGTGAGAAGCAGAGATCATGATACCGCAGTCAAAGTCGTCTGTGCGAGTGATGTACGCTACAGAGGGAGTGGTGGTGACGTGCATGATGTACGCGTCGGCTCCGCTCGCCATCAGGCCCGTACACAGAGCGTACTCAAACATATAGGATGAGCGGCGGGTGTCTTTACCGATCAGCACCTTAGCCTTTTTGCCCTGATTAGCGCCGTAATACCAGCCTAAGAACCTGCCTATCTTGATGGCATGGTCAAATGTCAGATCTTTGTTAGCTTCACCGCGGAAGCCGTCTGTACCGAAATACTTGCCCATGGTGATTACCTCTTTTCTACGATTTCTCCGCTGTTTTTATAGATGCAGTTCTCGGGTACCACACCGCGAACGCATGAGGTCGGGTAGACGTTAGAGTGTCTGCCGATGACTGTACCGGGGTTGCATACCGCGTTGCAGCCTACCTCTACATAGTCGCCCAGCATAGCGCCGAACTTCTTGAGACCTGTCTCGATCTTCTCTGTGCCGTTATGAACCACTACGAGCTGCTTGTCGCTCTTCACGTTGGATGTGATAGAGCCTGCGCCCATGTGTGAGAAATAACCGAGGATAGAATCGCCTACATAGTTGTAGTGAGGGGTCTGAACGTGATCGAAGAGTATGACGTTCTTGAGCTCAGCCGAGTTGCCTACCACGCAGTCGGCGCCCACAAGAGCCGAACCGCGGATGAAGGCGCACTGACGCACCTCGGTGTTGGGACCGATGATGCAGGGAGCGCCGAGGTAAGCAGAGTCAAAGACCTTAGCGGTCTTGTGAACCCATACCTGAGGAGATCTCTCTTCATAGTCGTCGCCTAAGGTCTCGCCCAAGGCGATGATCATGTCCTTGATGCCCTTTAAGGCCTCCCAAGGGTAGGTGAACTGACTCAGGTAGTCCTTGGCGAGTGTATGATCGAGATCATACAGATCTTTTATAGTGTACATTATTAAAGTCTCTCTTTCTTCTCGATATCGAGGAAGTATTTGTAGGTGTCTACGGTCAGCTCGCCGCAGGCAGGCTCGTCGCAGGCGATGATAGCGCCGTTGTGGAGCTGCAGAGCGGAACAGGTCCACTTGTGGCTGACGGAGCCCTCTACTGTCTCAGCGAGAGCGCGAGCCTTGTTGTGACCGTTGATAAGGATGAGGATCTCTTTGGAATCCATAACTGTGCCAACGCCTACAGACAGAGCCTGTGAGGGGACAGCCTCGGGATCATAGCCGAAGAAGCGGGAGTTTACGATGCGTGTATCCGTAGTCAGATTACGAACGCCTGTGCGTGAATAAAGGCTGGTGAAAGGCTCGTTGAAAGCGATATGACCGTCAACGCCGATGCCGCCCATGAACAGGTCGATGCCGCCGTAAGAAGCGATCTTCTCTTCATATCTCGCGCACTCGCCCTCGGGGTCGTCTGTCATGCCGTTGAGGATGTTGATATTCTCGGGCTTCATGTCTACAAGATGATCGAAGAAGTTGTCGTGCATGAAGTACCAGTAGCTCTGATCGTGCTCATGAGGCAGACCGAGGTACTCATCCATGTTGAAGGTGACTACGTTAGCAAAGCTGACCTCGCCGGCCTTGTTCATTCTCGCGAGCTCCTTGTATACGCCGATGGGCGAGGAGCCTGTAGGCAGACCCAGTATAAAGGGACGATCCTCTTTATGGTTATTGATCTTGGCAGCTATATAGTTTGCTGCCCATTTGCACATATTGTTGTAGTTTTCCTGGATAATAACTCTCATATTATTTCCCTCCGTATGTTATGCGGCAAAGCCGCGGTGGATTTTAGTATAAAGGTGTCAAAAGAGCCTCTGTTACGGTTTTGATTCCGATTTTTAACTCTTCTTAACGACTTACCCGAAGCCGTGGCGGCATCCGCCGAATCTTTCGATAACCGCCAAACCTCGTCAACCAATTACGGTCCCGGCGCTAACAGTCTTACTTGACCTCCTTTGGATAAGGCTGTTTTAAAGGTAGAAGTATACATTTATATATAGTATACATATTACCGTTAAGATTTTATCATGTCAAAGCGTAAAAGTCAAGGTGATTAATGTACCATATCCACAATAGCGAAATAGGATTTATAGTCAAATTAACTAAAGCAAATCTTATATAAATACTCGCGCAAACAGCATTTTAAGTTATTGTTCGCATTTGCCGCAGCGGGTACAGCCGTTGCATATCGGCTTCATCCCGCAGGTCTGACACTTCTCTCCGAAATACGGCTCGTAAAGCCTCTCGGGAGGTATGGGCATACCGAGGAGGTTTTTCAGCTTGAAGTTGATCGGCTTGCCCTGATAGCTCAGACCCGATCTGTACGCCTGACTCGACTGAAGCTCGCTGCTCTCGATAGCGTACATCCTGCCGTCCTTGACAAAGCGTCTGCCCGTGCCGCAGAACACAAAGGTCACGACGTGGCGCTCACACTCGTCTCGCAGACGCTTGCCCCACTCATAGTGACAGGGACGCGCGCCCGAATAATTCTCTCCGTCGCAGAGCACCTGCTCTATCTGCCCGTCCGAGAGGTACTTTTCGATACCTATCTCCCCTATCAGCGGCGCGCACATGACGCCCTTGTGCTTGAAAGGCAGATCGAGCAGGAGTGGTATACGCTCGTCGGCGCGCTTTTGGTTTTCGGCGCTGACATTGAAAAACACATTTTCCCATCCATCGCCCCAGTCATAGGGCAGGCATGAGCGCACGCGCTCGGGACGCTTGGTCAGCAGGAAAAATACTACGTCGGGGCGCTGACGGATGATGCTCCACGCCTCATCGCGCCAAGCGTCAGCCTCTTCAAGAAAGAAATCGGACGTCATGCACACCCTGAGCTGCTCGCCGCTCTGTATCTTGTATCTGCCGTATCTGTCCTTTGAGAGAGGATAGGTGAAGCCCGACTTGGTGCGGTAGATATCGGCGCCGCTTTTGCCCCTCTGCTCATCAAGAAAGTACATATAGCAATTTTGGCAGCCCTCGCTGCACTTTTTACATCCGTGCCACGGATTCCATATATCATGCAAGTGAGATCACCTCATTTACGAAAACGCCGAAAGCCCCGATCGGTCAGTGACCGAACAGGGCTGAAACAGCTTTTTGTATCAGTATTTGTCCGCAAACGCCTTGAGCTTAGCGACATCGGGTCTGCCGTTGAGCAGAGAACCCTCGACTATCTCGGCTGAGGGAGCGCTGGGCTGTAAACCCGCGACTGCCTTGCCGAAGCCGGAGCCTCCGGAGGTAGCGAACAGGACGATCTTCTTACCGCTGAAATCGTATGCCTCCAGAAAGCTGTTGATGATAGTCGGCGCGACATACCACCATATCGGAAAACCGACGAATATCGTATCATAAGCCGCTATGTCGGCGTCGGTATCGGCGAGAGCGGGACGGGAGCCTTTGTCACGCATCTCTGCGGAACTGCGCGACTTTTTATCCATCCAGTTGAGGTCCGCTCTTGTATACGGTACGGCGGGACGTATCTCGTATATATCGGCATCCGCCGCCTTAGCAAGCTCGGCGGCGACTTTGGCGGTCTTGCCGCTTGCCGAAAAATACGCTACTAATCTTTTGCTCATATATCATCTCTCCTTTATTGATTTTCATACTAAACTCTGATTAAAATATTTGACAAGATATCAGTGAGGAATTCAGCAGAGCGAGGCGGAGGACGCAGGCAGGCTGGCGCCTGTCAAGTCCGACAACGATGCTATGCGGGATTTATCGCGATAGATTTCAATTCTTTTAGTCAGAGTTTAGTATCAGCCGCAGTCGTGCATATATCGCGAAAGCTCTGCAGCTATATTGTTTTAATTCAATCCAAGACTCTTGACCCAGCCCTCGATATCCGATGAGCCGCTGAGGCGCTCGCCCTCGAGCCAGTTGCCGCTTTTGGCGTTTGCCTCAAGATTCTTGCCGCTCGAACCTATGCCCGAGCCGCCCGAGGTACAGAAGGGGATCATGGTGATACCGTCAAACTTGTAGCTCTCGACAAAGGTATCCATGATGCGGGGCTCCTCGCCCCACCAGATTGGATAGCCGATAAAGACGGTGGAATATCCATCGAGCTTGAGGGTCTCGCTGCTTATCGCCGGACGAACGGATTTATCGTTTTACTCAAGAGTTGTACGGCTGTTGGAATCGTTCCAGTTAAGATCGTCGGAGGTATATGTCTGCGCGGCGGTGATCTCATAGATATCCGCACCGGTGACCGAGGCTATCTGCTCAGCGACGCCCTTAGTGGTGCCTGTAGCGGAGAAGTAGACGACAAGAGTCTTTTTGCCGTTTGACTCGGTTGCCGCGGAAGGCTCTGAGCTGCCGGCGACTGTTGAGTCGGCTGCCGCAGCGCTCTGCTTGGTCTCGGCTTCGGTCACAGCCGACTGAGTCTGCTGAGACTGTGTCTCGCCTTTGGAGCCGGAGCCCGAACATGCCGCAAGCGCAAAAAGACATACGATGACCATCAGCAAGGCTGAAAGCTTAATAAAACTGGTTTTAGTTGACAAAAGATCATCCTCCTATTTGATAGTTTGGTCGCCTGTTGTCCAGACGTGTTTTTTATCTGCGTTCTCGGGTTTATTCTGCGCCATCACTCCCGCGAGAGGATGGGGTACATACGGCTCTTCAAGATAAGCTATCTCATCAGCGGTCAGTTCAAGCTCGACCGCCTTGGCGGCGCCCTCGATATGGCTGAGCTTGGTCGCTCCGACAACCGGCGAACTTACCTTAGTGAGCAGCCAGCCGAGAGATATCTCGGTCATGGTAACACCCCGCTTTTCGGCAAGCTCCGATACGCGGTCGATGATGACCGAATCCTGCTGAGCTGTAGCGTCGTACTTGAACTTAGCGTAAGCATCCTCAGCGGCGCGCTTGGTGTCGCCGCTGCCTGCCGTTCGTGACAGTCTGCCGCTCGCGAGAGCGCTGTACGGAGTAAGGGCTATGTTCTCTTCTCTGCAATAGGGTACCATCTCTCGCTCTTCTTCACGGAAGATCAGGTTATAGTGTCCCTGTACAGATACGAACTTTGAAAAGCCCTCTTTATCCGCGAGAGCCTGAGCCTTGGCAAGCTGCCACGCGAAGCAGTTGGAGATGCCGATATATCTTGCCTTGCCCGCTTTGACAACACGGTCAAGACCGTCGAGGATATCATAGAGAGGGGTTTTCCAGTCCCACATATGATAGATGTACAGATCGACATAGTCCATGCCGAGGTTGGACAGACTGGTGTTGATCATGTTCTCTATATGCTGCTGACCCGTGACGCCGCTTTCGATCTCCTGCGGTGTACGCGGGAGGAACTTGGTAGCGACTACGACCTTGTCTCTGTCAGCAAAATCCCTGAGCGCTCTGCCTAAATACTGCTCGCTCGTACCGCTCTGGTAAGCTATGGCGGTATCGTAGAAATTGACGCCCAGCTCAAGACCTCGCCTGACGATCTCACGGGTGTGCTCTTCGTCTACAGTCCAGCTGTGCTGACCTCTCTCGGGGTCGCCGAAGCCCATACAGCCCATACAGATGCGGGACACGGTAAGCTCGGAGTTACCGAGTTTAGTATACTTCATATCAAATGCTCCTGTCTTAGTATGAGGTCGGCTGTATCGCCGATATTATCCGTTAACATCTGTTTAATCCGTTTTATTAGAAACCGGTATTAAACCGAAAAATTTATTCTGACACGGTGTCAGTATCTATACTATACACCTATTCTGACACAATGTCAATATATTTTTGATATTTTTTTCATACCTGCCCTGCATCCGAACAACATTACAGCGGAAAAGCCACCGCGTCCTTATACAAGCCCTGTAAGACTCTGATAAACGCGGCTACGCTCGGTCTGGTGTCAGACTTATGCGTACACAGAACACAAGAAAAGCTCTCGTAACAGTCAAAGGGTATCCACGCGAACTGACCGCTGTGGTCGTTAAGGAAGCCCGGCGCGAGGCAAACGCCTCTGCCCGCCGCGACGTTAGTCAGCGTAGTGTCGTGATCGGCGCTGTTGAAGTAATCTATCCTGCCCGAAGAGATCAGCCTGTGCTGAACCGCCCTCAAGGCTGACGGCGATCCGCCGCCGACCATAAGCGTCCTGCCGTACAGGTCGCTCTCGGTGATGAGGTTAAGCTCCGACAGAGGATCATCCCGCTGCGCTATCAGATAAATATGACTCTCAAACAGATCATGCACTAAGGTATCGGACAACTGAGCCGTATGCTCTTTAAGCGAAAACAGGATATCCACGTCGCCCTTGAGGAAGCTGTCCATACCGTTCTCGTACCGAAAGATCGGGACTATCTGTACATCGGGCATCTCATCGGCAAAAAGGCGTATAGCCTCGGGCAAAAAGTAAACAGCCTGCCTTACCATAAGGCTTATTGAGACAGAGTCGCTGAACTTTGAGCTGAAGTTCTGTCCCTGCTCTACGGCGCGCTTAAGATCCTCGCGCATACCCGACAGAAAGCTCACGAACTGTACGCCCGCGGGAGTGAGCGCCGCGCCCTTGCCGCTGCGCTCAAATATCCTGAAGCCTACCTCATCCTCAAGCTGTCGGATCTGATATGAAAAAGTCGGCTGGCTGACGAACTGATTTTCAGCAGCGCGGCTGAAATTGAGCGTACGCGCGAGCTCTATACAATAATCTATCTGTTTTGTGGTCATAATATCACCCTCACTATTTAAAAACTAAATCAATTATACAACATTTCGATTGGACTTTGCAATAACCTTAAGCTATAATATAGGCAGAAACAAAACAGGAGGTCACTGATATGTCAAAAACATTGATCGCGTTTTTCTCACGCGCGGACGAAAACTACTTCAGCGGCGCTATGCGCTATGTTAAGGTGGGCAACACCGAGATCGTATGTAATATCATCAAAGAGCTTATCCCGGCGGATATGTTCAAGATCGAGATGAAGCACCCGTACTCTCCCGTCTATATGACCTGCATCGACGAGGCTAAAAAGGATCTGCGGGCTAAGGCGAGACCCGAGCTTGTGACCATGCCCGACTCGATAGACGAATATGACACTGTGGTGCTCGCCTATCCCAACTACTGGGGCACCATGCCGATGGCTGTCTTTACCTTTCTTGAAGCGTATGACTTCGCGGACAAGACGATCCTGCCGATATGCACCAACGAGGGCAGCGGTATGGGCAGCAGCGAGCGTGATATAAAACGCGCCTGTCCCGGCGCGGATGTTAAGGGCGGTCTGGCGATCACCGGCGGCAGCGCGTCAAACTCCAAGGGCAGCTTACAGCGCTGGCTCAAGTCAAACGGGCTTATGTGAGTACAGACATGGACGACAGAGAATGCATCGCGGAGATATACCGTCTGTACTGGCGGTATATGATAGAAAAAGACGCCGACGGACTGATACTAATTTCAAATAAAACCCTTTAACATCTATTGCGTTAAATTCCGCATAGCTGCGTTGTCGATCTTGACAGGCGCCAGCCTGCCTGCGATCTCGCCTTGCTCTGCGAAATTTTCCGCAAATATCTTGTTTAAGCGTTTTAATTGAGATTAGTATGAGAACGCTGATGTCTGACGAATACTATCTGACGCACATGACCGGCGCAAAGCAGTCAAAGGAAATGTTCATCGAGGGCTTGCTTGACGGAACCTTCAACTATTATTCTGCCGAGCATGACAGCATAGAAGCGGCGGTCGAAGGCGATACCGCCCGGATGGTCGGCAAAAGCCGCGTCACGGCTGCGGTTTACGGCGGCAGGAAAGGCTTTTGGCGGCTCAGAGGCGACTTTACACTGAGAAAAGAAAACGGCGCGTGGAAGCTGACAAGCTCGCGAGCGTCGACATACTAAAGGAGGACATGATGGAATATATCACACTTAACAACGGACTGCAGTGCCCCGTGATCGGCATAGGCACATTTACGCTCAGCCCCGACGACGCTCAGAACAGCGTTCGCGAAGCGTTGAAGATGGGCTACACTCTCGTCGATACAGCTAACGCTTATGTAAATGAACGCGCTGTAGGCAGAGGTATCAAAGAAAGCGGCGTCAAGAGAGAGGACGTCTTCGTCTCCACTAAGCTCTGGCCGAGCGAATACGAGAACGAGAACGCCGTAGATGAGACTCTCGAGCGGCTCGGTACGGACTATGTGGATCTGCTCTATATCCACCAGCCCGCCGGCAACTGGCTCGCAGGCTACAGGCAGCTAGAAAAAGCCTATAAAGAAGGAAAGGCAAAGTCGATAGGCATATCTAACTTTGAGGGCAAATATATAGATGAGCTCAGGCACAAATGGGAGATCGCGCCTCAGTTCATACAGGTAGAAGCACATCCGTACTTTACCCAGAAGGAGCTTTGCGTGACTCTCGACAAGTACGGTATACGTCTGATGAGCTGGTACCCTCTCGGTCACGGCGACAAGAGCCTGATGCAGGAACCTGTCTTCGCCGAACTCGGCGAGAAATACGGCAAGTCCGCCGCTCAGGTCATCCTGCGCTGGCACACTCAAATGGGCTTTGTCGTGATACCCGGCAGCAAAAACGTAGATCACATAAAGGATAATCTCGATATCCTCGACTTTGAGCTTACGGATGATGAGATGGATCTCATCGCAAAGCTCGACAAAAACAAGAGATACTATCACCGCACCGACGAACAGCTCAAGCAGTTCGCGGCATGGCGTCCCGCGTTTGAAGCTAAGTGATCCCTCGCACATAGCGATATACAGTCTTTTTTAATCTATCAGCACACAACAAGCGCCCGATGATTTCAAACGAAGTCATCGGGCGCTTATGATTTTTGCGTTTTGTTATATACTTTATTATTGCAAAAACATGCGACTTGATGTACTATATAATAGAATAATTATACAGTATTAAAAACAAATAATAATATAGAAAGGAATATTAACATGAATGATCTGATCAGACAAATACAAGCCAATGTCAATGACTATCCTGATATGACGATCATCGTCGATCAGGGAGAAAACAACTCATTTACATATCGTTCATTTGACACTTACGCGCGCAGGATAGCCTCAAAGCTGAACCGCATGGGCGTGAGCCGACGCGACTTTGTCACCATCGAGCTGCCGCGAAACAAAGAGTACATAGCCGCGATGTATGCTGTATGGATGGTCGGCGCGGCATTCGCTCCGCTGTCGCCCAACTATCCCGAGGAGCGTCTCTCCTTCATCCGCGATAACTGCGGCGCTAAGGCTGTGATAAACGCAAAGTTCCTGCGCGGGATCGAGAACGAGGAACCTTTGCGTGAAAACGTCATCCCCGAGCCTGCCGATCCGTCGCTGTTGATATACACCTCGGGCTCTACGGGAAAGCCGAAGGGCGTACTGCACTCACACGCGAGCATAACCGACTCGGTGAACCGCTATATCGATTATTCAAACACTCCCGCAGGATACCGCGCCGCTCTTGGCGCTCCGTTCACCTTTGTCGCGTCGGTGCAGGGTGTTTTCGCGCCGCTGTGCGCGCGTATCACAGCCTATCTGATGCCCTTTGAGGCAATGCGCGATCCGGTTTTGCTGGCGGATTATATAGAAGAGAATCAAATCAACCGAACCTTCATCAGTCCGAAGATGCTCAAGGTCTTCAAGCAGAAGGGCAACAGTCTGAAAACCGTCTTCACGGGCAGCGAGCGCGTATCGAACACCTACAGTGAGGACTTTGAAATATATGTCATGTACGGGCAGACCGAGTCCGCCTCCGCCGTGCTTGGCTTCAAGATAGATAAACCCTACGATAACACCCCTATCGGCAAGCCCTTAGGAAATATCCGTACACACATACTTGACGAAAACGGTAACGAAGCAGACGAGGGCGAGCTGTGTCTTGCGGGTATCTTCGCCGACGGATACCTCGGGCTGCCCGAACAGACCGCGAAGACCTTTGCGGATAATCCCTTCGTTCAACAGGACGGCTTTGAGAAGCTGCTGAAAACCGGAGATATCGTTCGAAAGGGTGAAGACGGGAACATCATCTTCCTCAACCGCAAGGACTGGATGGTGAAGATCAACGGTCAGCGCGTAGAGCCCGGTGAGATCGAAGCTATAATCAAAAAGGCTCCGGGTATACACGACGCGGCGCTAAAGGACTTCAAGAACCAGTACGGTCAGGTATATCTGGTCGCCTACTATACAGAGGACGAGCCCGTAGATCCCGACGAGCTGAAAGACGCTATCGCGCAGAAGCTGCCGCCTTACATGATCCCTGCGTTCTTTGTAAAGCTCGACAAGCTGCCTGTCAACGCGAACGGAAAGCTCGACAGAAGCGCCCTGATCGCTCCCGAAGCGGGCAGCTTCAAAAATGAATATATCGCGCCCGAGACAGATATGCAGAAGGCGCTTTGCAAAGCCTTTGAGGATGTGCTCGGCATAGAGAACGTCGGTATCGACGACGACTTCTTCGCCCTCGGCGGCGACTCCATAAAGTGCGCCATGGTATCCGAGAAATGCGGTCTGTACAAGATCTCCACCGCCGACATCTTCGCAGGCAAATCGCCGCGTATGATCGAGCGTTTGCTGATACAAAAGGCAAGCCGCAAGGAGCGTGTAAAGAAGGACAAGAAGGTCAGGATATATCCCCTGACTCCCTCAGAGCGCGGTATGTATCTCGAGCAGAAGCTCAACGAGGACTCGACTGTATATAATCTCAATATCGCTGCCATCATCAAAGGCTCCGATATCGAAACCATAAAGAAATCTCTGAGCGCCGTATTCAAGGCGCACGAGGCGTTCACCTCTTATTACGGTGAGGAGAGCGGTCTGCCGGTACGCATCCTGTCTGACAAGCTGCCTGAGATAGTCGAAAAGACAGCCGCGTCACGCGAGGAGGTCATCGGGATCATTGACAGCTACGCAGTGCCCTTCAACCTCAACGCAGCTATCCCCGTACGCCCGACCCTGTACACTGTCGCGGACGGCAGCATAATCCTGCATATGGCGATACACCATATCGCCTTTGACGGCGGCTCGGCAAAGACCTTTGTCAAGGAGCTGATAGACGGTCTGAACGGCGTTGAAGTCGAAGCCGCGGAGATCGACCTCTCGGATCTGTACGACGACAGCTTGACCGAAAAGTACGAGAGCGGCATGGAGTTCTACCGTGAGCTGTTCAAGGACGGCGTTCCGGTGAACGAAATGCCCATAAAAGGCAAGCGTCCCAAGGTGCATCCGCTCTCAGACAGAGAGATCGTCTTTGACTATGACAACGAACAGCTCAAAGCAATCGACAACACCGCCCGCCGATTCAGCGTAACTGAGTTTGAGCTGATCTTCTCGGCTGTGTCTATGGTGTTGGGCAAATATACCGCGTCCGAGGACGTTGTGCTCGGTATACCCACCAATATGCGTCCCGTCGACGCGGACAACGTGATCGGTATGTTCGTCAACACGGCTCCCGTGCGCGTAAAGCCGCAGCGCGCAGCTGCGCTCAGCGACTATCTGCAGTCTGTCAGCGACGCGGTACGCAGCGCGACCTACGGCGCGTATCTGCCGTTTGAGGATGTCGTAGCCGAATTTGTCAAGCAGCGCGACGAATCGCGCAATCCGATCTTTGACGTCAGCGTCAACTTCATGTGGAATCCGCCCGCATATGACCAAAACGGTCTGAGCGTAGAGCTGTACTCGCCTCTGCAGAAGATGAGCAGAGATATCGGCATAGTCATACGCAAGGGCATGAGCGGTCTGCGATTTATGGTGCAGTACTCTTCGGAGCTGTTTGAGGACGCCGTGGTCGAGAACTTTATCGGACAGTTAAAGCATACGCTCGGCCTGCTCGGCAGCCCGGCAAAAACCGTGCGCGATGCACTGTCGCTCCCCGATGCTCAAAAGGCTCAGCTCGACTCGTTCAAGACCGAGGCTGAAGCGGAGCTTTCGGATACCCTGCTGCACAAGCTCTTTGAGCGCAGCGCGGCAGAGAACGCCGACAAGACGGCTCTGATCGCCGCCGACGCTACTCTTACCTACCGCGAGCTTAATGAAAAGGCTAATATCGTAGCCCATAACCTTATCGACAAGGGCATAAAGACAGGCGACAGCGTAGCCCTGCTGCTGCCAAGAGAAAGCTGCTTCTTCGCCTGCATGTTCGGAGTAAATAAAGCGGGCGCGGCGTTCATCCCCTGCGATCCGCAGTACCCCGCAGACAGAATAAACCACATAATCGAGGACTCGGAGGCCTCCTTCATAATCACCACAGCGGACAAGCTCGATGATTATCCCGCCGAGAAGGCGATCAACGTTGCGGATATACTGATCGGCGACCGAACCGACAATCCCGACGTGGAGATGAGCGATCAAGAGCTGAGCTACATGATCTATACCTCCGGCTCCACAGGCAAGCCTAAGGGAGTTATGCTCCGTCACAAGGGCATATGCAACTATCTTAACCCGCATCCCGCGAACACACATATACACTATCTTAAAGAGAACATATCCACCTATCTGTCGGTCACGACCATATCCTTTGATATGTCTTTCAAAGAGCATACGGCGGCGTTCTGCAACGGCAAGACGCTGGTCTTTGCGGCAGAGGACGAGATGAACGATCCGCGCGCGCTGGCTCAGCTGATGGAGAAATACAGCGTTGACTGCATCAACGCAACTCCCTCACGCTTACAACAGTACATGGACTTTGAACCCTTCAAAAACGCGCTTGCCGAGTGCAAGCTGGTAATGTCGGGCGGCGAGGGCTATCCCATGGCGCTGCGCGACGCTATCAGAGCATGCTCAAAGGATATCAGGATAGTCAACACCTACGGTCCGACCGAGATCACCGTATCATGTAACGCGGCTGATCTGTCAAACGCCGATTATGTAACGGTCGGCAGACCCCTGCTCAACTATCATGAGGTTATCGTAGATAAGTTCGGCGATCCCGCGCCCTACGGCGTGATAGGAGAGCTGTATATCGGCGGTATCGGCGTAGCTAAGGGCTACAAGAATCTGCCCGATAAGACCGCCGCGGCGTTTGTAGAATACGATAACGCGCGTATGTACCGCTCGGGCGACTACGCCAAGTGGGACAAATTCGGCAACGTACATATCCTCGGCAGACTGGATAACCAGGTCAAGCTCAGAGGACTGCGCATAGAGCTGGGTGAGATCGAAGGTCTGATCGCCGCTCAGCCGCACATCAAGAAGGTCGCCGTCATCATCCGCAAGCTCAACGGTCAGGATAACCTCTGCGCATACTTTACCGCCGACGCAGAGATCGACATCGATGAGCTGAGAAACGAGCTCAAAAAGCATCTGACGCACTATATGGTGCCGACTGCCTATCTGCAGCTTAATGAGATGCCGATGACCGCCAACGGCAAGACCGATGTGAAGCGCCTGCCCGATCCTGTTCCCGTAAGTCTCGGAGAGTATGTCGCCCCGGCAAACGCCACCGAAGAATTCTTCTGCGAATCCTTTAAGAAAGCGCTTGATCTGGAACGAGTCGGCGCTACCGACGACTTCTTTGAGATCGGCGGAACCTCGCTCATCGTAACCTCCGTCGTACTCGACGCGTCTGAAAACGGCTACGAGATCACCTACGGAGATATCTTCAAATATACCACGCCCCGCGCTCTCGCCGAGCTGTTCAAGGACGGCGAGGTCAACGACTCAAATAAGCTCTTTGACTTTGACGATTATGACTATACAAAGATCAATGAACTGCTCTCGAAAAATACCGTAGAAGCGTTCAAGTCGGAGCCTCTGCGTAAACTCGGAAATATACTTATCACCGGCGCGACGGGCTATATGGGCGCGCATCTGCTCGCTGAGTTTCTCAAGCGTGAGGACGGCAAGGCGTACTGCATGATACGCAAGGGCAAATTCGATACAGCCCGCGAGCGTCTGGAAAACATCATCTTCTACTACTTCGGCTCCGCTCTGGAAAAGGAATTTGCGGATCGTGTAGAGGTGATAAACGGCGACGTGACGGACTACAAATTCTTTGAGCCGCTGGAAGAGCTGCCGATCAACACGGTATTCAACTGCGCGGCTAACGTCAAGCACTTCTCAAACGGCACCGACATCGAGGACATCAACGTCGGCGGCGCGGTCAACTGCGTCAAGCTGTGTAAGGCTATCGGCGCAAGGCTGATACACTTCTCTACGATATCCGTTTCAGGTACCACCGAGGACGTATCAAAGCTGAGCCGCAGAGAGCTGGACGAGCAATCGCTGTACTACGGACAGACTCTCGACAACAAATACACCTCATCCAAGCTCATGGGTGAGCGCATGGTACTGGAGGCAGCCGCGGACGGTCTGGACGCTAAGGTCATCCGCGTGGGCACGCTCGCCGCGCGTGAATCGGACGGTGAGTTCCAGATCAACTTCCTGACCAACAACTTTATGGGACGTCTGCGCTCATACAGCCTGCTCGGATGCTTCCCCTACGGCATGATCGAGAACCAGGTGTGTATGGGCCCGATCGACCGCTCCTGCGAAGCCTTCTTGAAGCTCGCCGAAACACCGCAGGCATGCTGTGTGTTCAACGCGGTCAACAACCATACCCTCCCGTTGGGCGATATCATCCTTAGGATGAATCAGAGCGTCAGCAACATCGAGTTCGTCGAGTATGACGTCTTTGCCGAGGCGCTGAACGAAGCTCAGAAGGATCCCGACAAGGCGGCGATCCTCTCCAGTATGACTGCGTATATGAACACCGCTCACGGCAAAAAGATCGTGGCTCTCCCGTGCAGAGCGCACTTCACCACTCAGATACTCGCGAGGATGGGCTTCTTCTGGAACGCGAGCAACGAGAAATATGTAGACGACTTCATCAACGTACTGCGCGGATTCATGTTCTTCCAAAAGGATAATCTGGAGCGATAATAACATCTTAAAATCTGAACTGTGTGTATGAAAGCAAGCGCCGCATACCACCGATCAAAAAAGCGTTAGATCCTGTTTTTTAATAAAAATCTCTCAGCAGCTGTCGGCGGAATCCAAAGCCACAGCTGCTGATTATTTTGATACTAAGTATCCATTAAATGCTTTAACAAATTTGTTAGCGAGAAATTTCGCAGAGCAAGGCGGAGGACGCAGGCATACAGGCGTATGTCAAGGACGACAACACCGCTATGCGGAATTTAACGCAATAAATGTTAAAGTGTTTTAATGATACTTAGTATGACTCATGACTCTGTACCATATACAGGTGTCGGATATCAAACGGGCTGTAATCCTGATTTGTGTGCCCGACTGAACGGAACGGTTATGAATACGGATCTGTCAACCTTATCTGATTATTTGAAATTAGTATGAGGCTCTATGACGATTATTTCATCGCCGGCAAGAATTACTATTTCATATAACAGATCACAACTGCTTATTGCATAATTTTTGAAAGCATCACAAAGAGAAACATCATTTGTTTTTTCATCCTGATTCCTGACACAAGAAATCGCGCTTTGCGCGCATTTCGCATAGCCATCTCCCGTTGTTGCGTAGCAACAAACTGGGAGGGCATATAAATCTTTTTTACCTTATAGGAACATAGCAATCTCCCGTTGTTGCGTAGCAACAAACCGGGAGGGCATACAAATCTTTTTGCTTGACACGCGTGTCCGGAAACGAGCAATTTCCTGTAAAGTAAAACAGACCGCTTGATCAACAGACTTTTTCAGAGTTGATCAAGCGGTCTTGAATTTGTACCTTAAGCGGAGCTTCTGCCTGAGGGAGCGTGGATCGCGATAAGGGATGTACAGCCACCAAAGGCATGGTCGCCGATGGCGCAGTACTTTGAAATCCCGATCAGTGTGAGGCAGGCGCGCCCCTTATCAGTGATTTCTCTTTGGCAGTACCAGTTGTTTTCCCATTTCATAGTCAAAAGAGTCGGGATCAAACGGTATAAATCCGCCGTTAGTAAAGAAGGTCAGCTCGCCGAAATATATTTTTCCGTCAATGTTATAAAGATCGACACGGACATGCGGGAAAGGTTTTGACAGCGTTTCAGCTATCTCCAACATTTTTTCAAAATTCTTAGGTTTTTCCGGTAACTTTGTGATCTTTTTATAATCTGTTCTCGTTACAGGCAGAAGGTTAAAATCGCAATCCAAAAAAGCGTTCTCTCCTTCGTCATGATTTTGCGTGTAGTTTCTCATCAAGTAAAGACAAAATACTTTTCCGTTGAAGCAGAAAAACTTATAGTCCGGAAGGTCTCCTTTTGAATCCGAAATCAACAGCTTTTCGGCAACGATCCGCGCTTTTCTGCCGCCCAAAACCCATAGACCTTTTTCAGATCTATAGGAGCTGCTTTTGAGCCATCTGTTAAGCTTCTTTTTAGTCTCTTCTATATCTAAGGTCTTTTTATCATATACCAAAAGCACACCGTTACTGTATCCTGCAAGCGTATCTTTCAGAACAAACTGATCCGGCAGAGCATCCCAGTCGATGTCTTCAACTGAATCATATACAGCGTATTGCTCGTTGAGAATGTCACCCAATCCGCATTCTTTCACATAATCTACCACAGATGCCTTATCTGAGCAGGTACGCATAAGCTCATCCCTATAGTACAGCTTTAACCAGGCAAGCTTATCACTGAAACGCTCCGGATTTTTTAAATTCGGTTTACGTCCCGCCCTTACTTTCATGGAGGTCTCCGTCACAAATCTTGCAGGCATTACCCTAAAAAATAATTTTTTTATAAATCCCTTTGCATTGTTAATTATTTTAGCCATAATTTTCCCTCTCAAACTACTATAACGATAGGCAACCCATACCAAATCATCAACTTGATTTTATCACCCGGTATGATCTTGACTTAAGGGCATTTCAAAAATACCCCCGTTTACTGAATCAGCGGAACCCCGGTTGGTGATCGAACCGATTTTTGAATAATGTTTCCAAGTTTTATATTTTATCATATGATGATCCCCATGTCAATATAATAACTGTGTAGGTTTACAATAGAGTCGTTACAGTAGCAAGCAAAAAAGAACAGCAAATAGGAAGATCCTGTGTTACAGTTAGTTTGCTTACAACAAAACTCTAAG
>CACYSI010000054.1 GCA_902776975.1 uncultured Ruminococcus sp.
CTGAGCTACAGAGGCAAAAGTGGCGACCCGGAACGGGCTCGAACCGTCGACCTCTAGCGTGACAGGCTAGCGTTCTAACCAACTGAACTACCGGGCCGTACTTTGGTGGGAACAATAGGGCTCGAACCTATGACCCTCTGCTTGTAAGGCAGATGCTCTCCCAGCTGAGCTATGCTCCCATTCGTTCGCCTCTTTGTTTGCGACTCGTATATAATACTACATCCACACAAAAAAGTCAAGAGCTTTTTGAAAATTTTTCAAGATTTTTTGGCGAGCATAGCTTTGAGCTCGTCCTCTGTAAAGCTGTAATGCTTGTTGCAAAATCTGCAGTCTGCCTCGGCTCCGTGGTTCTCGTCTATCATAGACTGTATCTCTTCGGCAGGCATAGCGGCTATCAGAGCGTTTATCTTCTCCTTAGAGCATCCGCAGACATATTTGACCTCGAACTCATCGAGCACCTCTACCTCAAATCCGTCGAGAGCCGCCTTGCACATATCAAGGGCGTTCATACCCTTTGCGAGCATGGTGGTCACGGACTCGAGTTTAGCGGCGTTGGCCTCAATCCTGTCGATAGTGCTGTCATCTGCTCCGGGCAGCAGCTGTATCAGCAGTCCGCCCGACAAGAGCACCTGTGAGCTCTCCTTATCTATCAGCACGCCTAAAGCGCATACTGTGGGTATCTGCTCAGAGGTAGCGTAGTAGTTGGTGATATCCTCGGCTATCTCGCCGGATACTATCGGGATCTTGCCGATATAAGGCTCTCCCTCGCCAAAGTCCTTCATCACGCTGACTATGCCCGAACCTACAGCCGCGGCTACATTCAGCTTGCCGCTGTTATAGTGAGTAGTGGGACAGCCGGGGTTAGTGACAAAGCCCTTGACGTTGCCGTATGAGTCCGCTACAGCCATGAACGCTCCCAGCTCGCCGTCGCCCTCAAAGCGGACATTGATGCTCGCTTTGGATGACTTGAGCTGAGCGCCCATCATAGAAGCCGCGCTGAGCAAACGTCCGAGAGCTGCGGACGCTGCGGGACTCGTGCCGTGGATAACGCTCGCTTTATATACTATGTCTGTCGAATCTATCGCGGACACCATAACGGCTCCGTCTGAGGTTATACATCTGATGATCTTATCCATTGTATATTCCTTTCTTATTCATCCTGTAGGACTTCAACTACTTACGCTCGATTCAACGCCGAAAAACCGGCAGTAACAAGCCTCTCCCCTACATTACGTCATTTATAGGTTCATTTATCCGCGCAACAAACACTGCGCGGTCGGATGTATCGGACAGAGGCTCGAAGGTCATATCGCCGAAAACTCCGACTACCTCGAAGCCCGACTTTGAGAGCATAGCTTTGAGCTCATCAGTCTCATACGCCCGCTCGCTGAACACCTCGGAACTGCGACGGTATATACCGCCCTCACGCTCAAAGATATTGAGTTCGATATTGACTATGTTATTTTCTTTAAGAGAATTTTGCCACACGCAATACACATTGCCGGTATCGTATACAAAGGTATTATCGGCGAGTATATGCCTGTGCTTATACACGGTGTTTACGTCAAAAACAAATAATCCGCCCGCGTTCATAAACAGCGCTACACGATCAAACGCACGCTGCAGCTTAGCCTTGTCGGTTATATGGTTGAGGCTGTCGAGAGTACAGACGCAGGTGTCGATGGTGCCGTACAGATCGAGCCGCTCCATCTGCTGGCACAAAAACAGCACCTCAAGCCCCATATCAGCCGCCTTGTCCATAGCCTGAGACAGCATATCGTAGGAGCCGTCGATACCGTACACATCCACTCCCCTGCTCTTAAGCTCGAGCGTGAGCGAGCCCGTACCGCAGGCAAGATCGAGAGTTATGCCCCAGTCGTGGTCGTATAAAGATAAAACGCTCTGAATATAATCAGCGCGTTTTTTGTAATCCACGTTAAAGGTCAAATTGTCATAAAACTGTGAAAAAATATGATATCCGCTCATTTATCCGCCTTCATACGCTCAAACACAAGACCGTATCCGCCGGCGTTCTCATAATCGAGAGAGCGCTTGACGCGACTGATAGTGGCTGTGGAGGCACCCGTAGCCTCGACGATCTTATTGTAAACCATATTCTTGTCAAGCATGAGAGCGACAGCAAAACGCTGTGACAGAGCCTTGAGCTCGGGTATGGTACACAGATCCTTGAAAAAAGCCTCGCACTCTTCCTCAGTCTCAAGAGTCAGGATAGCCCTGTACAGGTCTTTTGTAAACTCGGAATTAGGTTTTGCAGCCATGTTATATCTCCTTATCAAAATGAAATATCGCGACTGACGCCGGAAAGCATATGCCAATAATCGGTTAATCTTTTACTTGCTTTATGATTTTACCACATCAAAGTAAAAAAGTAAATAGAAATATAAATTGAATTGCTAAATAATTATTCACGTTTTAAAGTGTGACAGATAAACGTAAATATCAGGGCGAAGATGAACAAACGACATCTTCGCCCGATAGTTTAATCATTGTTTAAAATCACACTGTATAGATGCGAAAAACAGGTTTATCACGCCTTACGCTTTTTTATACCGTACATGATGATACCGAAGCCTGAGATCAGCAGTACTATCCACAGCGCTATCTGAGAGCTGTCACCTGTAGCTACCGCCCCGGTCGAGCCGGCATTACTTGTGCCTGATGCAGATTCGTCGGGGGTTGACTCACCCGCCTCGTCGGGAGTTGACTTACCTGCTTCATCGGGTGTCGCCTTATCCGAATCATCAGTATCAATCTTGCCTGAATCCTTAGTAATACGCGAGATCTCAATGGTATTAAGCTCATCACTGCCGAGCTGAGCGCCTACTATAACGATATCTCCTACAGTCCACTTGATCAGCGAATAGTGAGAGTCAGCAGCGCCGATCCTGCTCGAGATATATCCGGCATGAGCATATGTGAAGCTGATGGTCTGAGTCTCATAAGTCTTGTCTGAATAGCTGACGGTGCTTGTCAGCTCTGAACCGGGCTTGAGCACAAACTCCTTCTCACCCTTAGAATGATCATGACCGAAGAGGAACAAGATATCCATGCCGTACTTATCGGCGTACTTGTTGAGTATCTTAACTATTTCAGCAGATTTATCGAGATTATACTCGCCGCTGCCCGACCACTCTTTTACACCGGACTCAGCGCTCTCGGGCTGTATGCCGAGAACATGGAGACCCGTATGCGAAGAGATCATGACGACCTCGTTGTTATAGTTCTTGGCAAGATCGGATAGGAATGAATCGAGTTTCTCGCAGGCGTTCTCATAAGAATATGATCTGCCTGTATCAGACTTGCTTTCGAGACCGTAGAAGTTGATGCCGTATACGATAAGTCCGCCGGCGTTCTTGCTGCTTGTACCGTTGTCTTTAGCCGCTTTGCTCCTGCTGTCGAAGATAACTCCGATACCGTCTTCAAAGCTGCTGTCAGCGCCGAGATCGCTCTCGATAGACAGCTTGGTCGCCGCCTTGCTGTCCTCATGGTTACCGGCAACATATACAGCGTTGATACCGCCCTGCTGAGCGGCTATCTGCGGATAATACACGCGTTCAAAGGTTTCTGCGTCTACAGCGGCGCCGTTCACCCAGTCGCCTGTATTGACAATCAGCGCGGGTATTTTGCCGTCATTCATATCCATGATATCCTTGATAGCGGCGCTTATATTCTCATATTCTTCATGCACATCCGAGAAGGTGAGAACAGAATTGTCGATAATGCCCTTAGCAACAACGAAAGCTGCCTCTGCGGATTTCTCGCTGTAGTAGTTTCCGTCGCTGTCATGACCCTTTACCGTGCAATAAACATAGTATACGCCTACCGGCTTGTCCTTAAGACAGTCTGCGGTAAACACGAGAGGACCTCTCGCTGCCTCTTCGTTATCTACATACCAGATGATCTCATCAGCTACGATGTCGTCGCCGGTGAGCCCAACGCTGAACTCGGGCGCTTCATAACCGCTGCCCTCGATCACATAGCCTGCAGCGCAGGGCTGGTAAGCTATACACTTGCCCAGCGCGCCGCCGGCGGTATATACAGTGATATCACTCGCCTGCGCAGGATCCTCGGTAACTACAAAAGCTTCTGCAGAGTCGCTGTACGCCAGATAATACACGCCGTCGTTCGTAGTGCAGACAAGCAGTGTTCCGTCATACTCCCAGCTTGTGCGAGATTTGGAACTCCCCTGAGGATCACCGGGCTTATCGTCACCCGGGCCTGATTCGGGCTTATCGCTCGGCTTATCACCGGGTTTGCTGCTCGGCTTATCACCGGGTTTGCTGCTCGGCTTATCGCCGGGTTTGCTGCTTGGCTTATCGCTGTCGGAGCTTGAATCGGGCTTGCTGCTCGGCTTATCCCCGCCTGAGCCTGAATCAGGTTTATCGGAAGGCGGCTCGCCGGGCTTATCGTCACCCGAGCTCTCTGTCAGTGTCAAAGCACCGTCGGTAACACCGAGCTTGAGTCCGGAAACGGAAAGCGAGTAAGACGCTTTGGAGCCGCTGCCGCCGCCCTTGCTCTCTTTGTAAGACCAGTCTGTAATGCCGTCATAGGCCAGAGCCTTGGTCTGTCCCGAAAGATTCTGAGCCGTGATCAGATAATCCTGTCCTCCGATGAGCTGCGGAACCTTGTAGTAGACTGCATCGCCTACAGTAACAGTACCGTCCTGCGCTTCAACGGTGACCGCCGAAGTCACACCCGCTGACTCCGCAAACGCGGTGATGCCAACGGAGAGAACAGCAAACATGACCGCGATTATCAGCGCGGCTGTTCTTGTTGTCTTTTTCATAAAAACAATCCCCTCATATATAATTCATATAACACATAGCCGTTGTGTATTTGCCTGACTATAAAGTTAGCAAAAAATAAATTATTATTTTCAACAAGAATTATACATCCTAAATATAGCATATAGCTTTTCTTTTTTCAATAGTTTTTTGCATATTTATGTAAAAATTTATGTGCGATTTTTCATCGAAGCGTCACTTTAAGCAATTTTTAATGATTTTGATTGAATTATATACGATTAAGTATTATAATTAAAGAGATCGTTAAATAATCATCAAACAGATAAAGAGGTGTCGGTTTTGATAGCTTTGATAATAATCTTTACTGTACTCATGTTTGCGCTGTTGGGGATCTACGCGTCTTATGACAAGACGTTCTACAATCCTCCCAGAGACCCGTCTAAGCCCGAAAAGCTCACACCCGTTGGCAATCACCCTTTCAGGGAAGAGACTCGAAAGATGGCTGAAAGGATCAACTCGTTACCGTGTGAGTTTGTCACTACCGTATCACATGACGGGCTTAAACTGAGCGCGAGATATTACCAAGGTAAAGAAGATATGCCGTTGTGCATCTGTTTTCACGGATACAGAGGCGCGGCTATGCGCGACTTCTCGGGCGGAGGTCTGCTGCTGATAGACGAGGGATATAATGTGCTTATAGTCGATCAGAGAGCTCACGGACGCTCAGACGGAACCAACATAACCTTTGGTGTAAATGAAAGATACGATGTGCTGACATGGATCAAATATACCAATGAACGCTTCGGCGCCGATAAACCCACATATCTCTTCGGCATCTCAATGGGAGCCTCTACGGTTATCATGGCGTCGGGACTGGATCTGCCCGATAACATTCGGGCTGTAGCCGCCGACTGCCCGTACAGCTCCCCGAAGAAAATAATCAAGCACGTTTGCCGCAGAATAAGGCTCAACCCCGAGCTGAGCTGGCCTATAGTATGGCTCGCATCGCGTATCTACGCGCATTTTGATGTAAACGCGATCACCGCGGCGGAAGCGGTCAAAAAGACAAAGATACCGATACTGATAATCCACGGTGAGGGCGACAGATTTGTGCCGCCTGAAATGAGTGAAGAGATCGCGCTCGCCAATCCCGATATGGTAGAAAGGCACACCTTTGCCGACGCGGGACACGGGCTTAGCTACTTTTATGACACCGAAAGATATAAGAGCATAGTTAAGGACTTTCTCAAAAAGCATCCGTAATTCTCGATTCAATAAACTTCAGTTACATACAAACAATTATTGACTATTATCATTAATATGTTATACTGATATTTCGGAGCGATATTCGCGAACCTTTAGCATATCGTCCGCTTAAATAAACAATAATATAAGAAACTTCGATAGGTCAAAAGGAGAAGCTTCATGCTAAAAATAAAAGATCTGTCCTTTTCGGTAAACGACAACGGACAGCAAAAGGAAATAATAAAAAACGTCAGTCTGGAGATCCCCGACGGAAAGCTCTTTGTGCTGACGGGTCCCAACGGCGGCGGGAAGTCTACTCTCGCAAAGCTTATCGCCGGCATAGAGAAGCCGTCTTCGGGCAGCATCATCTTCAACGGTACCGACATCACCGAAACGAGCATCACCGACAGAGCAAAAATGGGCATCGGCTTTGCTTTTCAGCAGCCGGTGCGCTTTAAGGGCATAGAGGTATTCGATCTGATCCGTCTCGCGGCGGGCAGAGATATCTCCATACTTGACGCCTGCGACTATCTCTCGCTTGTCGGTCTGTGCGCTAAGGAATACATCAACCGCGAAGTCAACTCCAGTCTCTCAGGCGGCGAGCTCAAGCGCATCGAGATAGCCTCGGTACTGGCTCGCAAATCGCTTTTGACTGTCTTTGACGAGCCTGAGGCGGGCATCGACCTGTGGAGCTTCAGCAACCTCATAGATGTTTTCAAGAGACAGAGAGAAGAGATAAAAGACCGCTCTCTGATGATAATCTCACACCAGGAGAGGATCCTTGAGATAGCCGACGAGATCATAGTCATCAACAGCGGCGAGATAGAAAAGCAGGGAGATCGCGAGCTTATACTGCCCGGTCTCATAGGCTCGCCCTCAGCGGTAGGCAGCTGCCGCGGCTCTATGAAAGGAGCGAAAAACGCATGAATCTGAATGATATACAAAAATACCTGCTCAAAGAAGTAGCGGACATGACAGATATCCCTACGGGAGCATACAACATCCGCTCGGACAGTACATCTATAGGCAGACAGTCTACCGAAAACGTAGAGATAATCCCTAAGGAAGGTATCAGCGGCATAGATATATTCGTCAAGCCCGATACCAAGGGAGAGACCATCCATATCCCCGTGGTGATGACTCAAAGCGGCTTGAAAGAAAAGGTATACAACGACTTTTACATCGGCGATAACGCGGATGTGGAGATAGTAGCAGGCTGCGGCATCGACAACTGCGGAGCGCACGACAGCCAGCACGACGGCATACACCGCTTTTATATAGGCAAGGGATCAAAGGTACGCTATACCGAAAAGCACTACGGCTCCGGCAGCGGTACAGGTAAGCGTCTGCTTAATCCCGTGACCGAAGTGTATATGGAAGAAGGCAGCTCATGCGAGATGGAGATGGTACAGATCAAGGGTGTGGACAACACCGCCCGTACCACTGTAGCTGAGCTGAAAAAAGACGCGTCCCTGGTAGTAAGAGAGCGTCTGATGACTCACGGCGAACAGACAGCGGACAGCGCGTATACCGTCAGCCTCAACGGTGACGGCTCCAACGCCGACATCGTATCGAGAGGCGTAGCGAGGGACGACTCGTACCAAAGGCTCGACCTTAAGATAATCGGCAACGCCGCCTGCAAAGGTCATACGGAGTGCGACTCGATAATCATGGACAACGGCAGGATACTCGCCGTGCCCGCCTTGGAGGCTAACAACACCGACTCATCACTGGTACACGAGGCAGCTATAGGCAAGATAGCGGGCGAACAGCTCACAAAGCTGATGACCTTGGGACTGACCGAAGCAGAAGCGGAAGAGCAGATAATAAACGGATTTTTGAGATAAATAATTCTCTATATCGGTTGAGATCATTACAGCCTTGACACGCGTAACAGGGGCATCGAAAAAACTGATTCAAGAAAGCGTGCGCACCAAGCGCGCGATTTCGTCTACCCATCGCTCGTGCGCACGCAGTGCGCTACTGAGCGGGGACTATAAATATTTTTTTATTT
>CACYSI010000055.1 GCA_902776975.1 uncultured Ruminococcus sp.
GGAGATCGCAGGCAGGCTGGCGCCTGTCAAGATCGACAACGCAGCTATGCGGAATTTAACGCAATAGATGTTAAAGGGTTTTATTTGAAATTAGTATAAGGTCTGAGTACGATAGCTTTCACCGATAAACAGGAGGTGATAGAACATGAGCAGATTATTCCGTTGGGAAAAAGATAAGGCTAAGGTCAAGCCGGAGCAAAAAGACGCCGAAGCGGTGCAGTCCGAAGCTCCCGATCATGACGCTGTCGATATCGCGCATACAGACTCAGCGCCCGTAAAGACCGCGGAAGATACCGACAGCGATATGGAGGAGATATACTCCACACGCAACAAAAAGGTAAAGTTCAGACGCGAGCAGCCCCTCGAGGCTGAGGCGGCGGCTAAGCGCAAAGAGGCAGCCAAGGATGATCTGAAAAAGGGCAAGCTGGAGTTCACCGTATCGGAGGAGGAAGCTCCCGAGGTCAAGCTCGAGGCTGAGCTCGACCCCGACGCAGTGGTATCGGGAGAGGTCATCGAGGATATCACAGACGTCAAAAAGCTGCGCAACATCTATGTGCAGGATATAGATAATATAGACGTGAGCCTCGACCCTATGGAGAACCTCAAGGAGTATGAGCGAAGAATAAACGACAAGGATCATCGCGACTCACACCCTCAGCCCGAGCCTAAGCCCGCGCCCAAGCCCGATCCCCCGTACATACCCTCGGGCGAGACGGTAGTCACCAAGATCCCCGTATATAAGCACGGCAGCAAGGTCGATAAGATATATCTCAAGGCGGGACGCTTCACCGATGTGGTAGAGAGCGAGTACGACGAGTACCTCAAATCCACCGATCCCGCTATCTCAAACAGCTACCACTCGCGCGTGCCCGAGGTCAAGCCTCACCAGAGTCTGCTGTATACTCTCAGTCAGGTCGCGTCACGCCGCAAGAACGAGCTTGAACAGAGGCAGAAGAACAAGGACATCATGCGCAACAACTTTGACGAAGAGCTGCCCAAGTTCAAAAAGCCTAAGAAATCCAAAAAAGCCGAAAAGCCCGAGAAACCCGTTAATAACGAAAAGCCGGACAGCGCGGATAAAATAGAAAAACCCAAGAAGCCATCTCCTATAGGCAGGTTCTTCAAGGCGCTGGGCAGGACGGTATCTCTCAGATTCACAACACCGTCCGAGTCGGAGAAGGAACGCTCGCTCAACTACAACAGCCGCGAAGATGAAAAATACATCTTCGATAAGACAAACAAGAATTTCAAAAAGCTGGCGACACAGCTCGCGCTGATAGCCGCCTTAGCCGTCGTCATGCTCGCTCTGGTCATCTGGGAGCGCTCCTACGGCGCCTCCGCCATAGCCGAAAGAGGCGCAGGCATAGCCTTCATCTACTGCGGAGTAAGTCTGATACTGACGCTGCTCTTGGGGCTTGTATCACGGCACACGCTCGTAGACGGCTTAAAGCCGCTCAGACGCTTCAAGGGCAACAGCTGTACCCTGATCTCACTTGCGTACATCGGCTGTATCATACAGAGCTTCGTATCGCTGTTCACCTCTACGTCCTTTACGGGAGCGGATCATCATCTGTACGGCTTCATAGTCGCCTTCGCTCTGCTGCTGCACACCGCAGGCAGGCTGATGATGGTCATGCGCGTCAAGAGCAACTTTGACTTCATAACCTCGCGCTCACCCGCGTACGTCGCTAAACTCTTTGAAGACGACGAGACTGCGCGAAGGATGGTCAGCGGCACCACAGCCTCAAAGGGCTCGCCCGCTTACCAGCATATGACAGCCTTCCTCTCGGACTATCTGAGGATATCATACGCGCCCGATCCCAGCGAGGAGCTGTCGGGCAAGCTCGCGCCTATAGCTATAGTCAGCGCGATATTTGTAACGATACTGTACGCGATACTGTTCAAGAACGTCCAGGGCTCGGTATCGGCTCTTACGGTGATGCTGTGCATAGGCATACCCTTCACCTCCATGCTCGCGGGCAACCTGCCGATGCTGCTGTTCAGCCGACGTATGCTCGACGAGGACGCCATGGTGGCGGGATATCCCTCGGTACGCAGGTTCGGCGATACATCCGCGCTGATGATGAACGCCCGTGACCTCTTCCCGACAGGCTGTGTAAAGATCGAGAATCTCATACCGCTGATGAACTACCGCGTAGAGGACAACCTGCTCATGGCGGCGGCGGTACTCAGAGAGGCACGCTCGCCGATAGCTCCGGTATTTGACGAGCTCATAGCCGAGAGGGACGGTTACATCCCCTCGGTAGAGAGCGTGATATACGAGGACAAGAGCGGTCTGGTAGGCTGGATAAACGGCGAGAGAGTGCTGGTGGGCAACCTCGCTCTGATGAACCGATATCATATCACAGTACCGATAGACGCGGTGCCTAAACGATATAAAGAGACAGCCTATATCGCGGTATCCGGACAGGCTGTAGCCATACTGTGTCTTTCTTATATCGCGCCCCCTGTCATCAAGGAGCAGATACGCGCGGCAGAGCGCAACGGTCTGGCTATGATAGTCAGCACCACCGACTCAAACGTCACCGCCGAGCTGATAGCCGACAGATACGAGCTGTTCCACCGCTCTGTAAAAGTCACCACGCCCGGATACTCGGACGTCATCGACGAGTCGATCAACAAGGTCGAAGAGACCTCTCGCGCCTACCTCGCGACCAGAGGCAGGATAGGCTCGCTGGCGAGAGCCATAGGCGGCTGTATCGGCGTCAAGTCCAACATCAATCTCGGTATAGCGATCAGCGTATTCGGCATGATACTGGGCATACTCTTATGCGCGACACTGGCGCTGTACGCCTCGGTAGCGCGGCTCTCAGTGATCGAGCTGATAGTATACATCGGCTTTTGGGTAGTCGCTTCGATCATAGCCGAGCTGATTAAACGACCTTAAAACTCAGTCCAAAAGGAGTTATATATGTTAATTGCACCATCTCTGTTATCCTGTGATTTCGCGCGATTTGCCGACGAGATCGTCCGCGCAGACAAGGCGGGCGCCGACATCATGCATCTCGATGTGATGGACGGGCACTTTGTACCCAACCTCACCTTCGGAGCGCCTGTCATCAAAAAACTGCGTAAGGCGACATCAAAGCCCTTTGACGTACATCTCATGATATCCGAGCCTCACCGCTATATCGGCGACTTTGCCGACGCGGGAGCCGACATCATCTCGTTCCATACCGAGTGCGACAGCGATATAGACTCGACCCTCAGCCTGATCGAAGAGCGCGGCGTAAAGCCCGCCCTCGCTATCAAGCCCGGCACCCCCGCCGAGGTCGTCCTGCCCTATCTCGACAGACTGTACATGGTACTGGTGATGACGGTAGAGCCGGGCTTCGGCGGACAGAGCTTCATGCCCGATATGATGAGCAAGGTAGAGCTGCTCAGACGCGAGATAACCGCGCGCGGACTCGATACACTGATAGAGGTAGACGGCGGCATAGCCGTGTCCACTATATCCACAGCCGCTAAAGCGGGCGTGGATATCTGCGTAGCGGGTACGGCTGTCTTCGGAGCGCCCGACGCCAAAGAGGCTATAGACAAGCTCAAAGAGCTGTGTAGATAAACCGCCTCTGAGACTACTCAACAGGATCAACCTTTTTCGATCAGTTGAGATTGCCACGGGGCTGACACACGTGTCGAGCCCCTCGCAATGACAATATTGGTATCGATGTATAATAACAATAAAACAACGCATAATAAAAGCAGGAGCATCACGCTCCTGCTTGTTTTTTCATCAATATCAATCTTTCGATATCAGATTGCCTTCGCCGTCATACTTGTATGTGGTGTAGCTGCCGTCTTTGTTATCGACATAGGTTATGTAGCTCTTTATCTTATCGTTACCGTCATACACAGTGTACTTGACGAGGTTGTCCTTATCGTCATACTCATAGACATGGCGCTCGAGCAGCTTGTCGTTGCCGTCATACTTTTTGACCTCGGACTCAAAGCCCGCGTCGGTATACTCGATGGTCTCTACGGCTGTCACTACACCGTTAGCGTCGATATCGCTGCGCTTGGTCACAAGACCCTTTTCGGTCTTCTCCCACAGTATCTGAGAAGTGATCTTACCGTCGGCGTCATAAATGGTGTCGTGTATCTCGTTGCCGTGCTCATCGTACTCATAAGCCGTAGAGCCCATGAGCTTGCCCGATGTGTCATAAGTGTAGTTGCGGATCAGACGATTCTTATCGTCATATTCGTTCTTATAATAGCTGGTGGGCTTGCCGTTGGAGTTGAGCCCGTAGGGTGTAAGTCCGCTGAGATCAACGGTCTCGGCAGATGTCTGAGCAGCCTCGGATGATGACTGCGCGGGAGTGTTGTTCGCTCCTTTGTTACAGGCGGTCAGCGATATTGCCGATACTGCCGCAACAATTGCCAGCACGGCGGCGATAATCTTTTTCATGTCATTTCTCCTAAATGTTATATAATAGCTGTTTTTGCGCGTACATATTTCACTTGCTATTATACCATATTTTGAGATTTAGTCAACATACTAAATATACAGCCCGGAGGCGACATGATGATAACCAAAGACAAACCCGCCGCGACAGTTCGGCTGAGCGTACCCGCGATATATGAAGCCGCATCAAACAAGATCATACCGATAGATACTAAGGTGGATTTTTTGCCTGAGGACAACTGCTTTTTCGATCTCGCAGCCGCGCGTACAGCCTGCGCTCTCAGCCTGTCGTCGGCTGACAGGGATATGCTCGAATCAAATCTCAGAGCCGTAGGCTATGACGATATCATTTATGTGACAAGCCGGGATGACCGCGGCTCGGGCTTGTACATCGCAAGCCGTACCGAGGGCGATACTCTGCGGGTCATAGCCGTCATCAAAGGCACCGAGAGCGACGAATGGAGCTCAAACTTCGATGTAGGCTTCTCGGCGGAGCACAGGGGCTTTGCCCGGGCGGCTGACACAGCCGAGCTGAGCATCGGCGACTATATCTTCACTCGCGCTATAGGCACACAGCCGAGCTTTTTCATCACAGGCTACAGCAGGGGCGGCGCGGTAGCCGGAATACTCGCCAAGCGGCTTTGTGAGCGCTACGGTACCGATAATGTATGCGCGTACACGGTAGCCTCGCCCAACGTCACTATCAGCAGACAGACTGCGCGCTTTGGCTGCGTTTTCAACCTCATCAGGGATGATGACTTCTTCACGCGGCTGCCGCCCGAGGGCTGGGGCTACTCGAGATACGGCAGAGACATACGGCTGAGCAATACCTCCGACTTCAACCGCAGATACCGTGAGCTTACGGGAGAGGACTACATCGGCTTTGACTCATCCGAACCCATAGACAGCTTCTTATGCACCGTTATGAAGCTCGCGCCCAACGTCCATGCCTACTACAAGCGCAGGCGCGACTCTGGCGACGGACAGATGAGTATGTATGAGTTCATGAACCACGTGGCGGACATGATGAGATCACAGTCGGACGGAGATACCGCCGACGCGATGATATCGGCGCTGTCGGGCGACTACGCCGATCTGCTGTACTTCCTATCGAGCGGATCCGACATAGAGCAGCTGCTGTCATCCGCGTCGGGCATACCCAAGTGCAGTATCGCCGACAGCCACAGCCCCGCCGCCTATATAGCGGCGCTTGAGGGATACCGCCTGTGAAGCCGCTTTTCTCTGATCACCGTGCCGTGCTCCTGTATCCGAGCCGCCGCCGTTAGGCTCACCTTAGTCAGCCTGCCGTACTCGCTCAGCTCTGCCGACGAATAAGGCGCGGCATACGGCTCGGGCATGAGTATGTATCGGTCACGATAACTGTATAAGGTATAGCCCGAAGGCTCAAACGAAGCGTCAGTCAGCCAGTCAAGCATAGAGTCGATATCAAAGAACACACATATCTCACGGGTCTTCTCTCTCTTTATACGGTACACCCGCCGACGGCTTACGGCGCGCACTGATATGATGAGCAGACAGCCGTTATCGGAGGGCAGAGCCTCGACGAGAAAACACCTGCCGCCGGTACCGACTCCGCACATATTCCCCACCCTGCATATAAGCTCGCTGAGCCCTTCTTTGATATCGGAGATATCCGCCGTATCTGAGAAATCGAGCGTATAGGCGCGCATATCGCTCTCGCCGAGATGCACCAGTATAGTGCCCGTATCAAGCATATCTATCGTCATAGCTCCGCCTCCGTCTTATACCGTATTTAATGACAGTGTTATTCTCTCTACAATGATAATACCTCATTGACGCGCTATCAAGTGAAGATTACTGGATGTAAAAATCTGACAAGAGTATATTATGCTCAAGATCGCTCAATGTTACTGATACTAAGTAGCAATAAAAAGCTTTAGAAAGATATTAGCGGAGAATTTCGCAGAACAAGGCGGAGGGCGCAGGCAGGCTTGAGGTGTTGTCCAAATCTTTGATTTGGCTAACAACACCCATGCAACAACACTCCAAGAGCGAAGCGATTGGCTTAGTGTCACTGCT
>CACYSI010000056.1 GCA_902776975.1 uncultured Ruminococcus sp.
AACGATTATTGCTGTTTATTACTGGCTTTTGATTAAATAACTTTACATTACCATTTACTTTTCATAAATGATCTTATGTAAAGCTTAACATAACACCATGACCGCGGTCCTTGCCGAACCGTTGTCGATGATATTGCCCTCGCCTCTCATGTTTTTGAAGCCGAATGACGACAGCAGAGCTATCGCCTCGTCGAGGTCGTCTACGTTCATCTGAACGGCTACCATATCCCGAGGCAGCTGATTGACCTGCGCTATAGAGATACCGTGACCCTCGGCGTCCTTCATACGGAAGCCTGAGTCGTGGTTCTCTGACGCGTCCTTTTTCTCGTGCTTCTTGGTAAAGCCAAGCGCCTCAAATACTTTTCCGGCTTTTTCGGAGTCGTTTGTCATTATCAGGGGGCTGAAGCTGGTGATTTTCATAGTTATCCTCCAAAGTAATATTTATTCGGAACTTTGCGACTCAGTAATACTATCAGAAAACCCCATAGCCGTCAATAGCTTATATTTATAAAACAGCAGTGTCCGATCTGCTCATATTTATAGATTTTCAATATATCGGATTTCAGACTGTAAATAATCCTAAAGCGCCACTGCCGCTTCGCTCAGGATGACAACGGTTAGGGCTGTCGCAAGCTTAGTGCGACAGCCCCTTTTGCGATTTTATCGGTTTTTTCTCTTTTGAGCACGGAGCTCGGCAGCGCTCATAAAGGCTGCAAAGCCCGCTAAGATCATTATAAGGACAAAAGTCATCGAGATATCTCCCGTTTGGGGCGATATCAGAGATCGGTCGGCGGTAGCGGGCAGGCTGTCGGCAGACGCGGGTACAGCGCGCTCAGTCGGCTCTGAGGCGGTGTGCTCAGTCGGCTCTGTGACCGCAGTTGTTTCTGTGCTTGCGCTCTCTGTGGAGGGAGCTTGTCCCTCGGTACTGTCTGTCGGGCTGTTGATGATGTATGTGTCATAGTAGATATCGTATAGCCCCAGTATGGCATCGGCTCCCGCGTTGGTTGAAAACGCCTTTTCGATCACCGTCTCCCATGAGCCGTATAACTCGTAAAAATATTCGGGCGTGCCGCCGTTTTCGTTTCCGAAGGTCGCGAGATTGCTTTCTTTCAGACGCTCCAGACCCTCGGGATCGTCTTTGTATGACTCCATTCTTATCTCGTTGCGGCGGGTAGAGACAGCTCTCGCGATCTCTTCTACTGTCCTGCCCTCGGCTTCCATATCCGCTTTGATCTGATAAAGCTCGCTGACGGATCGGTGGTACTCTTCACGCTGGCTTCTCATCTCGGCGACAAAGGCCTCATCGCTCCAGTTATAATCGGCAAACGCGCCCATCCGGGTCGAAGCGGGATTCGGCGCGTAGCCGTAGACAGCGTTGGGATCGACTATGATATCCGCGGCAGCCTTTGGATTTTCCATCGGATCATGGATGTAGAGGCTCTGAGCCCGCGCGCTTAACGAAAATATAAGTAACGCGATCAGCATGATCAGTAAGGCGATCGGTTTATATACATATTTTTTCATAATGTTGCTCCCTGTTGCTTTTTGTATACTATGATGACGAACTCGATAGGCGTGCTCAGCTTCTCGAGCGTATCGAGACGCGCCATGCCCTGTGACGGCGTGTGATAGTAGTATGGCGTCATCTGAAACAGCGCCTGTATATCCTCACGGCTGTTGAGGGTGATCTCGCCCCGTACGCGTATGCGCCGTATGGCTGTCAGTCCCTCTGCCTGCGGCTCTTGCTCATCGTTGCGGTAGGGACTGTCGTAGAGTATCTCTTTAAGCCCGTAGAGATGATCTCTGCCGGGGATCGCGGTCAGTATAACGCCGTCGTCCGATATTATCCGACCGAACTGCGCCGCGTTAAAGGGCGCGAATAGGTGGAACGCCGCTTTGACAGAGCTGTCGGCGATGGGTATAGAGGCGATATTGGCGACGAAGAACTCTGCAGGCGCTTTGCGCTTAGCCGCCAGCCTGACCATATTTTTGCTCAGGTCAAAGCCGTAAAAGCGGCGGTCGAGGCGCTCTGCCGCGTAGGCTGTGTAGTAGCCCTCGCCGCAGCAGATGTCGAGCACGACGTCGCCGTCCGATGAGTATTCGCTCAGGCAGTCGGTCACCGCCTGAGCTAAAGGCTGATAATAGCCCTTGTTGAGAAAGTCGCGGCGTGATAGTGCCATCTCTCTGTTATCGCCCATAGCGTCGCCGCTTCGGCGCGCCGACAGCAGGTTTACATAGCCCTCTTTAGCTATGTCGTAGCTGTGACGGTTCTCGCATCGCCGTATCCTGTTTTCACGCTCGAGCGCCTGTCCGCAGACAGGGCAGATCATTATATCCATATTATCTCCGTCGGGTTCGGTAACGTTATACATATGTTTATATCGGTATTTTTATTATACATCAAAGGCGAGTGATTGCAAAGCAATATTTTCTGCTTTGTGACCGAGCGGTATGATCGTACGCGTTTTGATTGACACAGCGAGCAAAATGCTGATATAATAAACTACGGCTATCACGGCTTATAAATTAAAAACAGGAATCAGGAGAAATATGGACTATTCAAGCACATTAGCACAGTTATTCAATATCAAAGAGGAGTACGCGCAGAACATCATCACCCTGCTCGACGACGGCAACACCATACCCTTCATCGCCCGTTACCGCAAGGAGATGCACGGCTCCATGGACGATCAGCTGATACGCGAGTTCAGTGAGAAGCTCGAGCATCTGCGCGCGCTCGATAAGCGCAGAGAGGAGATACGCGGGCTGATAGAAGGTCAGGAAAAGCTGACCGACGAGATAAGCTCGGCGCTCGATAAGGCTCAGACCCTGAGAGAGCTTGAGGACATATACCGACCCTTCAGACCCAAGCGCAAGACCAGGGCATCGGTAGCTAAAGAGCGCGGTCTCGAGCCGCTCGCGCTGGAGATCATCAGACAGGAAAAGGGCCTTGACCCGATGAAGCGCGCCGGGGACTTCATCAACGCCGAAAAAGAGGTGGGCTCCGCTGAAGAGGCGATAAACGGCGCTATGGATATCATAGCGGAGATGCTCTCTGACAGCGCCGCCGTGCGCAAGCATCTGCGCCCGATCTTCAGAAACAGCGCTATGCTCAAGTCGGTAGCTGCCGACGCCGAAAAAGAGAGCGTATATACAAACTACTATGACTACTCGGAGTCCGTCAAGAAGATAGCGGGACATCGTATCTTAGCGGTGAACAGGGGAGAGAAAGAGGGCTTTTTGAAGGTGAGCTTAGCGCTCGATCCCGCGGAGCCTCTGAGCGTGATAAACCGCGCTCTCGACAAAGGGACTAATCCCCTGTGCTCGGATATACTCAGAGCCACCGCCGAGGACGCGTACACGAGGCTGATCTTTCCGTCCATAGAGCGAGAGATACGCTCGGAGCTGACCGAGACCGCAAGTGAGAACGCGATGAAGGTCTTTGCCACTAACTTAAAGCAGCTGCTCATGCAGCCTCCCGTCAAGGGCAAGACCGTTCTGGGGCTTGACCCCGGCTACCGCACGGGATGTAAGGTCGCCGTGGTGGACGATACCGGCAAGGTGCTCGATACCGCGGTCATATATCCCACACACTCAGAGCAGAAGATCGCTCAATCCAAGAGACGGCTGCTCGAACTGATAAAAAAGCATGACGTCGACATAATATCCATAGGCAACGGCACCGCGAGCAAGGAGACGGAGATGTTCGCCGCGGACGCGATCAAAGAGGCGGACCGCACGGTCTACTACATGGTGGTCAGCGAGGCGGGAGCCTCGGTATACTCAGCCTCAAAGCTCGCCGCCGCTGAGCTGCCCGAGCTCGACCTAACGCTCAGGAGCGCCGTGTCTATAGCCCGCAGACTGCAGGACCCTCTCGCGGAGCTTGTCAAGATCGAGCCTAAGGCGATAGGCGTGGGTCAATATCAGCACGATATGCCTCAGAAAAGACTGACAGAGACCCTCGACGGCGTTGTGGAGGACTGTGTGAACTCAGTCGGAGCCGACCTTAACACGGCTTCGCCCGCCCTGCTTCTGAGGGTATCGGGACTCAACTCTACCGTATGCAAGAACATAGTAGCTTACCGCGAGGAGAACGGCGCCTTCGGCTCACGGGCGGAGCTTAAGAAGGTGCCTAAGCTCGGACCTAAGGCATTTGAGCAGTGCGCGGGCTTTTTGCGCGTACCCGAGAGCCGCGATCCGCTCGACAACACGGGTGTGCATCCCGAGAGCTACAAGACGGCTAAGGAGCTGTTAAAGCTCGCGGGCTACTCAGCGGCAGAGATAAAGTCGGCTAAGTTCGGCGATCTGCCCGAGAGAGTCAAGCCGCTCGGTACGGCTCAGCTCGCGACACAGCTCGGTATAGGTCTGCCTACCTTAAACGACATAGTCAAGGAGCTGTCAAAGCCCGGACGCGATCCGCGTGACGAGATGCCCAAGCCCATGCTGCGCTCGGATGTGCTGGATATAAACGATCTCAAAGAGGGCATGGAGCTGACCGGAACCGTGCGCAACGTTATAGACTTCGGAGCTTTTGTGGATATAGGCGTGCATCAGGACGGACTGGTACATATATCTCAGATATGCGACAGATACCTCAAGCATCCGTCCGAGGTACTCAAGGTCGGCGATATAGTCAAGGTAAAGATACTTTCGGTAGATGTAAAGAAAGGTCGCATCTCGCTGACGATGCGCGGACTGTGAAAAGGATGATAACTATGCGAACATACGGATTTTACGGTTGGCAGACAGCCGATATAAAGAGCAAAAACGGTCTGACGCCGCGCGACTGCTATGACCTGCTCTCGGATATCTGGAGCGCCGATACCTGCGCGCCGAGGATGAGGGAGAGGTGGTCTGCCGAGAACAAGACTCTCGGTCAGTGCTCGATCACGGCGTTTTTGATGCAGGATATCTTCGGCGGCAAGGTGTACGGAGTGCCGCGAGAAGGCGGTAACTTTCACTGCTTCAATGATGTCGACGGCTGTGTGTTCGATCTGACGAGCGAGCAGTTCGGCTGTGAGAAGCTCGATTATACAGGCTGTCCCGAGCAGATGAGAGAGGTACACTTCTCAAAGACTGAGAAGCGTGAGCGCTATGAGCTGCTCAAGGCGCGGCTTTATGAAATCATGCCCGTTATCAGACCCGTTCGTGACGAGGCTCTCGAACGCTACGCGCGGATATACGCGGCGGCTTTTTCGGGAGAGCCGTGGAACGATCATTGGACTCCCGAGGACGCTCTTATCCATGTAGGCGAGCTGATGAAAAGCGAGCAGGCTTACGGTCTCGAGTATGTCGTCGGGGGCGAGGTCGAGGGCTTCATCCTCGGCACATCCATGATGTTTCACTACGGCAGGACCTTTGAGATCAACGACCTTGCCGTAGCGCCCGAGTATCAGCGGCAGGGCATAGGCAGAAGGCTGCTGGAGCGCTGTCTCTCGGACATAAAGGAGCAGGGGATGGTCGGAGCGCATCTGATCACCGCTTCAAAAGGCGTATTGCCTGAGTTTTACGGTGAGTACGGCTTCAAAGAAGAGACCGAAGTGACGCTCATGGGGTTGAAATTAATATTATAATTATAGTTACAAATATAAACGGTCAGACTTGACGAGGTGTCTTGTCTGACCGTTTTCTTTATTTGACAGGAAACTACAACAAGCTGTATAATTGTTTGTTTACAAAGATAAATTATACAAACTGTATTATTGCGGCAACATCTGTCAAATAAAAAAGAAATAGTTATTGTGAAGGCTCGACAGATCAAAAGGAGTCAAGCCGATGTCTTGATAAAAGACTTGCTTTATTCAGCCTTTGTTTTGAGGCGTTTTTTTCGGCTCTGTCTGCGCTCTTCGAGGTCGGCGGGTTTTCGCCTCATGTACGACATGAAGAAGTCACATACCTTGCGCACCAGTACGCACAGCACCAGAGAGATCACAAAGCTGCCGAAGTACAGCATTATCTGCTGCTTGGGACCTATGGTGTAGATGCGCTCGAGGTAGTGGTTGATGTTGAGGTATATCATGTAGTACTCCATAGAGTACATACCCACGAACTCAAAGAAGTTGCGCAGGATGTTGCATCTGCCTCTCTTGCGCAGCTCGGTGATGATGAACGAGTCGAGCACGACCAGCGAGATACCCAGGGGACATGCGGCGTAGCGGTAGATCCAGATGTACATGGTCTCCAGCTCTTTGTTGTAGCCGGGTACAAAGGATTTGACGATGGCTGTGTAGTTGCCCATGAGCACGAGAGAGCCTACCATGACAGCCGCGAACAGCCACAGCCAGTTACGGTTGATCTCCTTTTTCTCCATGACGAATCTGCCCGCCCATATGCCGATGATGAATACCGGTATACGGCAGAAGGCGATCTCTACGTTTGAGTATACGCCGGGCTTGACGGCTCTTAAGGTAAAGTTGAATATCACTACCAGCGCTACGAGAGCGAGCATGCCCCATATGCGCCACTTGTCGATGATCTTATACAGCAGCGGAAACACGAGATACAGCACCAGTATCAGCGAGATGAACCAGAATACACGCTCGCCACTGAAGAAGAAGTATGTGAACGACAGTCGGCTGAGATAGTAGGTGATGCCTGAGGTGAACCTGCCGTTGACATATCTGAACGAGACATAAAATGTAGCTATCAAAAACGCTGTGGGCAGTATGCGCATCAGACGCTTCTTCCAGAAGGTCAGCACATGGCTGTCTTTAGTGTATGAGAAGAACAGACCTATACCGGACAGGAAGAGGAACATATCTACGCCCGCGTTGCCCCAGCCCTTGATAGAGTTGAATATATCTATCAGAACTTTGTTGTCGGTATATACCGACATGGTCAGGTTATCTGAGTGAAAGAGTCCGATCCACAGCGTAGCTATGCCGAAGATGACGTTTCGGGCTTCGCTTATCGCGAACAGATTGAACGTCTTTTTTGCTTTGCTCATGCAATACCCTCCTATTTTGTCGTATCAACGGTTTTTCGACGATACATTTACCATATCAGTATACCAATTTTTGTCATTAAAGTCAATTTTATTGCAATATTGTTATAAATGTAATCTTTTGCGGTTTTATTCTACATCGTTTAGGCGCGCTCATTCATCGTTCTGCCGGGGAGGCTCCTCACTCTTTCGGTAACTCATAAAAAGTCCGCGCTGCTGACGTGCTGTCATCGGCGCGGGAGTTTTAATATATCGGTATATTATTTTCTGAGCTTGTCCTTATCGACCTGCTGCTGGAACTTCATGATCTCGTTGTATATCCTCTCGCAGTTGTTGTGGTCGTCATAGTGGTAGAAGTCGTCTACTCTGGCGATGTACTCGGGCTTCATCTTACAGCCGTTCTCCATATACTCGCAGAGGGTATCTACCAGCATATCCGAGGTGGTGCATATCTCGCCGAAGCCCATCGTGTCGTAGAAGAAGCCGCCGTCGTCATAGTGAGCGGGCAGCTCGTCGGGGTGGAAGTAGACGAGCGGCTTTTTCATATACGCGAAGTCGAACTGTACGCCCGAGTAGTCGGTGACCATGAGGCTCGACTCGGTGAGGATCTTCTCGTAGCTGAGGTCGCCTACCGAGGGGATGACCTCGACATAGGGGTCGGGGGTGTAGTCGTCAGCCTGAGCGCTGAGGATGGGGTGCAGCAGGTACTTGATGGCGTAGCCCGTGCGCTTGGCTGTCTCTATGAGCTTTTTGTTGTTGATAAGATCGTTGTATATGCGGTAGTATACCGTAGACTTGAAGTCGGGATTGTACGAGCGCTGCTCGCCCTCGCTGGAGGTCACGGGCATAGCGTTGTACATACGCCATGTCGGAGATATGAGTATCTGCTTTTGGTCGTTGTTGATAAGTCCGTCATAGCGTCCGATACCCGTCATACGCAGGATGTCGGTGCCGTTGTAGCTGTATACGTGGTTGTTGAGGTTCTTCTCCTCATACTTGGAGGCGATGAAGTACATCCTCGTGTTGTCTATGATACGCTGCTGAGCCATAGCGCACTTCTGTACCGACAGACCGTGCTGCAGGCACATGGTCGGGAAGTTGCACAGATCGCGGATGAAGCGGGATTTGTCAAGGCTGTAGCCGTTGAAGGGGAAGGTCTGGGAGTTGGTGATGAGCGCTATATCGGCGTTGAGGAACGCCATCTTGTGCTTTATGGAGCCTGTCTTGACGGGATGCAGACCGTCACGCTTCATCTGACGGTAGTCAGAGGTGTCCTTGTTGATTATGTAATAGCGGGTTATGCCGTCTTTCTTGTCCTTGCAGTAGCGGTAGAGATACTCGCTGCTGTCGCCGCCCTTATAGAGCTTGTCGTACATCAGCCATATGCGCTTGTTCTTGTAGAACGGGCGAGTCAGCCAGTACTCGATACGGGTGATGAAGGTGCGCTTGCTCTCCGCGAAGACTCCGGGCAGGTACTTGAGCTCGCGCTTGAGGGTCTTGCCCTTTGACGACGGCTCTATGATTATATCGCGGTTGTTCTCGATGGTAGCCATGTACTTGTTGAACAGCCAGTAGCCTCCGGCGGGCTTTGCGGCGAACTTAGCCCAGTGGTGCAGATATGAGTACTGCAGCGGTACGAGGGTGTTCTTATATGACGCGAAGAAGCTCAGCTTCTGCTTTTCTCTGCTGTCGTCTATATCCAGCTCGAGTCTGAAGGTGAATTTTTTGTACGCGCTGATGCCGAAGTACTTGGTCAGCGAGTAGCGGTCGTTGTCGGTAAGCTCCACGCGCTTGCCGTTCCATACGGCGTACAGGTCGATATCTTTGAGGTTGAAAACCTGACGGAAGGAGCCGTCGAGCAGCAGCTTGCCGTCGCAGTAGTCGAGCACATGCAGACCTACTCTCTGTCCCTGCAGGCGGGCTATGACGACGTCGGAGCAGTCGAGCACTACGTCCTCGGCGCCCTCGCTCAGATGCATGGGCATGGTATAGAGGGTCTTGTCGTGCTTGAGCATCCAGAACATCTCTGCCGCCTCTTCACTGAAGCCGAGAGACTTGTACTTGCCGGCATTGAGCACCATGGTGTCGTCGATACGGTCAAGCACCTTCTTGCAGGCTTCAAAGAACTCTTCGAGCTCCTCTTCGCTCATATTGCGCTTGTTGCGGTTGTTCATATTGGCGAGAAAGCGCGCCGACACAGCAAACATCAGATAGTACTGGATGTAGTAGGGCAGAGAGCCGTCGGGGAGCTGCTCGCGCTCGCACAGGGGCAGCAGGAAGGTGTCTATGGACTCCTTGTACCACTCGATATGGTTGGAGGGCACAAAGTACGCCGAGTCGTCGCTCAGCGGCATGAAGGTGTTGAAGTTAGCCTCGCCCATAGCGTAGTAGGTGGGATAGTCCTTTTGCAGGCGGAGCATCACATCGTGAAAGTACTCGTATCTCAGCTTGGTATCGGCGGGATACTGCCTGAGTATCTCGCTCTTGATGATACAGCCGTCGGGCTCGTGCTGCAGGAAGGACGGATTAGCGTTTATATCCACTACGGAGTTGAGGTATTTTACATTGAGGTTAGTGCGGTTGATGTACTTGTAGTGAGCGTAAACGGGATTTATGCAAAAACGCATCGGAGCCGCAAAGTCATACTTTTTGACCGCTTTGAGCGCGTTCATAAAGTAATGGCTGCCGAATACGTCGCCCGGACGCGCGAGAACAGCGTATTCGGAGTCGAGGCTCTCGAGAGCCTTGTTATACGCTCCCGCCTCGTTCAGCCCGGGGCAGCTCAGTACTTTTACGCCGCCGTAACCATCCAGACGCTCTGAGGCGTCCTGCTCGACTGTAGCGTCGGCTACAAGCAGCAGTATATTGTTTATATTGACCTTTTTCTGCCATTCGATCGAATCGGCGGTTTTTTGGATCAGCGACCCCGATTCGAGATAAGGTACGATAACGGAGACAGTCATATCTCTTCCCCTTTATGTGTATTTGAGCGGGCTGTATATCGGGCGATATACATACCCCTACATCATATTATAATACCATATATGAGGTATTATTGTCAACACAAACACAAGGGGTAGAATCGTTATCTTCCGCGGATGTCTCAACGGCGGGCGATACATCTGTGATAATACTAATCCTTAATAAAAACCTTTATCATCTATTGCGCTATATTTCGTATAGCTTTGTTGGGCTCCTTGACAGGCGCCAGCCTGTCTGCGTCTCCC
>CACYSI010000057.1 GCA_902776975.1 uncultured Ruminococcus sp.
TCCGATTCTTCTGTTACCGGCTCCTGTCACGCGCCCTCTGCTTTTTTACATTTGTGACTTTTGCCTATTGACAAACGGTCACTACATAACAGTATTAGACGGATTGATACGCAGCATGGCGCACATGGTGCCTCTGTCGCCCTTAGTGGCTCTGTGGCTCCACAGCAGATCGCTGTTGTGCTGAGTACAGATATCGCTGACGGTGATATTTTCGGACTCTACGCCGCTCTCGATAAGTATCTGACGGTTGCACTCGAGCATATCTATCATGTACTTGCCGCCGTCCTTGGGGAACACGAATTTATCGCTGTCAAGTCCGAGAGCGTAAAACTCGCGCGCGCACGGCTCATCGACCTCATAACAGCATACCGAGATATTAGGCCCTATAGCGCACACAAGATCGGCAGGATCGGTGCCGAAGCTCTCGCTCATAGTATCAACGACCTTTGCGGCTATCCTGCCCACAGTACCGCGCCAGCCGCCGTGAGCCAAGCCGACGGCGTGGGTTCCCGTATCGACAAAGAACAGCGGTGTGCAGTCGGCATAATAGGTACACAGAGTAACGCCGGGTTCGATAGTCACGAGAGCGTCTACGCTCTCTATATCCTTGGCGCGATATATCCCTATACCCTTTTCGGCAGAGTTACATACACGCACAAAGGTATGATGATCCTGAGATGAAGCCACTATCGAGCTGTAATCAAAGCCCGCCGCAGCGCAGAATCTCTTATAGTTCTCGGTAACAGCGTCGCCGTCATCATGGTCAAAGCTCATATCCATGGGATGAACGGTACGCGTGCCCTCGCCTATCTTGGTCGAAAAAGCGTGATTTATAAAGGGTATCCCGGATAATCTGTCAAAGGTCAGAAAAGATACGCCGTCTACCGTATTAAGCGTAAAAACAGAAGAATCAAACTGCATAATGATCATATCCTTATTTCATTTGTATGATATTATACTACGTTATGATAACACTTGCAATAGTCAAAGGATAATGATATACTGAGAACACAGAGTATAAAGCAAAGGCTGTGATATATATGAAAAAGAGATTATTCGGCAACAATATTGTTCCTTCGTGCGTGTACTGCACCCACTCAAAGAAAGAGGGCGGCACTCAGTACTGCGACGCGCATAAAACGCTGAAAAACGGCAAATGCAGAAAATTTGACTATAATCCGATCATGCGTGAGCCTAAGGGTATGGCTCCTCTCAAGACCTATACAAAAGAGGATTTTTCACTGAAATAAATATCAGCTGAATAAAGCGGAAACGCGCCCGTCTGTACGGCGGGCGCTTCCTTATGCGACTTTTATCTTGCGTAATACGAAGCTACCTTGCGCAGCTTTAGCGTGGCGGCGCTGATGTGCCGTGAGACTGTGGATTTAGACAGCCCGAGCTCGCGGGCTATGTCCTTCATCTGCATACCTTCCAAATAATACTTGACAACGCACACGCGCTGGCGCTCGGTGAGTCCGTGCCTTATAGCGCGGGACAGGATCTTCTTCATCCTCTCGCGCTCCGAACGATTGGTGGAGCCCTGGTTATAGAGCTGAAACGCGATACAATCGCTGTTTTCATCGCTCAAGAACACGCGCTCACGCCTCATTGAGGTTACCTCCCGCTCTGGTCCTGAGGTGCTCGGCGACTGCGAGCAGCTCACGATAGATACAGCGGTATGTAATGATTATATCGCTGATCTGCTTGCGGGCGTCCTTATTGAGTTTACGGTCATTCAACAGCCCTTTCTTTTTCTCGATCACTCCAAGTACGCGGCGAGCCTCAGTCATGTACTCTTCCGCCCATTCAACATAGTTCATTTGTTTTTCCTTTCGCTTGACGTCATCAAAATCAACTCTACCCGCCGCCGAGATACAGATTTCAGCGGCATTACTTATTCAATGAGCATAGTTTGCCCTGTGAGAGCTTAAGCATCATCACTCTCTATTTATATTTTAGCACATTTGTTCTATAATTGCAACATGATTCAGAATATTTATTCTGATTTTATAATAAAACTAAGGCGTTCTTATCTGAATCGAGATAAAAACGCCCTTTTTTATAATCACACTTTTTCTTTTTTTACTGTCTTATACTGCTTGTTCTTCTCTATAACTTCGAGATCGACAGCCTTTTTTATGATCTCGACATGATCAAAGCACCTCTTGAACACTATCCTGCCCTCAAAGTCTCTGCGGCATCTTATGCAACGAAAGACTGCCCTGAAGCTCTTGTTCTTAAGCCTCCACTTAGTACGTCTGAAGGCTCGCCTTCCGCACTTGTCACAGTTGAAGTACATCTCTCGCCTGTCCACACCGGGATCTCTGAGATCACAGATATTATAATTCTTGAACGACATCCGCGCGTAGAACTCATCGTTGCACACAAAGATAAACTCTTTGAGCAGCTCCTTTTCATACAGAGCCTTAAAGCACTCAGCGGTAAGCTCGGCGTCGTTATAGGCGCGGTGCAGAGAGTTGTCCTCAAAGCCTAAGCCGAGCTGCTCGGCGCACGCCGCCAGCCCCATCTGATGTGAGCGGTCGGTGTAGCCTATGGCTCTCTGACAGTACTTCTGCAGATTGACATAGTATTTGAGAAAAGACATCTTGTCGTTGCCGAAAAAATATCTGTAGTTCTCCGCAAGCACCAGTATATCGCTGTTGCTCCAGCTCATCAGGACTCCGTCTCCGAGAAACTTACGGAACTTTGACATCACATGAGAGAAGCTATTGTGAGACTGATTGAGCTCATCTATCGTGATATGAGTCAAAGCCGCAACATGGGTATTGAGCTTCTTTGATATCTGAGGAGTCACAAGTTCTGAGAATTTATCTATGATATTAAGTTGTTCGTCCAGCTTAACCGCGCCGAACTCAATGATCTCGTTGACAAAACGATGTCGGGTCTTTGAGTAAGCGGCGTTAAACTCAAGATCGAGCACTATATATTCCATTTCGTTTTATTTATTCGTCCTGTATTGTAATATTTTTTTATTTGTTTCTGAACTGATGCTTCATGCGAAGCTCCTTGCTGAGTATCTCCTTACGCATACGGATGCTCTCGGGAGTGACCTCTACCAACTCATCATCGGCGATAAACTCAAGACACTGCTCAAGTGAAAGTATCGACGGTGGTGTGAGCTTGAGAGCGTCATCCGAGCCTGAGGCGCGGGTGTTGGTGATATGCTTCTTTTTGCAGACGTTTACGGTGATGTCCTCAGCCTTGGGACAGGCTCCGACGATCATGCCCTCATAGACGTCTACTCCGGGGCCTACAAAGAGTCTGCCTCTCTCCTGGGCCGCGTACAGACCGTAGGTGACGGTCTCGCCTGTCTCAAAAGCGATCAGCGAACCCTGATGACGGGTGATGATATCGCCCTTATAAGGCTCGTAAGAGTCAAATACATGGTTCATGATACCGTTGCCGTTAGTATCGGTGAGGAACTCGGGGCGATAGCCCATGAGACCTCTGGACGGTATACGGAACTCGATGTGGGTAGAGCCGCCGTCGCGGGTGCCCATATTGATTAGTTCAGCCTTGCGGGAGCCCAACTTCTCCATAACGGCTCCGACATACGCCTCGGGCACCTCGATCATCAGGTACTCAATAGGCTCATGCAGCACGCCGTCGATCATCTTGGTGATGACCTGAGGACGGCTGACCTGGAACTCGTAGCCCTCGCGTCGCATGGTCTCGATAAGGATAGAAAGATGCAGCTCTCCCCTGCCGCTTACCTTGAAGGTATCGGCTGAGTCTGTCTCTTCAACTCTGAGGGCGACGTTGGTCTCGACCTCCTTGAACAGACGGTCACGGATGTTTCGAGAGGTGACATACTTGCCCTCTCTGCCCGCGAAGGGTGAGTTGTTGACGATGAAGTTCATAGATACCGTCGGCTCGTCTATCTTGACGAACGGCAGAGGATCGATATGCTCGGGAGTACAGATAGTCTCGCCTATGTTGATGTCGGCTATACCCGAAACGCAGACGATATCGCCCATCTCAGCCTCGGAGCACTCTACGCGCTTGAGTCCGTCAAACTCATAGAGCTTAGACACCTTGACGTTGGATGTAGTACCGTCCTGATGACACAGCACGGCGCTCTGACCGCTCTTGACTCTGCCTCGCTCGACTCTGCCTATACCGATCCTGCCGACATACTCGTCGGATTCGATATTAGACACGAGCAGCTGCAGCGGAGCGTCGATCTCGCCGTCGGGAGCGGGTATCTCGCGGATGATAGCCTCAAACAGGGGCTTCATGTCGGGAGTCATGTTGTAGGGATCGAGTGATGATACGCCCTCTCTCGCAGATGCGTATACCACCGGGAACTCAAGCTGATCATCATCCGCGCCGAGCTCGATAAAGAGGTCGAGCACCTCGTCTACGACCTCCTCGGGTCTCGCGCCGTCACGGTCTATCTTGTTGACGACTACGAGAGGCTTTTTGCCGAGTCCGAGAGCCTTTTTCAGCACGAATCTGGTCTGAGGCATACAGCCCTCAAAGGCGTCTACAAGCAGCAGAACGCCGTCTACCATCATCAGTATGCGTTCTACCTCGCCGCCGAAATCGGCGTGTCCGGGTGTATCTACGATATTGATGCGTGTATCTCCGTATTGTACGGAGGTGTTCTTGGAGAGTATCGTGATTCCGCGCTCACGCTCCAGATCGTTAGAGTCCATGACACGCTCGTTTACCACCTCGTTAGAGCGGAAGATGCCCGACTGTCTGAGCAGCTGATCTACAAGCGTTGTTTTACCGTGGTCAACGTGCGCGATTATAGCTATATTGCGCAGGTTCTCTCTTTTAGCCATTTTATCACCTTATACTTAGTCTTGTTTTTTCATATTTCGCGTTTTGAACGCACTACCTTATTTTACCTATAAAATTATATCACTTACGCCGTTCAAAAGCTATGTCAAAAATCACCGAAAAAGGCGTAACATAGCTGAATATTATGTGATAGATATAATCATCAAAAAGGTATGCAACAAGAAATGAGATCATGACTGACCAAGAACAGCCGCGGCATGATACCGCGGCTGTCTGTATGGATATATTACTTTTTCTTTCTGTAGGCTTTTCTGTCGATCTTGCCGTTAAAGGTCTTTTT
>CACYSI010000058.1 GCA_902776975.1 uncultured Ruminococcus sp.
ATCGCTTCGCTCTTGGAGTGTTGTTGCATGGGTGTTGTTAGCCAAATCAAAGATTTGGACAACACCTCAAGCCTGCCTGCGATCTCCGCCTTGCTCTGCAAAATTTTCCGCAAATATCTTGTTTAAGCGTTTTAATTGAAATTAGTATTAAAGTGGGAATTTGTATGTCAGATCGCCCCTATCAGGTACAAGTGATAGGGCTGCGGTCGTTAATAGATCCCTCGACAAGCTCGGGATGACAGCGTATTACATCGGGATGACAGCGTTCCGGTAGGACGTGGCATATATGTCGTGTCCGTGACCGATTATGGTGAGGAGCTTATGGATAAACTTGTTGAAAAGCTGAGAAAAGAACATGATCTGAGCGATGATGAGCTCAGAGAGCTGATAGAGAGCGGCTCATATGACGCGGAGCTGTTCAAGGCCGCAGATGAGATGAGGCGTGAGACTTACGGCGACGCTGTGTATCTGCGCGGACTCATCGAGTTTACGTCGTACTGCAGGAACAACTGCCTCTACTGCGGGCTGAGAGCCGCTAATAAGAACGCCGAGAGGTACAGGCTCACAGAGGATGAGATCATGGAGTGCTGTGACGAGGGTTATGAGCTGGGGTACCGCACCTTTGTGCTGCAGGGCGGAGAGGATCCGTATTTTACGGACGATAAGATATGCGGTATCGTAAGGAGAATAAAAGAAAAATATCCCGACTGCGCGGTCACGCTCTCGATAGGCGAGAGATCGCGTGAGAGTTACGCGAGATATAAAGAGGCGGGCGCGGACAGGTATCTGCTGAGACATGAGACGGCGAACGCGGAGCACTACGCGCGGCTGCATCCGACGAATATGAGCCGCAATGAGCGCAGACGGTGTCTGTATGATCTCAGGGAGCTTGGGTATCAGGTAGGCTCGGGCTTTATGGTAGGGTCGCCGTATCAAACCACCGAGAATCTGATCGAGGACCTGAGATTTTTGCAGGAGCTCAGACCCGATATGATAGGGATAGGGCCGTATATCACGCATAAGGACACGCCCTTTAAGGATGAAAAAGGCGGCAGCCTTGAGCTGAGCCTGAGGATGCTGGCGATACTCAGACTGATGTTCCCCTACGCGCTGCTGCCCTCTACGACGGCGCTCGGGACTATCGACCCTAACGGCAGAGAGCTGGGACTCAAAGCCGGCGGCAACGTGGTGATGCCTAACCTGTCGCCTGTAAGAGTGCGTAAAAAATACGCGATCTATGACAACAAGATCTGCACCGGTGAGGAGTCGGCGCAGTGCAGGGGATGTCTGGAGAGGCGCATAGAGAGCGCCGGCTACAGAGCCGTGACCGACAGGGGAGACGTTAAGAGAGTCAGGAGTCAGAAGTGAGGAGTTAGGAGTTTATGGCGGGCTACGCCCGCACCCGATTTTTTGTGAATAGTGAAAAGTAAGGTGATAATGATGGTAAATGAATTTTCGAGGCTGGAGCTTTTGATAGGCTCAGAAGGTCTGGGAAAATTGAAAAACGCTCGTGTGGCGGTGTTCGGAGTCGGCGGAGTAGGCAGCTATGCCGTCGAGGCTCTCGCTCGCTCGGGGATAGGCGCTCTCGATCTTATCGACGATGATGAGGTGAGCGTCAGCAACATCAACCGTCAGCTTATAGCTTTGCACTCGACCGTGGGCAAAGCAAAGGTCGAGGTCGCCGCCGAGAGGATAGCGGATATCAACCCCGAATGCGCGGTGAGGACACACAGGACCTTTTATACGCCCGAAACGGCGGGGGAGTTCGACTTTACTCAATACGACTATGTGATCGACGCCATCGACACAGTATCGGGCAAGATCGCCATAGCCGTGCAGGGCGAGGAATCGGGCACGCCGGTGATATCCGCCATGGGCGCGGGCAACAAGCTCGACCCGACAGCCTTTGAGGTTACGGATATATACAAGACGAGCGTATGCCCGCTGGCACGCGTCATGAGGCGCGAGCTGAAAAAGCGCGGTGTGAAGCGGCTGAAGGTGGTTTACTCGCGCGAGGATGCGATGACTCCGCTGACTGACGCCGATGAAGAGAATACGGCGCATAAAAAGAGGCAGACTCCCGGCTCGGCGGCGTTTGTACCGTCTGTGGCGGGGTTGATACTCGCGGGCGAGGTAGTAAAGGATATCATCAGTTGAATATCAGCGTATGAAAAAGCTGTCGCGGTAAAGCGGCAGCTTTTTTGAGTTTTATCGGGGTTTTACGGTTTTGCGGAGAGGAAGATTCGGAGGATATATCGGGAGCGGCAGGTTTTCGGGCGGGTCAAGACCCGCCCCTACAATAAGCAGGATTTATCATAGGGGTTGACACCTCATTTTTTGTCGCGAGGCACGCGTGTCGTGCGAATGTCCCTGCGGAACGGAACCCTCCGAGTTCGCCTACGGCGAACCCAACTCCCTTAGAAAAAGGTAGGCTGAAAGGGAACAGCAGACACGCGAGTACGCGATGCGGAGGATAGGTTTAGTCATGAAAGCCAAAAACAGCACCTGTATTTTATATATAATCAACAATAAATCTCGTTTTGGAGGCTCAATGCTGTTGACAATATTTACTTGCAGTTTTTTGTCATTTATGTTATTATATATCTAATAATGCGTCAGTATATACTGCCGCGTGTTTTAAGATAGATCAATAAGATTAAATGATATTTTGCAAACGTGATAAGCAGACTTGAAAGGAGTTTTGCGATATGTGCGGTATTTGCGGTTTTACAGGCGAGCTTGAAAACAGAGAGGCTGTCCTGCAGCGCATGACCGAGGTGATCACCCACCGCGGTCCCGACTCGGACGGCTACTATACGGATGATTACATCTCGATGGGCTTTCGGAGGCTCTCTATAATCGACCTCGATACGGGCGATCAGCCTATCACTAACGAGGACGGTAATCTCGTGCTCACCTTCAACGGCGAGATCTATAACTATAAGGAGCTCAGAAAAGAGCTTGAGGCGCAGGGACATACCTTTGCTACCAACGCTGACAGCGAGGTGCTGGTACACGGTTTTGAGGAGTGGGGCGAGGATATGCTGCCCATGCTGCGCGGTATGTTCGCCTTCGCTATCTACAACAAGGATAACAAGTCGATCTTTTTGGCGCGCGACTACTTCGGCATCAAGCCGCTGCACTACACCATGATAGACGATGATCTGTGCTACGCGTCTGAGATCAAGAGCATACTGGAGCATCCGAACTTTGTAAAGGTATTCAACGACAAGGCGCTGGACTCTTATCTTTCGTTCCAGTACTGTCCGCAGCCGATGACGTTCTTCAAGGATGTATACTGTCTGATGCCGGGTCACTTCATGTGGTTCAAGGACGGCATGATAGAGACTCAGAAATACTTTGAGGCTAAGTTCAAGCCCGATAACAATATGTCTGAGGACGAAGCTGTGGCGAAGATCGAGCAGGTCTTTGAGGACAGCATAAACGCTCATAAGATCGCCGATGTTCCGGTAGGCTGCTTCCTCAGCTCCGGCGTGGACTCATCATATGTATCGACATACTTTGAGGGTCAGAAGACCTTTACCGTAGGCTTTGACTTCGGTGAAAAATACAATGAGATATCTTGGGCTCAGGAGCTCTCTGAGAAGATAGGCGTTGAGCATCACTCAAAGCTGATATCGTCGGAGGAGTTCTGGGCGGCGGTGCCTAAGGTGCAGTATCACATGGATCAGCCTCTCGCCGATCCCTCGTGCGTAGCGCTGTACTTTGTGGCTAAGCTCGCGAGCGAGCACGTTAAGGTAGTGCTCTCGGGAGAGGGCGCAGACGAGCTCTTCGGCGGTTATACCTGCTATAATGATCCGAGAGTGTTCAAGCTGTATCAGAAGGTAGTGCCGTACTTCATGCGTCGCGCTATCGGCTGGGTATGCAGCAAGCTGCCCGACATCAAGGGCAGGGATTTTCTGCTGCGCGCGGTGCATCCGCTCGACAAGAGATATATCGGCAACGCCTATATGTACGATGAAAAGCAGAAAAAGGCTATACTGAAGGATCCCTCGATAGCTACCGATCCCACCAGACAGATACGCAGACTGTATACACGCGCCCGCCGCTATGACGACGAGACCAAGATGCAGTATGTGGATATAAACACATGGCTGATAGGCGATATACTGCTAAAAGCCGATCGCATGAGCATGGCGAACTCGCTGGAGCTGAGAGTGCCCTTCCTCGATAAAGAAGTGTATGAGGTAGCCTCTAAGCTGCCTACTCCGCTGAGGGTCAACAAGTTCAACACAAAGTACGCTATGCGTAAGGCGGCTGCCCGCAGACTGCCCGAGGAGGTAGCCGAGAAGCCTAAGCTGGGCTTCCCCGTACCGACAAGAGTATGGCTCAGAGATGAGCATTACTATAACGTGGTCAAGGCGATGTTTACATCACCTACCGCTCAGAAGTTCTTTAACACCGATATCCTGCTCGAGTATCTCGACGAGCACTTTGAGGAGAAAGAGGATAACTCCCGCAGGATCTGGACAATCTATGTCTTTCTGGTATGGTATCAGATCTACTTCGGCGCCGTAGAGCCCGAGGAGCTCGCTCCCGAGGCCAAGCCCGAAGACGGCGAGGCAGCCGATGGTGAGGCTGAGACACAGCAGAGCGAGGATGTGCCCGCAGACGGTACAAAGGTCTTTACCCCCGTTAAGGAGGGTGAAGTCGCAGAGCAGACCGAGAGCGCGGACGCGCCGATCGAAGCCGAAGAGATCGCAGCAGAGGCTGAGCAAGACGACGAGCCTGCCGACGCTCTTGAAAGTGAGAACGTAGAGGTCGAAGCAGCGCCCGAGCAGCCTGTTCAGAAGCGCCGCATGACCTTTGAATCCGCTGATGAAGAGGAAGAAGAGGAGCGTCCCGTGCTGACCTTCACCGATGACATCGACCCCGATGACTTTTTCGCGGGACTTAAGAGCAAGCTCAGAGATAACTTTGAGGAAGATAATAATTAATACTAATTTCAAATAAACCCCTTTAACATCTATTGCGTTAAATTCCGCATAGCTGCGTTGTCGATCTTGACAGGCGCCAGCCTGCCTGCGATCTCCGCCTTGCTCTGCGAAATTTTCAATTAGTATAAAAAGAGCGCCGCTCGGTTGAGCGGCGTATTTTTTGAAAGAGACTGATCGTATGGCGATTTACCACAGCATAGATGAATACTTGCCCGACGACAGGGGCTGCCGCGCGTCGCTGGGCTTCTTTGACGGGGTGCATCTCGGTCATCGCGCGGTGATAACCGGCAGCGCCGACATGGGTCTGCGGAATGTAGTACTGACCTTCGCTCATAGTCCTTCAAAGGCGTTGGGAGCGCCGTTTCAGGGGCTTATCACCGACAATCGCCGCAAGGCTGAGCTGCTGACTCAGGCGGGAGCGGAGGATATCATCTTCGCGGATTTCGGCGCGCTGAGAGATATGAGCGCGGAGGATTTTGTCGGCAAAATACTCGTTGAAAAGCTGAGAGCCAAGCGGGTATGCTGCGGCTTCAACTACCGCTTCGGCAAGGGCAGCGAGGGTGATGTGAAAAGGCTCATAGAGCTATGCGCGGAGCACGGGATAGATGTTGAAGCGCGCGAGCCTGTGACCGTGGACGGCGAGCAGGTGTCGTCATCGAGGATACGAGAGCTCATATCCTCGGGAGATATAAAACGCGCGAACAAGATGCTCGGCTACAGATACGCGATATCGGGCGATATCGCCGGCGGCAATCATCTGGGCACGGGGATGGGCTTTCCGACCGTTAATATACCGATCGGCGGGGAGCTGATCGTGCCGAGGTACGGAGTGTACGCGTCGAAGGTGACAGTCGGCGGCAGAGAGTATATCGGCGCGACGAATATCGGAGTGCATCCGACAGTGGGCGAGAACGATAAGCCGCTGTGCGAGAGCTTTCTGCTGGATTTCGGCGGAGGCGATCTGTATGGCAGCTACGCCGTATGTGAGCTGTGTGACTTTGTCAGGGACGAAAGGGTGTTCGGCTCGTTTGACGAGCTGAAGGCGCAGATAGACGCGGACTGCGAGAGGATAAAAGGAATAATGACTGAATAAGAAAGGCGGCGTGTGATACGCCGCCTTTACTATTATATTATTATGGTCTATTATAATGCTTATTTTTGCTCTTTGTCTGGATCGGAGTTGTTGCCGTTATCGGAGTCTTTGTTTTCCGCCGACTCTTCTGTTGCATCGGCTTCATCGGGAGCGGGAGCTTCGCCGTCAGGGTTATCAGCCTTTGTATCGTCTTCTTTCGGTTTTTCTGCAGTCGGCTTATCTTTCGGAGCCTTATTCTCAGGAGTCGGGTAGATGTCCTTGGCATCGTCGAAGTTTTTGTCCGAAGAGCCTTTGCGCTCTTTGGTGGCGAAAGCGGCGATCCTGCCGAATACGGGCACCTTGGCGTATATCTTCTCTTTGAACTTGACAGCGAAGATAAGCCCTATGAAGAGCGCTATAGCTAACAAGGTTATCAGCAGACCCGGGACAAAGCCCTCGGGAGTATAGGTGAGCTTGATGTGGTGGCTGCCCTTGTTGAGCTCAAAGGCAAGCTCGGACTCGCCGATGGGAGTTATCTCTGTCTCTTTGCCGTCGACATACGCCTTCCAGCCGGTGTTGTAGGATATAGAGGTGTAGAACAGACCGTCCTCGAGAACGTTGATGTCGCCCTCGTAGCAGGTGTCGGTGAGCTTGGTGGCGCTGAGGGTGGACTGAGCGAGCTTGTTGTAGCCCTGTGTGAACAGCTCGTCGTTGAACATCGCGCAGTATGATGTGATGTTGCCCGAGTTGCTGTTGCTGATAGTGGTGTGCAGGCTGATCTCGTCGCCCGCCTTGACGTCGCCTATCATCATGATGAAAGGTCGCTTGATATAGTAGCCGATCTTCTCGGTGCCGTTGACGCGGATGGACATATTCTCGGTGTTGTTGCTCGATGTGAAATAAGCCATCGCCGTACCGTCGCGGGGAGCTACATAGTGGAACTCGTATGAGTCGCTGCCCGAGGAGGTGTAGTTGTATATGCCTGTGTTGCCGCTGCGATTCAGCTTGGTGTCGGCGTTGCCTGCTTTGGCTGAGGTAGGCTCCATATACTCGTATATATCGCCCTTGAGCCCCGTGACCGTCCTGAACATGGAGTTCTGGTTGTCCATCGGGTAAGAGGAGGCTGTCTGGGTATTGTACTTGAGCAGGTCTTTGCTGACCATAAAGCCGTTAGGCAGATAATACTTGTTTTTGAGCAGTTTGACGTTCTCGGAGCTGTATACCTGCTCGTTGTGAACGGTATCGAGATAGGCTCCGTAGGGTGTGATGAGGTACTTGACGTTGAGCATCATGTTAGTGAAGGGCGAGCCCTCCTGATAGGTGAACCGGTTGGATGCTACCCATCCGCAGATGCCGAACTTCTCCATATAAGCGGTGGTCTTCTGGTTGACCATGGAGTTGAACATGGATATACCGTTGACGCCTATGAGAGCGTTATCGTTGAGGGTATGGTACTTGTTGACCTCTGAGTGGTAAAGGTCCTGATTGTCCTGTTCGAGCTGCTTGATCTGATCTACGCAGTTTAGGGTGTTGTAGGTGCCTAAGGGATATGAATTCCTGTCGGTGACGGATACGGTCTTGACGCCCGAAGCCGCCGAGAAGACGCCCTCGATAAGCACTACGACGAGCAGGACCACAGACAGCACGACCTTGGTCATACGGTTGTCGGCGTTGAGCTCTTTGGACGAGAGCAGCAGTCCCGCGGCAACGGTGAGCAGAGCTACTACGACTGCCGCGAGGATATAAAAGATGTTTTTGGAGTCAAGACCGAGAGCCGAGTTGAGCACCTTGCCCATAGTCAGGATGATGACCGCGCTACCTATGCCGATGACCGACGAGCCTATGACCATGCCGATGCGCGGCAGGATGTTGCGCAGGGAGTACAGCAGTACCCACGCCGCGATGACTGCTCCGATGAGTCCCGACAACAGAACGGGATCGGCTTTGGCGGTGGAGTCGAACACGGGAGATACCTTGATGTTCTCGTCATTGAAGCTGCCCGCGGCAACTCCGATATATATAAGGAATCCCAGTATAGCGGCTATGACGCCGGGCAGCCGTATACTGTCGATGTGCATGAACACCCTGAACGCCATATATATGATGACAAAGGTGTAGAGGAAGGAGAATCGGTACGGCAGCATATTGGGGAAGTGGAAGCCGTGCCAGATGTAGTCGAGCTGGCGGATGATGAAGCTGAGTATGAAGAATACCAGCAGACCGCCGCAGAATATGCGCTCACGCTTCTTGATCTTGGAGCAGAACAGGAAGAGTATAGCCAGAAATACAAAGGCAACGCCGCTGTAGATATTGGGCAGTCCCTCTTTGGAGGTCGGCTGAGTGAAGGCGACGGAGTTCGCGATGATCTTGCCGACGGCGTTGAGAACGCCGGCGAGATCTGCCGTGCCGCCGATGTTGACGGCAAACGACTTTGGAAAGCTGTTGTCCGACGCGTAGGCGTAGCCGAGCGCGAAGTAGGTAGGCAACACCAGCACAGCGGACATCATGAGCGAGATGAGCGAGCACACAGCCATCTTGACGAACTGGCGCAGGATATCGCGGATGCCCTTGTACTCGACGATGACGTAGCCTATGCTCACGAGCAGGACGAACGCGCAGGTGAACAGACCTATATAGTAGTTGGCGAGTACAGACAGCGCGAGAGATATGATATAGAGCTTGAACCTGCCGTATCTGAGCAGAGCGAAGGTGCCCGTGATGACCAGCGGCAGCAGAGCTATGGTATCAAGCCAGATGATGTTCCAGTAATAGCCCATGATGAAGGAGCACAGGGCGTACATGATACCGAAGGCGGTGATGGTAAGATCTCTGCGCTTGAAGGTGATCCTGAGGAACAACGCGAAGAAGAAGCCCGCAAGACCGATCTTGACGCAGGTGATGACATACAGAAACTCTCTGAGAGCCTCGGCGGGGACAAGTATGGAGAAGAAGTTTAGCGGGCTCGCCAGATAATAGGCGAACAGGGCGATATAGTTAGTACCGCCGCCGCTCTTCCATGTCCAGAGCAGAGAGCCGCCGTGCTGCAGCTTATCGTGATAGTCTACCATAAACGGGTAGTACTGGTGCCACAGGTCGGTGACGAGGATCTGCTTGTCGCCGAAGGGGGCGACACCGGCTACCTTGAACGCGAAGAACATCAGTATGAACGGGATGAAAAACGCTAAAAACAGATAGATCTTACCTGAGTGTTTCTCTAAAAAAGATTGCTTGGCAAGGGTAGGTTGTCCGCTCGGCGGTGAGACGGCGGAGCGCTTTTTTGCTTTAGCTGCCATAATACTCTCCTTATCTATTATAAACATACATATTTATAATAGCATTATTTTGTGCTGAGGTAAACAGTAAAATATAAAAATCCGAAAATTTTTTATTTTTCATTTACATTACAATGTGTTTTTGGTATAGTAACTATATATGGGCGAAAGCTTTGGCGCATGAATGGCTGTGTCGCGCGAATGCCGCTTACGCGGCGTAACCCTCCGAGTTCGCCTATGGCGAACTCACCTCCCTTAGGAAAGGGAGGCTTAAGACCCTTCCCTACAAGAAAAAACATAGGTTTGTTGTATGGTCGTTTCGCGAATGTCCCTGCGGGACAAACCCTCCGCCCCTTCGGGGCACCTCCCTTAGGAAAGGGAGGCTAAAAATGAGCTGCGGACAAGCGAGTGCGACGCTCCTCTATGAAGTGAATCTAAGGATTGCTATATAATCACTGACGCGAATGTCCCTGCGNNCGGGATGGGAACCCATTTGTATGGATTCTGTAGGTTCGGTGTGTTGCTTCGATTTGTGGGATTGCCACGTCGCTTCGCTCCTCGCAATGACATATAGAGGAAAGGGAGACTAAAAGGGAGCAGCAAAACCCTCTCCTGAAATGGGCGAGATAAAATATAAAAGCAGATTATTATTTTTCGGAGGTGTATGGATGAAGCTGATAGATATAGTTGTACCCTGCTTTAACGAAGAGGAGGTGCTGCCTCTGTTTGTCGACGAGACCAACAAGGTCATCGACGGCATACCCGAATACAGCTTCAGATATATTTTTATCAACGACGGCTCTAAGGATCGTACCTTAGAGGTGCTAAGAGAGCTTGCGGCGAAGTTTGACAACGTCAAATATATATCGCTGTCGCGCAACTTCGGCAAAGAGAGCGCTATGTACGCGGGACTTGAGAAATCGACGGGCGACTATGTGATAATCATGGACGCCGACCTGCAGCACCCTCCGGCGATGTTTCCGCAGATGATTGCGGGAGTCGAGGAGGGCAACGACTGCTGTGCCCTCTACCGCGCGAAGCAGAAGGGCGAGAGTCCCATAAGACAGCTTGTATCAAAGATGTTCTTCGGCTTTCAGAACAAGATATCGGACGTCAAAATGCCCGACGGCGCCGTGGACTACCGCATAATGTCGCGTCAGATGGTGGACAGCATCATAAGCCTGTGCGAAAAGCAGAGATTCTCTAAGGGTCTGTTCTGCTGGGTAGGCTATCAGATAAAGTGGATAGAGTATCAGAACGTGGAGCGTACCGTGGGTACGACCAAGTGGAGCTTTTGGGGGCTGTTCAAATACGCGCTCGACGGTCTGACGAGCTTCTCGGTCACTCCGCTGAGGTTCATCGCGGTGCTGGGCTTCATCATCTCGGCGCTCGCCTTCATCTGGATCATCATCACGCTGATACAGACGCTGATAATCGGTATAGAGGTACCCGGATATGTCACTACGCTGTGCGCGGTGCTGTTCATGGGCGGTATCATCGAGATGTCTGTCGGAGTGCTTGGCGAGTATATCGGACGCATCTATATCGAGAGTAAGGGCAGACCGATATATATAGCCAAAGAAACGAATTTGGAAGACAAGGACAACGACTTAAATGGATAAGATCAAATCACTATTTGTAAAATATAAAGAAATAATAATGTATATCATCTTCGGCGTGCTGACTACGCTGGTCAACTGGGTGGTCTACGCGCTGACAGAGCCGCTGTTCAAGGCGATGTTCCACGGCGACAATGTGATGTTCAACCTGTTCGGAATGGCGATCACCTATACTACCTTTGCGATCTTCCTCGCGAACTTCCTCGCTTGGGTAGCGGGCGTCGTCTTTGCGTTCGTCACCAATAAGATCTGGGTGTTCGAGTCAAAATCATGGAAGCCGAGCGTTGCCCTCAAGGAGTTTTGGCTCTTTGTCACTGCAAGGCTTATCACCGGTGTGCTCGAATGGTTCGGCGTGCCGCTGTTGGTTGCCGCGGGTCTGAACCAGCCGCTGTTCGGCATCGAGGGATTCGTCGCGAAGATCATCGTCAGCGTCATCGTCATTATCCTGAACTATGTGTTCTCTAAGCTGATAATCTTCAAAAAGAAGGATAAGGCTGAGGAGAAAGTTCAAAAAGATTGATGTAAAACAGGGGTCGTCCTATGTGGACGATCCCTAATATAATGGTGATTTTGCACAAGGAGAACCGGGTTTTTTCTACATCTAATTATGAAAAAACACTTTTGTCTCGCTTTTTTATATGATATACTAAATGTGCAGACGCGTTAAAGAGCGTAAATTATCAATAATTCGGAGGTTATTATGAGTTATAGAGTAGGTATTGATTTAGGCGGCACAAATATCGTAGCGGGCGTTGTTGACAACGATTATAACATCATCGCGAAGGCAGAGTGCAAGACCAACGTGCCCCGTCCCGAGGCTGACGTCTGCGACTCAATGGCGGCTGTCGTGAAAGAAGCTATCAAAAAAGCCAAGCTCAAGATGGATGATATCGACTATATCGGTATCGGCGTGCCCGGCGCGGTCAATCCCGAGACCCGCGTCATCGAGACCTCGCCCAACCTCTTCTTCAAGAACTGGGAGATCGCCAAGATGATGGAGGAGCGCCTGCATAAGTACACCAAGGTCGAGAACGACGCTAACGCCGCGGCTCTGGGCGAGTTCCTCGCGGGCTCGGCAAAAGGTTCTAAGAACGCTGTAGCCATCACCCTCGGCACGGGAGTCGGCGGCGGTATAATCATCGACGGCAAGATATACTCGGGCTCCAACTACGCGGGCGCCGAGCTGGGTCATATGGTCATCGTCAAGGACGGCAGAGAGTGCGGCTGCGGCCGTAAGGGCTGCTGGGAGGCGTATGCCTCGGCTACCGCTCTGATCAACATGACCAAAGAGGCTATCCGCAACGAGAAAGCCGAGTTCTCTTATATGCTCCACTCTGTTGATGACGATATAGACAACGTAAACGGCAAGACTGCCTTTGACGCTATGCAGGCGGGCGATAACACCGCTGCCGAGGTAATCAATAAGTATATCGGATATTTGGCGACAGGTTTGATAAATGTCATCAACATCTTCCAGCCCGACGTGCTGTGCATAGGCGGCGGTATAGCAAATCAGGGTGAGAATCTGCTCGGCCCGCTGCGCACCATCATCGAGGCGGAGCGCTTCACTAAGTACAACGATAAGCAGACCCAGGTATGCGTATGCACCCTCGGCAACGACGCGGGTATCATCGGCGCGGCTTGTCTGTAATAATTTTTGATAATACCGCCTTTTTGTCATTATGTTGTCACGGTGGATGTGTTATAGTATAACCGCAACAGAGGCACTTGATGTCAAAAAGGAGGAGATCATATGAAAAAGGCAAATATCAATAACGCTTTGACGGCAGAATACCCGGAGAGCTTCAAAGAGATGGACAGCGCCGAGCTGAAAAGGTTTTTCGTAACGGATAAAGGTCGCTGCGGCTTTCACGATACAGAACGACATATGGTGCTGAACGTCGCGTGGAGCAAGCCCGGTATCCTCGGCTTTCTGACCGATGAGAGGTCTGTTCTCAGAGGAGCTGAGATGAGGCTCAAGTATAATTTACCTACTTATCACAAGATTGAGGATCTCAGCGCGGAGATAGCCGGCTGTAAGGCGATAGGCATCAGTTTTGAGTATCAGGTGATCAATACCGACATTATACAGCGCAGCGATCTGTATGTGTTCAAATTCGGCAAGGCGTTTTACTCGCCGCAGATCATAGCGAGAAAGGATGTCTTTGAGGACAGCCGGCGTATAATGGAAAAGTTCCTCGGGTCGATCAAGAATCTATAAAATATATATACATATATATAGTATTTTAGCGCGGCGTTTGATGACGCCGCGTTAGTTTGTCTAAAAGATAAGAGAACTTTTAAATACGTCATCCGGAACGGACACGCGTGTCCAAGTAAAGGTAACTATGTAGGATATATACAGCCTGTCGGGCTCGACAGATCGGAATAGTTATTTTAAAGATCCCTCGACAAGCTCGGGATGACAACGTTTTCAGTCCGGATGACAGTGCTTATAGTCTGGATGACAGCGCTCCCAGTCGGGATGATAGTGATTTTGTCGGGTGGCAGCGCTTAATGGCCGGACACTTTGCTATATCGCCTGCGGTGAACGGGAGGGTCAAGACCCTCCCCTACATTCAGTCCGGTTTCGCAAAGCTGAAGTCATTTCCGCGTTTTTGTGTCGATTTATGGGACTTTATCGCGTTGATGTGCAAAATGACCAACAAGATATTGTGATAATGAGCCGAAAAATCACCCATAAATTGGGATTTAAACTTTTTTTGGATTTTTTTAAAAAAAGGCTTGACTTTTGCGTATTCACGCAGTATAATCTAAATGTTCGCTAATCAAGAGAGCGACCTCAAAAATCTCTGTTTTAGACAAAGGTTTGAGCCGTTTTTCGTGATTTGTGACAAAGGACCTTGAAAATTAAACAACGAAGAAGAAACCCGTAATTACTTTGAGAGCGTCTGAGCGAGAGCTCAGAGAGTACTCAAGAAATTACAGATGTGAA
>CACYSI010000059.1 GCA_902776975.1 uncultured Ruminococcus sp.
TTTGGACAACACCTCAAGCCTGCCTGCGATCTCCGCCTTGCTCTGCGAAATTTTCCGCAAATATCTTGTTTAAGCGTTTTAATTGAAATTAGTATTAAATAAACCTGAGAGCAGAAAAACAGAAACTTCGAGGTGTATTTTATGAAACGTACATTATCTGTACTGCTTGCTCTGTGTCTGGTGCTTTCGGCGGTATCGCTCCTTGCCGGATGCAACAAAGCGGGCGGCAGCGGCTATCCCGTGACGGTAGGCGACGTGACAATAGACAAGGAGCCTGCTAACATAGTAGTGCTCAACGACGATTTTGCCGACATCGTATCATATATAGGTTATGATATCAAGATGGTCGGACGCTCCGCGGAGTGCGATCAGGACTTTTTATATGTTGTGCCTGTGATGGGCTCGGCGGCGTCTCCGGACGTCAACGGCATCACTGCCGCTAAAGCTGATCTCGTCATCGCCGACAACACGTTGAGCAGCAATTCTAGATCCGCTCTCGAGAGCGCGGGAGTAAAGGTCCTGACTCTTGAAGCTGCCAAGAACGAAGAGGAACTCCGCAATCTTTATATAAGCCTCGGCACCGCTTTAGGCGGCAGCGAGAAAGGCGCGGTAAAGGGTCAGGAGGGTTATGACTCGCTGTTTACCATGCTGGATAAGCTCAACACCGCGTCATCAAGCGTGGTGCAGACGGCGGCTTATCTGTATCTTGACGGCAGCGGACAGCTCTGTACCTTTGTCAAAGGTTCATTGGAGCACAGCATCTTCAATTTTAACGGCTGCACTAACGTATTGCTAAACCAGACTCAGCCCGCAGTGAACCCCGATGAGCTTCAGAAAGGCTCTCCCAACTATATCTTCTATGATTCGCCGGCGGTGCTTGACTATCTCAAGGCGTCTCCTCAGCTCTCAAAGCTCAGCGGTCTTGTAAGCGGTCATACTCTGCAGATACCGCTCAAGCAGTTTATGCGTCACGGCAGCTCAGCAGAACAAACGGTCTTTGAGATGCTCAACTACATCGAGAAGATCACCAAGGCTACTCCGGATCAGGCGACAGTGGCTCCCACCAAAGCCGCCGCGACCCCGACTAAGGCTCCCGCTACCGCGGCCCCGGAGACAGAGGCGGAGGCAACCGAGGCAGAGTTGACCGAGGCGGAGGTATCAAACGACGCAGGCGACGTATCGGCAGACGCGAACGCAAATGCTCAAAATGCATATCAATAATAATAGATAACCGAAAATGTACGGGCTGTCACACATGGTTTTGTGGCAGCCCTTGACTTTTGCCTATTGACAAACGGTCACTACATAACAGTATTACATCTTGCATGATATACTCATTTTGCGCTGATATATTGATCTTCTGTGATGTTCTGATCATCTCGAGAATCGCAGTTATTATCTTTAAAGGCAGATCATCGTTCGCATAATGATAGATGTGCTTGAAAAGACAACGCTGACGAGCAATGCTGAATAGAATGTATTTACCGAGACTGTTCTTTACGAGCTTGATGTTTTTGAGAGCTATTGGGTGATCTGTGAAGTTTTGTTGAAATTCACCAGAATTTATGCGCTAATAGAAGAATAAACCTATTTGACATAAATACCTCTCTATGGTAAAATACAGACAACAAATCTTTAAGGCGATACTGTGATATCGACAAGATATGTGTGTATACGGGCGCGGGTCGCGCTCGGGCTTTTGCATACTCAGCCTCGCCTCGGGTGAGGCTTTTTCTGTAACATTTATTTGTGATCAAGATTTGATATGTAATATTTGATATGAGGCTTCGGCAATCTTTAGTTAGGATATGCCGAACCGAAAGGAGCATGGATATGGGCGGCATCAAGACTGAGTTTTTTGAGAGAATCAATATGACGGACTACCTGCCCTCGGTTGACAGCGAGCTTTTCTGCCCGACTGTCCTTTCTCAGTGCTCCGATAATACTGTTGTTTTGCCCGGCTTCTGTGATGTGCATGTGCATTTTCGCGAGCCGGGTTTTTCTTATAAAGAAAAAATCGCCACAGGCTCTGCCGCCGCGGCGCGCGGAGGTTACACCTCTGTATGTACGATGCCTAACCTTGATCCCGTGCCCGACAGTGTTGATAATATGCGCTGTCAGCTTGATATCATCGCTCGTGACGCGGTCATAGATGTGTTGCCCTACGGCGCTATCACGGTAGGAGAGAGGGGAGAGCAGATAGCAGACCTCGAGGGCATGGCTGATGACGTTGTCGCATTCTCGGATGACGGCAGAGGAGTGCAGAGCGAGGACATGATGCGTGAGGCTATGAAGAGAGCCAAGGCGCTCGGCAAGTTGATCGTCGCCCACTGTGAGGATAACTCGCTGCTGCGAGGAGGCTATATACACGACGGCGCATACTGCCGTGAGCACGGTCACAGAGGAATATGCTCCGAGAGCGAGTGGCGCCCCATAAAAAGAGATATCGAGCTGAGTCGCGAGACCGGCTGCGGATATCATGTGTGCCATATCTCGACTAAAGAGAGTGTAGAGCTGATACGCCGCGCTAAGAGCGAGGGTGTTGATATCACATGCGAGACCGCACCGCACTATCTGGTCATGGATGACAGCGACCTCAAAGAGGACGGACGCTTCAAGATGAATCCGCCGCTCAGGGATAAAAGCGACAGAGAGGCTCTCTTGGAGGGCATCAAGGACGGTACTATCGACATGATAGCTACCGATCACGCTCCCCACAGCGCTGAAGAAAAGTCGAGAGGTTTAGAGAAAAGCGCCTTCGGTATCGTGGGGATAGAAACAGCTTTTCCGATACTTTATACAAAGCTCGTCAATACAGGCATAATAAGCATGGAGAGACTGCTCGAGCTGTTAGTTATCAATCCGAGGAAAAGATTTAATATTCCTTTTAAGAAAAATAATTATTCCGTTTGGGATCTCGACAGGGAGTTCACCGTTGATCCCGAAGAGTTTTTGTCCATGGGCAGGGCTACGCCGTTTGAAGGGTGGAAGCTCAGCGGAGTATGCCTGCTGACCGTAAAGGACGGCAAGGCGGTATATAAGAAATAAGGTATATGTTATCACATAATTGATATAGATATGAAAATTTGGGAGGTATTATTATGGCAAAAAGAACTGATGTGAAGAAGGTACTTATCATCGGCTCGGGACCTATCGTTATCGGACAGGCCGCCGAGTTCGACTACGCGGGCACACAGGCGTGCCTCGCGCTCAAGGAAGAGGGCTACGAGGTCATCCTGTGCAACTCTAACCCCGCTACCATCATGACCGATACGCAGATAGCGGACAAGGTCTATATGGAGCCTCTGACTCTGGAGTATGTGGCTAAGATACTCAGATATGAGCGCCCCGACGCTATCGTGCCCGGTATCGGCGGTCAGACAGGTCTGAACCTCGCCATGCAGCTCGAGCGTAAGGGTATACTCAAGGAGTGCGGCGTTCAGCTGCTCGGTACATCATCTGAGAGTATCGAGAGAGCCGAGGACAGAGAGCTGTTCAAGGAGATGTGCGAAAGTATCGGCGAGCCTGTAATCCCCTCGCAGATCACATATGATCTTGACGAGGCTAAGAAGGCAGCCGCTGAGATCGGTTATCCCGTAGTGCTGCGTCCCGCGTTCACGCTCGGCGGAACGGGCGGCGGCTTTGCGAACAATGAAGCGGAGCTTATCGAGATAGGTATGAACGCCTTTAAGCTCAGCCCCGTACATCAGGTACTGATCGAAAAGTCCGTAAAGGGCTATAAGGAAATAGAATTTGAGGTAATGCGCGACTCTAATGATACCGCTATCACCATCTGCGGTATGGAGAACGTTGACCCCGTCGGCGTGCATACCGGTGACAGCATTGTTGTAGCGCCTATCCTCTCGCTTAACGACAGTGATCTGAAGATGCTCAACGACAGCGCTATCAAGATCATCCGTGAGCTGAAGATCGAGGGCGGCTGTAATGTACAGTTCGCGCTCAATCCTACTTCAAGCGAGTACTATCTAATCGAGGTCAACCCCAGAGTATCGCGCTCATCGGCTCTCGCGTCTAAGGCGTCGGGCTATCCGATAGCCAGAGTGACCGCCAAGATCGCTATGGGTATGGCTCTGGAGGAGATACCCGTAGCAGGAGGTACGGCGGCGATAGAGCCTTCGCTCGATTATATCGTAGCTAAGTTCCCGAGATTTCCGTTTGATAAATTTGCTGACGCTCCCAATACCCTCGGTACACAGATGAAGGCTACCGGTGAGGTGATGGGCATCGGCTCGACCCTCGAGGAGTGCTGCCTGAAATCGGTACGCTCGCTTGAGACGGGAGTTTGTCACTTCTATCTGTCTAAGTTCGACAGCTTCACGGACGATGAGCTGTACAGCTATATAAGCGAGTTCAAGGACGATAACGTTTACGCGGTATTTGAACTGCTCAGACGCGGCGCTTCTATCGAAAAGCTCCATGAGGTAACGATGATAACAGAGCTGTTCCTCGAGAGCTTCAGGAAGATCGTCGATATGGAGAAGATTATCAAAGATAACAAGGGCAATATCGCTGTACTCAAAGAAGCTAAGATCATGGGCTTCTCGGATGAATATATCTCTAAGCTGTGGGACATCCCCGAGGTGGATGTTTATAATACCAGAAAAGACAACGGTATCACCCCGATATTCAAGATGGTCGATACTCTGCATACAGGCAAGTATATCGCCTATCTGTATTCTTCTTATACAGGCGAGAACGCCTCTCGCTTAGGCGACAAAAAGAAGATCATAGTGCTCGGCGCGGGTCCGATCCGTATCGGGCAGGGCGTTGAGTTCGACTACAGTACCGTCCACGCGGTTCAGACTATCCGCAGAGCAGGCTATGAAGCGATCATCATCAACAACAACCCCGAGACCGTTTCTACCGACTACACTACCGCCGACAAGCTCTATTTTGAGCCCCTCACTCCCGAGGACGTCATGGCGATCATCGACTTTGAACAGCCCGAGGGCGTTATCGCTTCACTGGGCGGT
>CACYSI010000060.1 GCA_902776975.1 uncultured Ruminococcus sp.
GTCATTCTAAAGGCGAACTACCGGCGCATATATCAGCGTAGTAGTTGTCATTCTAAAGGCGAACTACCGACGCGTGATAACATATTAAATTGATTTGTTCCTATGCTTCGTAGCCACCCACTCTAAAGGCTGAGCTAAGCGCATATAAAACCAATTTAATGTACGGCTCACTGCCGTAATTAGTATATTACCACATTTTTCTGATAAATGCAAGTAAAAGATTAAAAGTTTTAGAAAAGATTTTTTGACATAGTGTACAATTTGCGATTAAACGCAGATCTGTGTTTGACCTTAAGATGGTGATATGGTAGAATCATTATCGTGAATCATCAAGTCAAATGCTCTTGAACGGCGATTTGTCTTTATGAAAGAGGTGTAAACATGGCTGAAGCATCAAAGAGACCTATCGTTATTCTCGGACCTATGGAGAGCGAGTCGGCATGGCTGGTCGATCAGCTTGAGAATCGGCAAGATAAGTCTGTCGGCGCGTATACCTTCCGTGAGGGTTTTATCGACGGGTACCCCGTCGTGATCTGCCGATGCTATATCGGCGTGGTCAACTCGGCTGCCGCTACAGCGCTCGTGATCGAGCGGTATGATCCGCTGTGTGTCATCATACAGGGCACCTCGGGCGCGCATGATCCCGATCTGCATCAGGGTGATATAGTGCTCGGCGAGAGCATCGTTGAGCTCGGCAGTCATTATACAAAGCATCGCGGTAAGGGAGAGGGCTCTGATATTTTCGGCTGGACTCAGCCCGGGGCTGAAATGTCGATCGACGGCGAGCTGAGGCGAGTCAGTGTGCTCCGCAGTGACAGCAGGATACTCAGCGTTGCCGATAATGTTCCGTATACAGACGGAATCGTCAAACGAGGCACCATAGGCGCGGCGGATATATGGAACCGTGAGCTCGATGTGATAGCTCATCTGCGCCGTAACCTCGGCACCGACTGCGAAGAGATGGAGGGCTTCGGCGTAGCTCAGGTGTGCTCTCAGTCGGGTGTGCCGTGCGCGGATATCCGCGTCATCAGCAACAGCGAGTGGCACCCACAGGAAGAATTCAACGAAAAATACGGCGAACAATGCCAAATGTTTGTACTGCAAGTCATCCGCCGACTTATTGCGGAAGGCTCTTTGCTGTGATACAATATTATCGGAAAATCTCAGATGATTTGGGAGGATCATATGGATAACTTCAGAATAGAACGCGACTCGATGGGCGAGATGAAGGTGCCCGCGGAAAGATACTGGGGCGCTCAGACTCAGCGCAGCTTTGAGAACTTTCCGATAGGTTGGGAGAAAATGCCCAAGGAGATCATTCACGCCTTTGCCCAACTTAAGAAGGCTGCGGCGCAGGCAAACCGCGAGCTGAAGCCCGAGAAGATGACTGAGGAGAAATGCGCCGCCATCTGTGCCGCGTGTGACGAGATACTCGAGGGTAAACTGCCGTCGGAGTTTCCGTTGTCCGTATGGCAGACAGGCTCGGGCACTCAGAGCAATATGAACGTCAATGAGGTGATAGCTAATCGCGGCAACGCTATCGCAGGGAAAAAGCTCCTGCACCCGAACGACGACGTAAATATGTCGCAGAGCTCCAACGATACCTTCCCGACCGCGATGCATATCGCGGCGGCAGACGCCGTTTTTTTGCGGGTGATCCCCGCGGTCGATCTGTTGATCGCTACCCTTGAACAGCTTGAAAGACAAAATGAGGGGATCGTCAAGAGCGGCAGGACACATCTGCAGGACGCTGTACCGATTGCCTTCTCGCAGGAGATATCGGGTTGGCGCGGTATGCTTGAAGCGGATGAAAGGCAGCTTGAAAAGTCGCTTGACGGCCTGTATAAGCTCGCGATAGGCGGCACGGCTGTCGGCACGGGACTGAACGCGCCTAAGGGCTTCGGCGAGAAGGTAGCCGAGAAGCTCAGCAAAGCGACATGGCTTCCTTTCGTAAGCAATCCCAACAAATTCCACGCGCTGACCTCTCTTGACAGGATGGTCTTCGCTCACGGCGCGCTTAAGGCGCTGGCTGCCGATATGATGAAGATAGCTAATGATGTTCGCTGGCTCAGCTCGGGTCCGAGGTGCGGACTGGGCGAGATATCCATACCGGAGAACGAGCCGGGGTCGTCAATAATGCCTGGTAAGGTGAACCCTACCCAGTGCGAGGCGATCACGATGATCGCGGTACAGGTGATGGGCAACGACGCGACTATCGGCATGGCGGCGTCACAGGGCAACTTCCAGCTCAATGTTTTTCTGCCTGTTACGGCATATAACTTTTTGCAGAGCGCGAAACTGCTGGCAGACGGTATCACGTCGTTCGAGATGCGCTGCGTCAGCGGTATCACGGCTAATAAAGAGAAGATGGATGAGAACCTCCACCGTTCTCTCATGCTCGTGACCTCGCTCAATCCCTATATCGGCTACGATAATGCCGCTAAGGTCGCTAAGAAAGCCTATAAAGAGAACCTTTCGCTGAAAGAAGCCTGCTTACAGCTCGGCTTTATGAGCGAGGATGAATTTGATAAGGTATTTCATCCCGAGGAACTGGTCTGACATCCTTTGGATAGGTATATAAAGGAGAAACTATGGATATAAGAGAAAAGTCGCTTGAAAAGCATTATGAATGGCAGGGCAAGATAGAGGTGACTACCCGCTGTGAGATAAAGACGCGAGAGGATCTGTCGCTCGCCTATACTCCCGGCGTGGCTCAGCCCTGCTTAGAGATACAGAAGGATATCAACAAGAGCTATGAGCTGACCCGACGCAGTAATCTGGTGGCTGTTATCACCGACGGTACCGCCGTACTGGGACTGGGAGACATAGGCCCCGAGGCGGGCATGCCCGTCATGGAGGGCAAGTGCGCTCTGTTCAAGGAGTTCGCGGACGTAGACGCGTTCCCGCTGTGTATTCGCAGTAAGGATGTCGATGAGATCGTGAGGACGATATATCTGATCTCGGGCTCCTTCGGGGGTATCAATCTTGAGGACATCAGCGCTCCGAGGTGCTTTGAGATAGAGCGTAAGCTCAAGGAGATATGCGACATACCCGTATTCCATGACGATCAGCACGGTACGGCTATAGTAGTAGCCGCGGCTCTGCTCAACGCCCTTAAGGTGGTCGGCAAGGCTATAGGCGACGTCAAGGCAGTCATCAACGGCGCCGGCTCGGCGGGCATAGCCATAGGCAGACATCTGCTCAATATGGGCGTGAAGCACCTGATCATGGTAGACCGCTTCGGCATCATCAGAGAGGGCGACGAGGGGCTGAACGCCGCTCACGCCGATATAGCGAAGCTGACCAACAGAGATAAGCTCAGCGGAACTCTCGCAGACGCTATGAAGGGCGCGGATGTGTTCATCGGAGTATCGGCGCCGGGTATCGTGAGCGGAGATATGATACGCTCGATGGCTGACAGCCCGATAGTGTTCCCGATGGCTAATCCAACCCCCGAGATAATGCCCGACAAGGCGCTCGAGGCAGGAGCCGCCGTAGTGGGCACGGGCCGCTCGGACTTCCCGAACCAGATCAACAACGTGCTCGCCTTCCCGGGTATATTCAGAGGAGCGCTTGACTGCAGAGCCTCATGCATCAACGAGGAGATGAAGGTCGCGACCTCTTACGCGCTCGCCTCCATGATACCCGACAGTGAGCTGAGCGCCGACAATATCATCATGTCAGCTCTCAACAAGGACGTTGCAAAGGTGGTAGCTCAGGCGGTAGTCAAAGCCGCTCGTGAGACAGGTGTAGCGAGGATATGATAAAGAAAGTACCCGTCGGCATCGGCGGGTGATGAGGAGATGATCTTCTGCGTATCAAGGATATAGACGGCGGACATGAATTCGACTTTGGCAGAACGTCCGAAAACTACGCCGCGTACCGTGATATATATCCCGAAAGTATGTATCAAAAGCTGACAGAGCTCGGTATAGGCAGAGAGGGTCAGCGCGTACTCGACCTCGGCAGCGGTACGGCTGTACTGCCGATGAATATGTACGGCACGGGCGCGAGCTTTACCGCGACCGATATCTCCGCGGAGCAGGTCGAATACGGCAGGAGGCTCGCGAAAGAGAGAGGCATGGAACGCGTATCCTTCAAGGTATGCGGAGCCGAGGACACGGGCTTTGAGAGCGGCAGCTTTGACGCTGTTACGGCGGTACAGTGCTTTCAGTATTTTGACGCCGAAAAGGCGGCTCAGGAGATATGCAGAGTGCTCAGACCGAACGGGCTCTTCTGCAAGATATTCATGGACTGGCTGCCGTATGAGGACGAGGTGATCGCCGAGATGGAGAGCCTTGTCATGAGGTATAATCCCGGGTGGAACGGCGGAGGCTTCAGGGAGTTCGTTTACAGCTTCCCCGAGTGGGCTCGGGGACTCTTTGAGCTTGTGAGCGTTGATTCTTACGACGCTGTGTTGGAGTTCACTAAAGAAGCGTGGCTCGGCAGAGTCATGACCTGTCGCGGAGTTGGCGCGAGCCTGAGCGACGATGAGTCAGGAGAGTTCAAAGCCGAGTACAGCGCTCTGCTCGATAA
>CACYSI010000061.1 GCA_902776975.1 uncultured Ruminococcus sp.
TCCGATTCTTCTGTTACCGGCTCCTGTCACGCGCCCTCTGCTTTTTTACATTTGTGACTTTTGCCTATTGACAAACGGTCACTACATAACAGTATTAGATTACCAAGCCTGTACTTTCATCCAGTCCGAGACGGATATTCATATTCTGTATAGCGGCGCCCGAAGCGCCCTTGCCGAGGTTGTCAAAGCGGGATATGAGCGTTATCCTGTCGTCGTTACCGAACGCCGCCACAGCCATATCGTCACGTCCGCTGTACGCCGCCGCGCTGATGAAGCCGCCCTCGACGCTGTCATCGTAGTGTATCAGACCGCTCTTGTAATAATCCCGATATGCCGCTTGGATGTCGCTGAGCGAAGCGGAAAAACCATCGCGCGAGATATCCTGACGCGTCAGGCTGACGCATACCTCCATGCCGCTGTAGTAAGAGGCTACAATCGGACTGAACACAGGCTCTTTGTCAAGTCCGCAGACCAGCTTCATCTCAGGCAGGTGCTTATGGCTCTGAGAGAGCGCGTAGACGCGCGGAGCGTCGAGCAGCTTATCTCTGCCTTCAGCCTCATAATCCGCTATCATCTTTTTGCCGCCGCCCGAGTAGCCCGTCAGCGAGCAGCAGGCGAGCTGAACGCCCTTATCGAGTATACCGAGCTCTACAAGCGGTCTTACCAGCGCGATAAAGCCGCTGGCGTGACAACCGGGGTTAGCTATCCTCGAGGCGGTCGTGAGCTGTTCTCTCAGCCCTGTCAGCTCGGGCATACCGTAAGTCCAGCCGTCGGCAGTACGGTGAGCGGTGGATGTGTCTATAACCACGGTATCGGGGTCGTCTATCAGCGATACAGCCTCGACAGCCGCCTGATCGGGCAGGCACAAAAAGCTGATATCGCTCTTGTTGAGCATCTCGGCGCGAGCCGAAGTGTCTTTTCTGAGTTCTTCGGGGAGGATGAGCAGCTCTATATCCTTGCGTGAGCTGAGCCTCTCTCTGATACGCAGACCGGTGGTACCGGCGCTGCCGTCAATAAAGATCTTGTGCATATATATGTATGTTCCTTTACAAATTATCCGAGAGGATCAGACACGCGTGCCGCAGCCTCTCCTGTAAAATAATTCCTGATTATATTAAGCCTCTAACATATTTTATCTGCTGTTCGATCGACTGCACCGAGGTGCCGCCGACGGAGTTGCGCTTATTGACGCAGGTATACAGGTCTATATCATCATACAGATCCTGCTCAAACAGCTCTGAGTATTCTTTATATTTCTCCAAAGGCAGGGTCTCGAGCACCTCGCCCTTCTCTATACAGTAGGCGACGATACTGCCCGATATCTTATACGCCGAACGGAAGGGCATACCCTTCTTGGTCAGATAATCGGCGAGGTCGGTCGCGTTGATAAAGCCGCGCTGAGCCGCCTTCTTCATGTTCTCGGTCTTGACCTTCATGGTCGATATCATGCCGATGAATACGCCGAGCGACATAGCCGCGGTATCCACCGCGTCAAACACGCCCTCTTTATCCTCCTGCATATCCTTATTATACGCGAGCGGCAGACCCTTGAGCATGGTCAGAGCCGCCATAAGGTCGCCGTAAACTCTGCCTGTCTTACCGCGTACAAGCTCCGCCATATCGGAGTTCTTCTTCTGCGGCATGATCGACGAGCCTGTGGTGTAAGCGTCCGAAAGCTCCACAAAGCCGAACTCCCAGCTCGACCACAGTATGATCTCTTCGCTCAGTCTCGACAGATGCATCATCAGTATAGACAGAGCGGACAAAAGCTCGATGACATAGTCGCGATCCGACACGCCGTCGAGCGAGTTGAGCGCTATGCCGTCAAAGCCGAGCTGCTCCGCCTCAAAGTACCTGTCCGTGTCGTAGGTGGTGCCGGCGAGAGCGCAGCAGCCTATGGGTGAGATATTCATGCGGCGCTTACAGTCCGTCATACGGTCGATATCACGCAGCAGCATCATGGCGTACGCCATCAGATGATGCCCGAACATTATCGGCTGAGCGCGCTGTAAATGAGTATAACCGGGCATGATAGCCTCTTTGTACTCCTCAGCCTTATCGGTGAGGGCTGAGATCAGCTTTTTGGTATCGTCTGTCAGCTCATCGACGCGGTTCATCAGATACATCCTGAGGTCGAGAGCCACCTGATCGTTGCGCGAGCGCGCAGTATGGAGCTTTTTGCCCACATCGCCGACGCGCTTGGTCAGCACCTCTTCGACAAACATATGTATATCCTCGGCTTCCATATCTATCTCGAGCCTGCCCGAGGTGATATCGTCGAGTATGCGCGCCAGCTCGTCGCACAGGATATCAGCCTCGCTCCACTCGATGATGCCCTGCTTGGCGAGCATACGCGCGTGAGCTATAGAGCCCGTGATATCCTCCTTGTACATACGGCTGTCAAAGCCTATGGAGCTGTTGAACTCGTCAGCCAGCTTGCTTGTATCTCCGGCGGTACGACCCGCCCACATCTTAGCCATAAAAAACTTCCTTTATATTTATACGCTTATATACGCCGTGAGGGTCGGGGTGTCAATCGTCTTCCCCGACCCTGTGAACAGCTATTCTTTGGTAAAATGTTAACGGTTGCAGAAAACGCCGACGCGTTATTTGATTTCTGTTGATCATGGTGAGGGCGTAGCCCTCCATCCACCGTTAACTGTTAACCGTTAACTGTTAACCGATATTATCACTTATTCTTCTCGTCAACTACCGCCTGGACCTTGATCGGCAAACCGTAGAGGTTGATGAAGCCGGCGGAATCCTTCTGATCGTAGTCGGACTCGCCGAAGGTAGCGATCTCCTCGCTGTAGAGGCTGTAGGGGCTGTCGACGCCCGCCTTGATGATGTTGCCCTTATAGAGCTTGAGCTTGACATAGCCGGTGACCTTCTCCTGAGTCTTGTCGACGAAGGCTGACAGAGCCTCTCTTAGGGGTGTGAACCACTGACCGTTGTATACAAGCTCAGCAAAGGTGATAGACAGCCTCTGCTTCTCGTGCATGGTCATCTTATCGAGGCAGATGCTCTCGAGAGCCTCATGCGCCTTGTACAGAATGGTTCCGCCGGGAGTCTCGTACACGCCGCGGCACTTCATGCCGACCAGACGGTTCTCTACGATGTCGATGATGCCGATGCCGTTTTTGCCGCCCAGCTCATTGAGCTTTAAGATGATGTTCTTAGCGGACATCTTCTCGCCGTCGAGAGCGGTAGGTACGCCCTTTTCGAACTCGATAGTCACATATGTAGGCTCGTCGGGAGCGTCGATCGGAGATACTCCCATCTCGAGGAAGCCGGGCTTCTCATATGTAGGCTCGTTGTTGGTATCTTCAAGGTCGAGACCCTCATGGCTCAGATGCCAGAGGTTCTTGTCCTTACTGTAGTTTGTCTCACGGTTGATCTTGAGGGGGATGTTATGCGCCTCGGCATACTCGATCTCCTCCTCACGGGACTTGATGCTCCACTCACGCCACGGAGCGATGATGGGCATGTTGGGAGCGAAATGCTTGATAGCCAGCTCAAAGCGCACCTGATCGTTGCCCTTGCCGGTGCAGCCGTGGCAGATAGCGTCCGCGCCCTCCTTGAGAGCTACCTCGACCAGTCCCTTGGCGATGCAGGGACGGGCTGTGGATGTACCCAGCAGATAGTCCTCATATACGGCGCCCGCCTTCATGGTGGGGATGATATACTCGTCCACATACTCCTCTGTCTGATCGAGGACATAGAGCTTTGACGCGCCTGTCTTAAGCGCCTTCTCCTCTAAGCCCTCGAGCTCATCGGCCTGACCGACGTTGCCCGATACCGCGATGACCTCGCAGTTGTTATAGTTCTCTTTGAGCCACGGGATGATGATAGAAGTGTCGAGACCGCCCGAGTAAGCGAGCACTACCTTTTTTATGTTTTCTTTGTTTAAAGCGTTCATAGTGATTCCTCCGAATGAATATGCATTTATTTTGAATGTTATGCATATATTATAGCTGATTATTGCATATTTGTCAAGGATTTGTTGCATAATATTTCATTAGCAACATATTTCCGTCACCCTTGACAAATTCCGTTGTCTATTATACATGACTTTTGTACATTTATCAAGCCGAAAATATGCCGTTATCACTGCTTATACTAGGGCTTGTTTAATAAATCGAAGTCATTTGTATCATTTCAACAAAATAGCAATAGAAGCAACATAAACGAAGGAAAGGAAAGACAGATCGG
>CACYSI010000062.1 GCA_902776975.1 uncultured Ruminococcus sp.
ATACGCTACATCATACTCGTCGGTATCTTCGATACAGATACACTCCTGTATCAATCCCGACTGCAGGGCGAGGTTCTCGACGTCGGTAGGAGCTATCTTGTAGCCGCCGATGTTGATGACGTCGTCTTTTCTGCCGACATAGTATATATAGCCATCTTCGTCAAAAGTACCGATATCGCTGGATACGAACCAACCGTCGTGATAGACCGACTTTGTAAGCTCAGGCTCGTTATAATACTCCTTCATGTTCATATCGCTCTTGACGCAGATCTGACCCTCGACTCCGGCTTCTTTAGTCAGCTTTCCGTCCTCGGTCAATACAGCCATATCTACACCCTTTACGGGCTTACCTATACAATTGGGTTTGAAATCGACCTCGTTATAGTTATACGACGTGCCTCCCGGAACCTCGGATGATGAATAGGTGTTGTAGAGTCTTGAGTTGGGCAACAGCTTTTTCAAGCCATCGCAGTCACTGGCAAACAGAGCGGATGAACCGGTCGTGACAAAATCTATTTGGTTTTTGAACTTAGAGAATTGATCACCTGTTCTGTAAATCAAGATCCTAATTGCCGCCGGAGGCAGGAACAACGAGGTGACATGATACTTCTCAACTATGGTAAACAGCTTAGCAAGATCGCTCATGCCCTCCAAATAAACCACACATCCGCCGTATGAAAGCGGCGTATGAGTAGACCTGATTCCGCCGCCGTGGTTAAGCGGAGCTGTCACTAAATGTCTGTTGTGCCTGCGGATACCATAGGTATATGCAGATACAGAAGAATAATAGCTCTTTTGACGGTGAGTAATAACAACACCCTTCGACTTGCCTGTAGTACCTGTGGTGAAAATTATCTCACAAGGCAGATTTATATCCGGATACTCAACGACAGTATCAGCGGTAAACTTGTGATCGTGTTCGATCGCGTATACATCTTCATAGCTCATCCAAGGCAGAGCGGAGCTCTTGTTTGGTTTGAGCGCTATGATATAGGTCGAATCGGTCTCTGATGCTATCTCAAGTATGCGCGACTCGGGTGCGCTCTTCTCAACAGGCACCATAACTCCGCCCGCAAGCTGAACGGCATACCAACAGGCGGGACAGGTGACTTCATGCGAAGCCTGGACCACAACATGGTCGCCCTTTTTGACCCCCTTAGTTAAAAGCCACTTATAGATTGAATAGATGATACCGGCAAACTCGCTGTATGTAGTAGTTTTATCGTTTACTATAATAGCGGGATCATCGGAATTCTTAAGAGAATTCTCAAATATCCTCTGTACAATCGGCTTATATGTCTCGGCGTCATCAAAGCCTATCACTTCACCCAAAACTTCTTCCTTTGAAACGACTGACGACTCTGCTTTATCTGTAGATTCTCCGCCGCCGAGGCTGAGTATCATAGCTGTCATGCTGTCCGCGCTGTTGAAGTTCTCGGGATTTACCTTTTGGAACGGTATCTTGCAGGAGAATTCCTCTTCGAGCAGGTTTACTACCGTTATAAGCGACAGTGAATCAAAAATATTGTTAGTGACGAGATTCTGAGTTGTCTCAAAGTCAACGCCGCTGATGTTTTCGGACAGGGTCTTGACAACTTTATCCCTGACAGACTTGAACTCAGCGTCATCTGTCGGTATAGAGGCTTTGACCGTGGATACGGCAGACGTATTCTGCTCAGCCGTTTCCTTTCTGATGCTCTCAAAATACTCCCATTCTGCCGCTGCCCTCTCAGCAGGCAGCTCCTGGTTTTTAAAGTAAATATTGTGTTCCTTGTTCATCGCTCTGGAGGCTACGAACAGATCAAAACGTCCGATGACCTTAGCGGGATTACCCGCTACCACGGAGTTCTCCGGTATATCGGAGGTAACCACACTGCCCGCGGAGACAAAGCAGTTCTTGTTGATCCTTACATCGGGCATTATCATAGCGCCGATACCGATATAAACATTATCCATTATCTCGATACAGCCGATTCGCTCGCGCGCGCCAAAGTCTACGTCGGGTCTCGCTCTCTTCAAAAAGCCGTTGACCATATCATGAGTCATAATAGCGACAGACTTGTGTATCGTAACATTGTTATGCACTTTGATCAGTTCGGAGTAAAGAGGCACACGAGCGCCCCACTTACAGTTATCTCCTATAGCCCCCAATAGTTTATGCTTTTTGAGATATTCCGCGCGTTTGGCGTATGAGCGGATCATAAACAATCTGGCTGTATGATACATTCTTGACAGTTTCATTGATCGATCTCCTTTTGAGTAAAGATAAGTATCACGAGATTATCGTAACTTAAAGATCATTGATAATTATATTTGTCTGTTTGTCTGTTTAAATATTTAAACTAAAATCATTAAATTACAAATCTCGCAATAAAATCACGAAATACGTTCTATCCTTATAAATAACGTAATTATTATATCATTACTCAAGTATATATTCTATATCTTTTTTTGCCGAAAAAGATCATATGCAATACTGTTTTTTTCAATACTACCGCCAAAACGCAAGAACAGCCGCGGCATGATACCGCGGCTGTCTGTATGGATATATTACTTTTTCTTTCTGTAGGCTTTTCTGTCGATCTTGCCGTTAAAGGTCTTTTT
>CACYSI010000063.1 GCA_902776975.1 uncultured Ruminococcus sp.
CCCGATTACTCATTTGAGGGTATCCGTTACTTGTTTTCAAAGAGCCCGACGGATTTCTCGGCACAAAGCAGCAACTATCTCGGATATGTTGCGCTGGACAGCAACGGTGTAGCCTATACCGCTAACGGCAGCCGCAATACTCTGAAAAAGCTCGCTCCCGGTACATACTATGTCAAAGAATCATATATACCGTCCGGCTGTAACTATAAACCGGATAATACGGTATATACGATGACTTTCACATTCAGTAATGATAAGAATAATCTTGCTGTACTGAATGTTTTTGACGATCCCGTGCTTAATGAGCAGTCTATCCCTGTTATCAGCATAACCGGCTCAAAAATCTGGGATGATGAGAACAACAGCGACGGAAAACGCCCCAAAAGTGTGACGGTGCAACTCTACAGAGATGACATTCGTATCGACTCATTCACCATGAGCGAGAGCAACGGCTGGCAATTTGAATTCAATAACCTTGAAAAAGGGTATGCCGATAATGATCACGGCGGCGGTTTTTGCGAATACCGGTATGACGTCAGAGAGAACAATGTAGAAAACTACACCTCAAAGTCCGACGGCAATAAACAGGATCCCTCCGACGCAAATCATTATATCTGTGATTTTGTCAATCACTATGTATCGGATAAGTTGACCGTCAGCGGCGTCAAAACATGGGATGACTACAACGACTGTATGGGTCACCGTCCCGATAGGATCAAGGTGATTCTGTACCGTGACGGCGTGAAAGTCGATGAAAGGATCGCCGATAAGAATAACGGATGGTCGTATTCATTCAATAATCTGAATAAATATCACGACGGCGGAGCTGTGTATACCTACACAATCGGAGAGGAACCGGTACCGGGCTATACGGTCACAGTAAACGGTTTTGATTTGAAAAACACTGTCAATAAAGGGTCGGTCAGCCTGTTCAAGGGAGATAAAAATAATCTCCCACTTGAAGGTGTAACTTTCAAGCTGTTTACGTCCGACGGTAAAGCGGTTTCGTCCGTTACCAACGGTACCGTATACAAGTTCTGGGAACTGACCGAAGATGAAGACTCGGCTGTCTATACTACCGATTCTAACAGAAAGATCCATATAGATGATCTCCCGTATGGCAGCTATTATTTTGAAGAAACCAAAACCTTATTGGGATATATCCCGTATGATGAAAAGATTAGGTTTGAGATCGCCGACAGCAGCGAGCCGCAGGAGGTCACTGTTGACGTTGAGAATGCCAAGATGATCATGCCGAACACAGGCGGCGCAGGCGTCAGTTACATATACATGGTTTCTGTTATTCTTGCAGGTATCGGCTTAGCGGTATCCTGCTTATACTATCACAAAAAATCTATTATGAAAGGACACAACTAAAATGACAAAAAGACTTTTATCACTTATTTTTGCTGTCTTGATGATGGCGACTTTATCTATCCCGTTCGTATCCGCTGCATCCACCGCTGAGCTCGATACGACCCGTAAGGGCTCGGTCACCCTTAACTGCGATAAGGCGGGCTAAGATTTCGAGATCTACAGGATCGCCGATCTGGTCACGACCGCCAATCCGTATTCCGTGAAGTACGACGTCAAGGTCAACAACGCCGGAGTTAAGGCGGCTGTGGCAGACGGCAACTTCTCCGACGCTGACAGAACTAAGATCCTCGATGCTCTGGATAAAGACTTCGGTATCGCCGGCGGTACTGTAGTCGGTGACTTTGAGGTCAATGTCGACGGCAACACAAAGACACTCAGTAATCTCGCACAGGGTATCTATTATGTGCGAGCCATCGACTTTCCCGCAGGGGTCAAGTCGGTAACCAACTCATGCTTTGCGCTCCCTTATTATACCGAGGAAAGCGGCTGGGTGTATTCCATCGATCCGATCGACCTCGCCGCAAAGGTAGCCGAAGACAAACCCGAGATCATAAAGGAGATCATGAATTCTACAAAGGGCAACGTAAACTACACCGATGTCTCTATCGGCGACATTGTTGAATTTGAGATCACAAGCTCCGTTATAGGTAACGTCAGCGATGTTCCCGACCTCGATTTCAAGCTGAACAGCTATGTGATCTCCGACCTGATGTCAATGGGACTGACTCTCGATCAGGACAGCATTGTTGTTTCTCTTGCAGACGATGGTTACGACGTCATCTCTACCATCGCTCCTGAAAACTATACAGTCGACGTTTCCGCTGCCGAAGGACAGGATACCACCTTTACCGTATCCCTCAATAAGGCTTATCTCAAGACAGCTGAGTTTTATGATGCTGAATATGTTCTTGTCGACTTTTCCGCAGTACTGAACGAATACTCTACCACCGAGTCCGTAGGTAATCCGAACGAGGCAGTCAAGCTGACTTATACAAACAAGAACGACGTCAAGAGCGAGATCGAGGGCAACGAGGTCTTCGTATATACCTATCAGCTCGAGGT
>CACYSI010000064.1:0-2325 GCA_902776975.1 uncultured Ruminococcus sp.
TTTCTAAAACTCTTTTGAGATGTTCTCAAAAAACAAAATAGTTGTGAAATAAATTGCGCTTTCCCTCTTGACAAATGTCACTACATAACAGGGAGAGCGCAGATAGAGCGAATGACAGGAGTACTCCGCACCTAAGACGAGGCAGAATCTGATCTCAATTTTATACTTCTCTTTTATTCTTTTACTGAGCTGTAGAGTATAGCTGAAATTACATATTCAGCCGCAATACTCGCACATCGAATTGTGCGATATGCCTATAATATATAAATCGCTTGCAATCAGCGACATTTTATGTTACATTTAGAAATAAACAGTCCTGTTATATATGGGCGTCTGATACTAAACTTGAATAATTTGACTCGATAGATTGTCAATCTTTTTAGTCTGAGTTTAGTATAAAGGCTCAAGTCAAACCGCAAAAGATCAAATTGACAAGTTATAATGAGAGGATGTCCCATGATAAAAGAGTATTTGCTGCAGAACTGGCCGCTGCTGCTGGTTTTGGCGGCGTTTGCGATAGCGCTCAGCATCACGGTATTTTTAGATAAAAAAACCATCCGGCGTATGTATATCCTGATCGTCGGCGTGTTTTTGCTTTCTATCGCCGTATTCGTTGAGTTCGAGTATGCCGCTCATTCACCCGATCGCATGCTCCTGCGAGGTATCCTGATAGCGATACGTTACAGCGCGACTCCGTTCATAATCTCGCAGATCATCTTCACGCTGGTCAAAAGACAGACCTGGTATATATTTATCCCTGCGATAATCCTTACGGCGGTAGATTTTGCCTCGATATTTACCGGTATCGTATTCAGGGTGGAGGAGGACGGCAGCTTCACACGCGGAGTGCTGGGCTATCTGCCCTTCATCGTTGCCGGCGTGTACTGCGCGGCACTTGTCTTTCTGCTCATAATGAGGAGCAACAAGACATGGATGGAGATCATCCCGATCACCTTCCTCAGCTTCGCGCTGTTCGCTGATCTGGTGCTTCCGTTCGTCTTCAAAGGCGACTTTTCCAAGATATTCTGCTCTACTATCGGTATCGCGCTGTTCGCGTACTATGTTTTCGAGATATTGCAGCAGACGAAGAAGGACTCGCTCACAGGGCTGCTCAATCGGCACGCCTATCACGCCGATATCTGCGAGAATCCCGAGGAGATCACCGCGCTTGTATCTATAGATATGAACGGGCTTAAAGACCTCAACGATACTCAGGGCCACGCCGCAGGAGATGAAGCTCTGGTAACTCTGGCGCTGTGCTTTCACCGCGCGCTGAGGAGCAGACAGTTCTGCTACAGGGTAGGCGGAGACGAGTTCATCATCCTTTGCCGCAAAACCCTGCAGGATGAGCTGACGGAGCTTATCAGGCGTATAGAAAACAACGTCGGCAAGACAGAGTACAACTGCGCCGTAGGTTTCAGCTATTGCGACGACGGCTCCAAGTCGGTCGACGATATGTTGAGAGAATCGGATATGATGATGTATGCGGTGAAAGACCGCTATTATAAGGAGCTCGGCAAAGACAGACGCTGATCGACTGTTGAATCAATCGGCTTTATCCGACCGAAAAAGATAATCAAGACGTATAATGATTTACAGGTTAATATATCACACTCCCAAAGGTATTGCTTTTGGGAGTTTTCATTTTATTAATCAGTCATTGCGAGGGGCGCAAAGGTTAAGGTTGAGATTGCCACGTCGGAACCATGTTCCTCCTCGCAATGACAATCTATAATGCGCCCCGTGGCAATCTCAACCGATTAAAAACGGATAATTCCCCGCCTCTTGCCGCAAAAGTGCCAACGGGGAGGCTTTTTCCTCTTAGTCTGATAACCCGCCTGAGCAAAGCAAGGATAAAGTGTTTAGTACTTGCATCGGGGAAGATTATTATTTGTTTCGCTTGCGTCAAAAGTCTTGAAATACCGATCGTCTTGTGTTATTATATTATTTACGATAAAAGGGGAGATGTATGTGAAATACTGTAAAACCTGCAAGCGGCTTTGCTTTGAAGAGACTTTGCCGTTCGACGGCTGCAAGCATAAGCTCAAAGAGATCACCGATATCAACGAGCCCGTGCGCCTTTGCGTGGCAGGCGGTACCGAGCGCGCCATGATAACGGGGCTGCTCAGCACCGAGGATATCCCGTATCTTGAGCAGAACGTCCAGCCGCAGGGCGTCGCGAACGAGATCGTGACCGGCTACGACGTAAAGCTCTCAAATATCAGCATACTGGTGCCGTTCTCGGCGCTGCCCAAGGCGTCGCAGCTGCTCGGCTCTATAGAAACGCTCGATAACGAGATCGAGCCCCATATGGAGGAGATCGAG
>CACYSI010000064.1:2340-3241 GCA_902776975.1 uncultured Ruminococcus sp.
GTGGATAGAGCATCTGAGAAACGTCGATAAGTCGGCTGAGCAGATGAACCCGGCTCTGCGTACCACCATCAAGGTGATCACAGCTCTCGTGTTCTTCGCGCTTATCGCTCTCGCGGTATTCGGCACCGACGCTCTTACAAGCTGGATAAAAGGATTGTTTTAACAGTCATTGCAAAGCCCTTGACACGCGTGACGGGGCTGCGGCAATCTCAACTTAGTAATTAATCAGGGAGGATCAAATATATGAAAATCGACACTTTATGCGTACAGGCAGGCTATGAGCCTAAGAACAGCGAGCCCAGAGTGCTCCCGATAGTGCAGAGCACCACCTTCGCTTACGACAGCGCCGAGACCATGGGCAAGCTCTTCGACCTTGAAGAAGCCGGCTTCTTCTACACCCGTCTCGCAAATCCCACGCTCGATACCGTAGCCAAGAAGATCGCGGCTCTCGAGGGCGGCGTAGGCGCTATGCTCACGGCATCGGGTCAGGCGGCTTCGCTGATAAGCATCACCAATATCTGCAAGGCAGGCGACCATGTGATAGCCTCCGCTGCTATCTACGGCGGCACCTTCAACCTGTTCAACAAGACCCTGCGCGATCTGGGTATAGACTTCGACTTCGTCAGCCCGACTTCCACCGCAGACGAGCTTGAAAAATTCTTCAAGCCCAATACAAAGGCTGTTTTCGTAGAGACAGTCACTAATCCGTCTCTCGACGTAATTGACATCGAGCTGTTCGCGAACGTCGCGCACGCTCACCGCTGCCCGCTGATCGTCGATAACACCTTCGCAACTCCCGTCAACTGCCGTCCCTTCGAGTGGGGCGCTGATATAGTCGTCCACTCCACCTCCAAGTACATGGACGGTCATGCTGTTGCTTTAGGCGGCGTTGTGGTCGATT
>CACYSI010000065.1 GCA_902776975.1 uncultured Ruminococcus sp.
GAGCGACGATAACGACTGGCTCGAGGAGATAGCCTTCAAAGAAGCTCTCAAAAAGCTCAGTGATCGTGAAAAGAGGATCCTTTCACTCAGGTATATGAGAGGCAAGACCCAGATGGAGGTAGCCGAAGAGATAGGCATATCTCAGGCTCAGGTCAGCCGCATCGAAAAGGGCGCGATTGACAGCATCAAGCGGGAGTTGTAATAGCAAGTATCAATAAAATATCGGTGCATCGCAAGGGATTGACACGCGTGTCGATCTCCGATGCAATCTCCATGCGGTAAATGCCGTCTGAAGCGAGAGAAAAGTACGACTCCTTTTTGTGGAATTGCTGAAAAAGTGTCCTCGCTATGACGATAGGAAAACACCGCCCTCCCGGGATTATCGGGAGGGCGGTAATTCACAGTAGTTGATGTTATGCTTTATTAAAGCCAATGATAATATCCGAGGAAAATCTCTCGTAGCTGCCATTATATAACACTTTCTTGTAAGCAGGACGATTTGATATGGTAAGAGCGGCGTCATCGATCGAGATCTCCGGGCGGTCACAGCGGCTCTTAATAATGAAATAGCCGTTCTCATACGCAACCTCTCCGGTGGACTCTATTATTTCGTTACCGACTACGAAGCGCGCGTCTTTCGGGATATCGGTCAAATCGAACCCGACGTAGGTCAGATAATCACGCAGCGTCTTTCCGCTGTATGTCGATTTGACATAGGCGGCGAGATTGCCAAGTTCTTCATGCGTGAGTGCGCCTTTATCCATGATATCGAACAGCCAGTAAGCATAACCTGAGGCTTCTGCCAGATTACCGACAGCAATCAGGGACTTGAGCTCTTTGCTTACGGTGTTTTTGTTGAGAAAAACGAGTCTGCTCATGTTTTTGTAAGTGTTATAATGAGAGGCGACGCTGTCGGCTTTGCTTGTATCAAACATCTTGGAATTAATATGGTTGATCTCGCCGTTGACGACGCCGGTGAGCGACTTGACCGAATAATAGTTTCTCAGCTCGTCGGCGTTGAGCATCTTCTCGTCCTCTGCGGTAAACTGAGAAACGGTCTGAGCTGCCTTCAGACACTGGGCGTTGATGCTGTAGGCATACATACCGAGGAGCATGACTCTGTCGATATAGGGATTCGATCGGTCGAGCGCCTCGCCGCTGAACATGACCTTAGAGGTAAAATCGCTGTAGACGACCTGATAGAGGTCGCGATCCTTCTGGTCCGCGAAGCTCGAAGCGCTCAGCGTATTCATAAAGTCCTGATAGCCGTAATAAAGATTGCTTGTTTTGTTCCACTCGGAGTTCTTGCCGATCAGGCAGGCGATCTCCACGGCTTTTTCTTTATCATTGATGGAGCTGTCATGGTTGATGCTGTTGATCTGTCTGTCGGTTGCCTGCAGCTCGGTCATCAGCTTATCGAAGCCGACACCCTTGCCGGCGATCACGGTCTGGTCAACGATCTTATTCTCGATCGCTTCGCTATAGTCTTTCATCTGTTTTTTGACATCAGCGAACTGGGTGCTGATATCGCTGCGGAGCTTGCTGATGTCGTTGCTGATATCACTCAGCGACGGTCCCTGTTGGGTAAAAGAGTTGACGATTGTGTCGAGCGCGCCGGCGATCGCCTGACCTCCGGGCGCATACTGCCTGATAATACCGATGCCTGCGGCGTATGCCGCGTCTCCGGCAACGTTACCGGTCGAAGCTGCCGCCGCGGAAACGGTAGACGCTGTAGTGACGGATAAGATTGTGACGACGGATAATACGGTTGCGGTGATTCTGGTTTTGAATGTTCTCTTTTTCATGTGTTCTCCTCTTTTCCGTATTTGTATGTGGAAGAGTCTGCTCGGTTTTGGCGGGCTCTCATTTGATTGCAACACTATGATAGCATGACTGTCAGCCGGCTTCAATTATCAATCTTGCCCTAAAGTGTTCACTTTTGAACACTTAAAGGCTGATCTGTTCAATACCGAACAATTTGCAGGATAATTGTAAATATGCTTGAATAATCATCTTGTATTTGATAAAATAACCATATCAAAAAGAGCAG